>JBKPAF010000072.1:0-13144 GCA_046726275.1 Actinomycetota bacterium
GGTACAGGGAGGACATCTACCGGGAGAAGGTCGGGGGTTATTACGAGCCGTTCTACAACCGTTAGAAGTCGGCTCGTTGCTTGAGACCGAAGAGGCCGGGCACACTGCCCGGCCTCTTCGCGTCTCGGAGCATGAAGTTGCGCATGGGGGATCAGAAGAGTCGGAGCCAGAGCGGGGTGTCGAACCCGGACCTACGCATGACGACTGCGTTCTCGCCCGTCTACGTGGTCTGGCCGGTGATGCGGAGTGGCCCTTAGCTCCCAGGACACACCTTGGGCTGTGCTATCTCCGAGTTGCGGCGACATCCCGGGACGTCCCGCACCTCACTACCTACCCCTCCACGTTCCTCATAGCTTCCAGGAGACAGGCACTCGAAGATCCGGCGAATTGGAGCAGTACGTCCCCGTACGAACGGTCGCCACGAGGTGGTTGCCCAGCCCGCTGGAGTGGTCTTTGATTTGCGAGACGGCCGACTTGACCGCGCGCGTGACGCTCACTCGTGCGCGCTCCGATGCAAACGCCGCCATGCGATCACGGCCTCCGAGCCCGACCGCCGCGGCCAGTTCATGGGCGATGAACTCGCGCTCGGAACGGGCTCGTTCGGCGCGGTCCGAGTCGCCCATCAACTCGGCATCCTCAAGCTCCTGTGCGAGTTCCTCGAGGCGACGGCGGTACTCGGCTTTGGCCTGGGGATCGAGGAATGCGCCGGCGGCCCCGAGCGCGTCAGCTCGGGATCGGACCTGTCCCTCGTTGCCTTCGATCACGGCCTGCTCGCGCCTGCGGACCCGCTACGCCTCCAGGCGCTCGAGCTCGGCCTTATACGCCGCGACGAAACGCGCCCGGCCAGGTAGATAGGTTCGTCCGCGGGGCCCAGGCACCGGCGAGGTGGGCATTGACGACGAAGTCGGAGCCATTCGACGCGAACCTGCTCCTCCGCCTGATCCAACGAACTCAAGACCACCGACAGCGGGAACTCCCACTCGGCGCACTGTGTGTCGGGTCCCGGCCACGGCAGAAGCAGGCATCAGCAGCCCGGCCAGGAGGGCAGCGGGCATCCCCACCACGACCGTGCGGACCCTGCGACTCATGCGACGTCCCTCCCTACGCCGTGGGCATTCTGGCCCGCCCGACATGGCGGAAACAAGCAGACGCGATCACGGGTCGAATCGACTGGCTCGGCTCAGGCCTCCGCCGCGGCCGCCTGATCGAGCACCGCTAGGGCATCAAGCAGGAACATCGTGTCGAAGCCCTCGGTGAAGGACTCGTACACCCCTCGCAGGGTGGCGACCTCGTCTTCGCCCCCACCCGTCATCAAGGCCAACCGCGCCAGCCATGTGGCAGCTGCCAGCTGGAGCATGCGCGCCCCGACCACGCCAGCGGCGGCGAACCCCTGACGGAGCAACGGCTCGGCGCCCTGGACATCGCCGGTCATCATCAAAACGACGCCCTTCTGCACGCCGAGCGCCGCCACGTCGAGCGAACCCGGCACGGCCACGGCCTGATCGAACAGATCGATGGCCTCGGTGGCCCGGCCGGCCAGCGCGTAGGCCTGGGCGCGCATCGCCAGGAGGGTCGACCAAAAGATGGGCGGGGTCTGCAGGTTCTCGTACATGGCGATCCCCTGTTCCGTCTGCGCCACGCCTTCGTCCCCCCGTCCCAGCCCCGCCGCCGCCACGCCCTGAGCGACCAGCCCGACCGCCTTCCAGATCGCGTAGTCATGCTCCTCGGCCACCTGCAGCACCCGGGTGGCCCGCTGGTGCGCGACGTCCATCCGGCCGTTCCACAGATCGAGCACCGTGACGTGGAAGGTGGCGTAGGCCAGGGAGTACGGGTGGTCCAGGCGCGCCGCCAGGTCGAGGGCGGTCTCCGCCCGTTGTGCCGCGGTATCGGGATACCCGGCGACCCAATGGATCAACCCGGACACCGCGGCCGCCGCCACGCCGGGACTGGGCCCCAGGCGAAAGGCCGCCCGGCCGTCCCGGGCTGGATCGAACAGCTCGACGGCGCGGTCGAGATGGGCGAGCCCCCCGGCGGTGTCTCCCAAGAAGGCCATCGGCGGGCCGACGATCAGATGTCCCTCGACCTCCAGGCTCGGGTCTTGCTGTTGTTCGGCCAGCTGTAGGAGCTCCTGGCCGATGGCCAGGGTCTTGTCGATCTCGCCCCGGTACAGGTGGAAGCTGGCGAGGCTTCGAAGGACGGGGAGACGCCGCGGCACGGCCCCCACCGCCTCCGTGACCGCGAGGGCCTCTCGGTACAGGCGCTCGACTTCCTCGGTGTACCCCCGCAGCGCCAGAAGCCCCCGGGCCAGGCTGAGCCGAATGGTGATCTCGTCCTCCGCCCGGTCAGCGTCGGGGGGCGATTTCGACAGGACCTCCAGCAGGTCGTTCGCCAGCCCGACCGCTCGGTGGTACCAGCCTCGTGCGTCGTTTAGGGCCCATAGGGCATCCAGCAGCTTGTTGAGCTGTCCGATGTCGGCGCTGACGACGAAGTACCGCCAGGCCTCGTCCAGGTTGCCGAGCTCCGATTCCAGGCTCTGGATCGCCGCCTCCCGACCCTCCCCGCGAAGCTCACCGCGCCTGGCCTCGGCGAACTCGGCGAAGTGTTCGGAGTGGCCTCGGCGGACAGCCGAGGCGAACGCCGGATCGTCTTCGAGCCGCTCCGCAGCGTATTCGCGGATGGTGTCGAGCATCGACAGCCGGCGGCCGGTCCGATCCTCCACGCTACGGACGAGACTTTTGTCCACCAGGGACTCCAGCCGATCGACCACGTCCACCTTCGCCAGGCTCTCCAGCGTCGACGACACATCCTCGACGGCGCCGACGACGGCGGACGGGAACACCGCCAGCAGGTGGAAGACCGCCCGCTCATCGTCGTCCAGGAGCTCGTAGCTCCACTCGATCGTGTCTCGAAGCGTCCGCTGACGCTCCGGCAGGTCGCGGGCTCCCCCTTTCAGCAGCTCGAGCCGCTTTCGCAACCGATCCCGGAGCTCCACGGCAGAGAACAACCTCAGCCTGGCTGCGGCCAGCTCGATGGCCAGCGGCAGGCCGTCGAGGCGAGCGCAGATCTCCGCCACCACCGAGGCGTTTTCGTCGGTGAGCTCGAAGCTGGGCTGGGCCTCCTGCGCCCTGTCCACAAACAGACGCACCGCCTCGTAAGCGGCGACGTCGTCCGCCGAGCGGCGCGCCCGGCCGCCGTCGGGAACCGCCAGCGGCGCCACCGGAAAGACCTTCTCGCCCCGCACCCGGAGGGCCTCCCGGCTGGTGACGAGGAGCTTGAGCTTTGGACATAGTCCGAGGAGCTCCGCAACGTCGTCGGCCGCCGGCATCACCTGCTCGAAGTTGTCGAGGAGCAACAGGAGATCACGGGGCCGAACCAGCTCGGCCAACGCAGCCAGGAGCTCTGCCTCGCCGGGTACCGTCACGCCGACCGCCTGAATGATCGCTTGGACCGCCGCCGCGGCGTGGCGGGTCGCAGACAGGTCGACGAAGTACACCCCGTCGTGGAAGCGGTCCGCCTCGTCGGCCGCGGCCTGTACGGCCAGCCGGGTCTTGCCGATCCCGCCGGGTCCGGTCAGCGTTACGAGTCGGATGGTCGGCGACCTCAACTGGCCGCGGAGAGCGGCGAGCTCCGCCTCCCGGCCGACCAGCGGAGAGGCCTGCATCGGCAGGTTGTTGGGAAGCGCGTCCAGCGTCCGCGGCGGGGGGAATTCGCTGGCCAGGCCCTCGGTTACCACCTGGAACAATCGCTCCCGGCCCGTGAGGTCTCGAAGACGGTGCTCGCCGAGGTCGCGGAGCTCGACGCCCTCGCTCAGGCTTCGCTCTGCCATTGCCCGGGTCGCGTCTGAGATCAGGATCTGGCCGCCGTGCGCTGCGGCCATGATTCGGGCCGCCCGATGGACGTCGAGGCCGACGTAGCCGGTTCGGGACACGCGGCCCTCCCCCGTGTGGAGGCCGATCCGAACTCGAACGGTCGAGGCGTGGGGCCACATCTCGATCCCCAGCGAGCGTTGAACGTCGATCGCGCCGGAAAGGGCGGCGGCCGCGCCGGGGAAGACGGCAAAGAACGAATCCCCGTGCGTTCCGCTCTCCACCCCGGCATGCCGGCTGAGCGCTTCGCGCACGATCTGGTGATGCCGCTCGAGCAGGTCGTCGTACTCCGGTCCGAGGGCGTTGAGCAGCCTCGTGGATCCCTCGATGTCGCTGAAGAAGAACGTGACGGTCCCGGTCGGCAAGGGCGCCGTGTCGGCGGTAATCGAGGCCACGGCAACGAGACTAGAGATATCGGCGGCCTCGGGCCACAAGGGACTTCACCAGATCGGACTCACGGGCGATCGTGAGCACCGTGTCCTGATCCGGGCGTTCGATGCCCACCATGTCCGCAAGCTCTTCGGCCGGGACGGGGCCAGCAGCGAAACGGTGAACGGTGTGGAGGAGCTCTCCTTCCACCTCGTTCGGGTCCCGGTCGGCCCACACTTCGCCGAGGCGAGCGTACGGATCCTGATGGAAGGGGACACGCTCGGTAAAGCTTGGATCTTTCCGCCCTGCCGCACCGCGCTCACGAACCCGGCCTTCGTCCAGGAGCTCGACGACCTGGTTGAAGGCGAGTGAGTCGTCGGCCATGTCAGCCGCGAGAGGTCAGCGTTCACCGAGCGGCCTTGGACTACCCCCGAGTCGCGACGCTCTCGGCTAGTGCGGAACCTGCCAACCCGCGTCGCACGCGCCGCAGGTGACCCACCAGTAGCCCTCCTTCTCGGTGGCCTTCAAGTCGACTCGAAGGACGGCCGGATCGGACTCGACTGCGAACTCGCATTGCCCCAGGTTACGGCCGGTTTCGGATCGAGCGGGTCGAGCCGAACACGGGCGGCGGTGGGCTCGTAGTAGTTCTCTGCCCCGCACTGGCAGACCGCCTGCCAATGTCCGCGCTCGACCTCGCTCCATTCGATCGAAACGGTGGGGTCGGCGGCCAGGATCTTGCAGCCTTCGGCGTGGCTGAACGCCCTGTCGGGCCCCTTCTTCGTGGGGCGAAACATGCTCAGTCTCCTCATCTCCTCTGCCGGCACTGACCCTCATGGGACGTCCGAACGTGCAACAGCGGCCCCTTCCATCCGGTGCGGTGGCGCGACAGTCCCCGGGTGCCGGCGCATCGACACGGCCAAACGTCGGACAGGATCAACTCGAGCTCCCGAGAGCCCTCCTCGATCTGTCCGACGTGGACGGCACGTCCGCCCGGATAGTCGATCACGACCTGCTCGATCATCTGCCCCCTCCTTCCTCGTCCGATCTCCGCTATCCCACCCCGGAGGGCAAGATCACCATCGGCCCCGCGGGAGGTCGCTCGGCCCTGACCACGCCGTCGTAGGCGATCATGGTCGGAGCGCCGCGCCAGCTCCCGCTCGAGCTCGCGGTTGTGCTTGCGGCAGTAGACGGCCCAGGCGTGTTCGTTCTTGCGGCCGCAGATGGCCGGCGGGTTCTCGCTCAAGACCCAGCAGCAACTCCTGCCCGGCCTCCTCCAGCGTGAGGCTCAGGGCGGGTTCGCCGCCGGCCTTGAGGACCCGCTCGCGCTCGCGGGCTCGTTCGCGATCCCGACGATCCTGCTCCTTACGGATCCTCGCGCTCTGGGCGGCCCAGGCCTCGGCCAGACGGGCGCTCCGCGAGGTCGCCAGGTCGTCCCGCTTGCACCGCAGGCATCGGCCCGAGGGATCGCGGGCGATCGCAAACGTGTCGTGGCCTCTGGGGCAGAGTTGGCGCTTTGGGGGCAGCCATCACCGGTTTCTCGCTGGCAATTGGTCAGGCCCCTTTACCAACCCAGCCTCTTTCGCTCGCCATCCACGGTGACTGCTCTCGTGGGCGCCGTTGCGAAAAACCGGAGGCCGCGAGGCTTTCTGGCCAGGTCGGCCATCTTGCCGGCGTAGTAACAGAGCCCATCATCACGGAGGAGGGAGGGCTGCCCACCACAGGGGGGGACCTGATCACCTGCTCCCGGGCCCTACCCATCGAGCTCATTCCCTGCGTGCCGGGGTTCACCCACAAGATCGTCAGCGACGCCCTGGGCCACAGCTCCACGGCCTTCACCATGGACACCTACCAGCACGTGCTGCCGTCGATGGCCAACCAGGCCTCGGCTGCCATCGAAGCCGTGCTGAGTGTCGGCAAAGTGTCGGCAGAGGCTCCACCAGCGACCTAGGCCGACAAGAAAACGTGGCCCCTGACCTGGAGCCGGAGCGCGGAATCGAACCGCGGACCTACGCATTACGAGTGCGTCGCTCTGCCGACTGAGCTACTCCGGCGCGTTGGCCATTGTATCGACCGCCCGGAGCGCTTCGACCGCCATGGGGGTGTCCGGCTAGAGTCCCTTCCATGCCGAGGGACCGCGATCTGGACCGTGAGCTCGGAGACGCTATCACAGCCGACGTCCACCGCAAGCTCCGCAAGAAGCTCGGCGTTCCCCAGCTCCCCCAAGGCACGGTGACGATCATGTTCACCGACGTCGAAGGATCCACCGACCTGGTCATGGCCCTGGGCGACGAGCGAGCAAGGTCCATCCTCCGGGCCCACGACGAGGTCGTCCGCAAAGCCATCAAAGCTCACGAAGGAACCGAGGTGGAGCGGGCCGGCGACAGCTTCATGGCCGCCTTCTCGACCGCGCGACGCGCGGTCGCCTGCGCCCTGGACATCCAGCGCAGCCTCGCCGACGTGCGAAAGCAGCAAGGCGAGGCATCGGTGCAGGTGCGCATCGGGATGGACACCGGCGAGGTCCTTCCGGAGGAGCAGCGGTACTTCGGATCCACCGTATTCCGGGCGGCCCGTATCGCAGACCTGGCGCCCGCCGGCCGGGTCCTGGTCTCCGAGCCGACCAAGGTGCTCGCAGCCCAGGTGGGGTTCGAATTCGATGACCTCGGCGAGCACGAGCTGAAGGGGTTGGGCGCGGGGCACCGGCTGTATGAGGTCACCGCGGGCCCCAACCGCCCGAGCTGACGACGCTTCAGATAGGGGCGGGGCAGAGCTCCGCGATCCGGAGGAACAGCCGCTCAAGGACCAATTTCGCGTTCAGGTTGGTCTCGTCGGCCAGGTCCGCCCGAGCCTCCTCCACCGCGCCCCATGCACGTCCCGCCGCCCACACCGACATGTCCGGACGGTTCACCCGATCCTCTAGGCCGAGGTCCAGATTGATGAGGACGTTGCCCGTACCTCCGCTCCCGGCAGCAACGACATCGCGCCAGTAGGCGGCCAGCGACAACAGCGACCAGTCCAGAAACTCCCTCTCGGCTCGGCGCAATCGCCGTTCGTGCTGTTCTTCCAGCCGGCGCACCACGCCGCGGAAGGGATCCTCGGGGCGGCCCCGTTCGTCGATGAACGGCCGGAGCTCCGCCTCGAGCTCCTCCGCGAGACCCGCGCGAAACTCCTTTGCGGCCGCGGTCAGCCCTTCAGCCGCGGCCAGGGCACCCGACGAGCCTCGCGCAGCGAGCGACGCGGCCTCCAGGGCGGCCTGCCGGAAGGCGAGCTGTCGTTCGTCCCGGGCGAGCCTCCTCGCCCGTCCCAGGTTCCCGCCGGTCAGGCGACACGCCAATCGGGCCCGCGCTTCGTCCATCCCTTCCGCTAGGAGGGTCTGGACCACGAAGTCCTCAGACAACGGGGGGAACGCGATCTCCTGACACCGCGAACGAATGGTGTCCGGCAGATCGTCCGGCCGGGCCGAGAGCAGGATGAAGACGGTGTCGGCAGGTGGCTCCTCCACCACCTTTAACAGGACGTCGGCGGCCTCGACCCTCAGCCGGTCCGCCTGCAGCACGACCATCACCTTGCGCCCCGGCTCAGGCGGGGTGAGATAGGAGCGGGAGGCGAACCACCGAGCCGTGTTCTGGTCCGAGGCGTCCTTCCCCACCAGGATGTCCGGCCCGCCCGGCTCGAGCATCAGCATGTTGGGGTGGCTCTCGGCCAAAGCCAGCCGGCAGGCCCTGCAGGTCCCGCATCCGCCTTGCGGGCACAACAGGGCCGCGGCGAAAGCCCGCATCGCCAGGCGCTTCCCAGACCCTTCGGGGCCCGAGTACAGGTAGGCGTGGTGGGGGTGGCGGATCGCCCGGGCCAGGAAGCCGACGGCATGATCCTGGCCCGGGACGTCCCGGATGACCGGAGGAAGAGAGTCCGACGGTTCGATCACGTCGGTCCTCCCCGCTCCTTCGAGCCAAGGTCGGCGGCGGGCCCAAGCACACGGTCCAGGCTGTCCTGCACCCGCTCGTGGACCTCCTCGGGGGTGCCGCCCGCATCCACGACGGCGAATCGATCGGGGTGCTCCTCGGCGATCCTCAAGTACGCGTCGGCCACCTTCGCGTGGAAGGCGAGCTCCTCGCCCTCGAAACGGTCAGGGTTTCCTCCCGTGCGGCGAAGCCCTTCTTCGGGCTCGATGTGCAGGAGCACGACCAGGTCCGCGAACAGACCATCGGTGGCCCACGCGTTCAGGGTCAGGATGTCCTGCTCCCCCACCCCACGGGCGAAGCCCTGATAGGCGACCGACGAGTCCACGAATCGATCGCACAGGACCACCTTGCCCTCGTCGAGGGCAGGCCGAATGACGGTCGAGACCAGCTGCGTCCTGGCTGCAGCGAACACGAGGGCCTCGGCACGGGGATGCACCTTCCCCGCCGCGGGATCGAGGATGACCTCCCGAAGTCGGTCGCCGAAGCCCGTTCCACCGGGCTCCCGGGTGACGACCACGTCCCGGCCCTTCGACTGGACGTAGCGCCGAGCGAGCTCGATCTGGGTCCCCTTGCCGGCTCCTTCGACCCCCTCGAACACGACCAATATGCCCCGGCCCTCGGGCTTCCGGAGCTGTGGGAGCAGCGAGAGCGGCCGGGGCCTGGCCAGACGGCCCCTCTTCAACCCGCCACGGGAGAACAGAGCCGCCATGACAACCAACACGCTCCCGAGCCACAGCGAGATCCGAGTCCCGGAGAGATCGATCGATCGTCCGCCCAGATGCAGCGTGTGGGGACCGATGGCCGCGGCCACTGATGGAAACGTTACCAGCGCCAGGAACAGAACCATGCGAGCCGAGACGGTGAGGGTAGCGAAGGTCCGACCGCGGTACTCGTCGGTCACGTTCTCCTGGAGCATGGTGTACCCGGTGACCCACGCCAGGCCGACCCCGATCCCCATCGGCACGGTGAACAGTGCGGCCAGGGCGATCGTGGGCATCGCCGCCAACACGAACAGGGACCCAGCGGCGCCGAGCATCGCCGCCATGAACACCTTTTCCCTGTCGAAGAACCGGGTAAGCAGGCCCATCAGCCCCAGTCCGGCGCCCATACCGATGCCAAACGCCGTGATCAGGATCCCGAACCCAGTCGCACCGGCGTTCACGGAGAAGCGGGCGAACACGGGCCCGAGCGAGATGACCGCCCCGACGCCCGCGAAAGCCGTGACGATGGCAATGGTCATGGCCCGGACCAGGGTGTGCTGGCTGAGGAACCGGTACCCCGCCTGCACGTCCTGGAGGGCGGAGCGGAAGGTGAGCTTCGGCCTGAGGGTCTCCTGCGCCCCGGTCCCAGTGCGGGGACGCAGGTCCAGGCCCCATACCATCCGCGCGGAGAAGAAGAAGGTGAAGGCGTCGAGCCACAGCGCGAGGAACTCCGGGTGGTTCCCCAAGTAGCTGACCTTGGAGCCGATGGCTACGGACAGCGCGGCCAGGCCCGTGTAAACCGAAGCCCCCAGCGGAAGCGTGCCATACGTGGTGATCAGACCGATCGAGTTGGCGTTGGAGAGCTGTCGGCGCGGCACGAGGTTGGGGACGCTGGCGTCCTTGGCCGGGGTCCACAGGAGGGACAGGCACTCGATGAAGAACGAGAACAGAAAGATCAGCCACAGGCTCGGGAGGAACGGCATCGCCGCGTACATGACTCCCCGAGGGATGTCGGCCGCGACCATCAGCTTGCGGCGGTCGAACCGGTCGGCGAACACGCCGGCGAACGGGCCGAACAACACCGAAGGCAGGAGCCTGGCCAGCATCACGCCCGCCACCGCCAATGGAGCGAATCGCTCGCTTCCCAGGCGAGTGACCAGCGAGGCGACCGCAACGAACCCCACCCAGTCCCCCAGCGAGGAGACCAGCATCGCCTTCCACAGCCGGGAAAACGAGGGGTGAGTCAGGAGATCCTTGAGAGTGGCCGGCCGGGTGCCCCGAAGGGCTGCGATCTCTTCGGCGGTCTGCGCGGCCCTGCTGGCCATCAGGCCGTTCGCTTGGCCTTCGGTCGAGAGCTCTGTGCGGACCCCGATCTCGGGCTTTTGGCCGATCCCTTCTTCCCGGTCCGGCCACCCGAGCGAGGCTTCCCTCGGCTCCTGGGGACCAGCGCCTTGGCCTCCTCCTCCGAGAGCTCGTTCCCCTCCGAGTCCCAGGCCCGGCCACAGCCCGTGCACCGGCGAGCGCCACCTCGGGCCTCCACCACCAGACCCTGGCAGGCCGGGCACGGCTCCGAGAGAGGCCTTTGATTCAGGGAGAAGTCGCAGTCCGGGTAGCGGCTGCACGAGTAGAAGGTCCCGAAGCGGCCTCGCCGCTCCAGGAGCTCGCCTTGCTTGCACTTCGGGCAGGTGACTCCGGTCGTCTTCGGCTCTTCCTTCTTTATGTATCTGCACTCGGGATACCCCGAGCACCCCACGAATGGGCCGAACCGCCCCTTCCGCTCCACCAGCGGCCGCCCGCATTCCGGGCAGTTCTCACCGGTCGGCTTGGGCGGTTCGGGCGCCTGCCCGTTCCCTTCGATGGGGCGGGTGTACCTGCACTCGGGGTAGTTCCCGCAGCCGATGAAATACCCGTACCGGCCGAGCTTCTTCTCCAGGTGCGCCGGCTCCCGTCCCTCCTCGGGGCACAGGGGACACATCTCGGGAAGGACGACCACGGGCGGCTGGATCTTTCCCTTGGCCCGTTCGATGTCTTCGTGGAAAGGCTCGTAGAACTCCCGGAGGACCGCCACCCAGGCAGCCTTCCCCTCGGCGATGTCGTCGAGCTCTTCCTCCATCCGAGCGGTGAACCCCACCTCCACGATGTCGCCGAAGTGCTCCACGAGGATGTCCGTCACGACGATCCCGATCTCCTCGGGAAAGAAGCGTCTGTCCTCGAGGTGAACGTATCCGCGGTCCAGCAGCGTGGCAATGGTCGGCGCGTAGGTGGACGGGCGTCCGATCCCGTATTCCTCGAGCGTTTTCACGAGGCTCGCCTCGCTGTATCGCGGCGGGGGCTGGGTGAAGTGCTGCTCGGGGAGCAGCTCCAGGAGTCGCAGGGTCTGCTCGGCCGAGAGCGAGGGAAGCTGGGCCTCGGCGTCCTCGTCGGCCGCGTCGTCCCGGCCCTCGAAGTACACGCGACGAAAGCCATCGAACTTCAGGGTCTGACCGGTCGCGCGCAGGCCATACGTGGGACCCTCTGAGGGCTTCGCCTCGATGTCCACCGAGACCTGGTCGAATCGCGCCTCGGCCATCTGCGAAGCCACGGTGCGCTGCCAGATCAAGCGGTACAGCCGTGCCTGATTCGGATCCAGGACGGCCTGGAGGTCATCCGGGTGCCGGGCGGCACCCGTTGGGCGGATGGCCTCATGCGCTTCCTGAGCCCCCCGTTGCTTCTTGCGGTACCGTCGCGGCTCCGCCAGCGCGTACTCAGAACCGTAAAGCTGCTTGACGACCTGGGAGAGCTCCGAGAGCGCCTGTTCCGAAATGTTGACCGAGTCCGTCCTCATATAAGTGATGAGCCCCACTTGGCCCTCGCTTGGGACGTTCACGCCCTCGTAGAGTCGCTGCGCCACCTGCATCGTCTTCCGGGCAGAGAAGCCCAGCTTTCGGGCCGCCTCCTGCTGCAAGGTCGACGTGGTGAAGGGGGCGGCTGGAGAGCGCTTGACCTCGCGCTGTCGCACCTCGAGCACTCTGTACGCGGCCTCGCGTAGGCGGGCGACGTGCTGCTCGGCCTCTTCGTGGGTGGACAGGACCATGCCCTTCTTGTCCGGAGAGGCTGCCAGCTTCTCGTCGCCAATCTGATTGAGCCGGGCCAGGAAGGCCTGGTCGTCTCCATCCGGGGAGAGGCGGGCGTCGACGCTCCAGTACTCCTGGGGGACGAAGGCTTCGATCTCCCGCTCACGGTCCACGATGAGGCGCAGCGCCACGGACTGGACCCGCCCCGCGGACAGCTCCCATCGCTTGAGGCCTTTCTGAAGCAGCGGGGACAACTCGTAGCCGACTAGTCGATCCATGATCCTGCGAGCCTGTTGCGCGTCCACCAGATCGAAGTCGATCCGGCGCGGCTGCTGGAACGCCTGCTGAACCGCGTCCTTGGTGATCTCCGTGAACGTGACCCGGTTGGCGGCGCGGGGGTCGGCGCCGATGGACTCGGCGACGTGCCACGCGATGGCCTCGCCTTCTCGGTCGAAGTCGGTAGCCAGCCACAACCCAGCGGCTCGCTTGTACGCCCGCTTGAGCTGGGTCACGGTGTTCTTCTTCTGCTCGAGGACGACGTACTCAGGACGGAACCCGTCCTCTACCTCGACTCCCATGCCCTTCTCGGGCAGATCGCGGACGTGGCCCTTGCTGGCCGTGACGGAGTAGTCGGAGCCCAGGTATCGCTCCAGGGTCTTCGCCTTCGTTGGCGACTCCACGATCACCAGTTGTTTTGCCATGCTCAGTTCTACTCGTTCGTCGGGGGGAATCCGTGCTGGATGCGTGTCACTGTACGCCATGCCGGGACGATCCCGACTTTTGCGCTCTCCATGCGCACTCTGTGCCCATCAGGCCAAGTATCTCGGCCGGGAACGCCAAAAGTTGAACGCTCTTCGTCATCGGGTTGTTCCCGAACCCGGGGGATTCGATTCCCCGCGCACCCGAGCGCTCCGTGCCCTCAACCCGGTAGGCTCGGCCACCGCCCGGGACGGATGACCTAGAAGGACGAAGCTCGTGGAGGACTTCATCAGGGTGGCCATCGAGGACTATGGCTACCTGGCCATCTTCGTTCTCATGGTCCTCGAGTCCGCCTGCATCCCCATCCCCAGCGAGATCACCATGCTGGTCGGTGGGGCGGCGGCCAACGCCACCTTCGCCTCGAGTCTCCCCGGGAGCACGCCTCCCCTGAAATTCCTCCTGGTCGGCCTGGTGGGAACCCTCGGGAACCTCGTAGG
>JBKPAF010000073.1:0-15621 GCA_046726275.1 Actinomycetota bacterium
GATCGGCGTCTACGCAGGCAACGGTATCCCCACAGTCTGGGCCAAGTCATCTTGGTATCTGTCGCTCAAGAGAAGCCGGCTCCTTAAGGCCCTCTCGCCTCTGTCGTTGCGGCGATGGCGTGTCGAGCCGACAGAGAGGAACGAAGACCGCCTGACGGGCACGCCGAATCCATGAGGGAGACGAACCGGTCCGCCCGGGTGGCCTTGATCGGGCTCGACGGAGCAACGTACAGACTGCTCGATCCCGTGTCGGCCGCAGGCGCGATGCCGTGTCTGGCGGCAGTGCGCAAACGTGGTCTTGAGACCATTCTGCGATCAACGATCCCGGCGTACACGCCTCCAGCGTGGGTGTCGATGTCGACCGGGGTCAACCCAGGGCGGCATGGGATTTTTGGGTTTCTGGCCAACACGCCTCAGGAGTCCCCCAGGATCGCTCACTCTGGGTTGATCGACGCTCTCCCCATCTGGCGATACCTCACCGAGTTGGGAGTGCAGTCCGGAACGTTCAACGTGCCGATCTCCTACCCCCCGAGCTCGGTAGCTGGCTTCATGGTCTCCGGCGGTCTGGCGGCTGGTTGGACCAATCCGGAGATGGGCAACTTTGCGTCCGATTCCGAGACCGCACGACTGGTGACCGAAGTCGCAGGCCGCAATTACCCCCTGGATACCGTGGTCTCCTACGAAAACGACTGGCGCTCGCCGGGAGTGATTTCCCGAGTCCTCGATATCCAGCGTCTGCGCCGACGGGTCCTACGTGCCCTCCTGGACAGCAGATCCCCCGAGTTCGTGTATGCCGTGTTCGAAGGTCCTGACCGGTTGATGCACCTCTTCTATCAGTACATCGTGAAGTGCTCGGACTGGTACAGCCGGCCAGAGGCTTCCGAGGTCAGGGATCGAGCGCTCGAATACTTCGCTGAGCTCGACAAGGCCATCGAGGATCTCGTTCAGTGGGCCGGCTCCGACGGGCACGTCGTCGTGGTCTCGGACCACGGCAGCGGCCCGTGGGAAAAGACGATCAACATGAATCTCCTTCTCGAAGACTGGGGATACCTGCGGCTGCCTGCCATCGGCAAATTGACGACCCGAGGAATGATGGCGGGTGCAGGCCAGCGCCTTGCTCGACGATTGATCCCTCGGCGACTGCTGCACGTGGCCAAGGCCAGGGTAACGCGCAAGATAGTTTGGAGCGATACGCTCGCGTTTGCCTCGCACGTTGCCGAACAGGGCATCCACGTGAACGTCCGAGGGACTCACCCGAACGGCGTTGCCGATCCTGCCCGCCGAGACAAGATCGTGGATGAGCTCGCAGAGCGCCTCATGCAGCTGACCGACCCGTCGGACGGGCAGCCTGTGACAGATCGCGTGGTCCGGCGAGACGAGGTCATCTCGGGTGGCCATGTGGATCGATCTCCCGATCTCTTCCCGCTCTGCCGTGACCAGCGCTACGAGCTGAGTGACACCCTCGCTGCCACGGGTCCCATCACCGATCACCGAGACCGCCCTTGGGGATATCACCACATGGATGGGATCTTCATCGCCGCGGGCCCCCGCGTGGCATCCGGCCGGACCGTCCCCACGATGGATATCGTCGATGTGTTACCGACAAGCCTTCGGCTGGCGGGGCTGCCCGTTCCGGAAGGGCTGGATGGGAACGTGATCCATGAGGTCCTGGTGGAGTCGGCGCCGGCAGACCGAGCGACCATCGATGTCCAGGCCGATCAGGTGACGAGTACCGCCTATCCGTATTCGAAGGAAGAAGAGGCGGCGAACGAGGAGTCGCTCCGGGCCCTCGGGTATATCGACTGAGGCGCCAAGCGCCGGTAGAGCGAAAAAAGAGCCTCGGCAGTCCGGCCCAAGTCGTATTCCTGCTCGACCCGGGCGCGGGCGGCCCGACCCAACCGATCGCGCTCATCCGGATCGCACAACAGGCGCTTAATCGCGTTGGCGAGGGCGGTGACGTCGTGCGGATCTACGAGCAACCCTGCCCTGCCGCCGTCGAGGATCCGAGGAACGTCGCCGACGCGGGTGGCGACAACGGCCGTCTTGGCCGCCATTGCCTCCAGCAGGGACATCGGGAAGGCCTCACAATGGGACGGTAGGCAGAAGATGCTGCTCGCCGCGAGGGCCTCCAGGACCTCGACTCTTCCAAGCGCCCCGGTGAAAAGAACCTGCGCGGACAACCGCGGGTCGGCGTAGGCCCTCCGCACACGCTGTTCCACGTCCGGCCCCTCCTGTTTGGAATCGCCGACGAGTTGGACTCGAACGGGTGGCGACCCCTCGTCCTGAAGTATCCGGAGCGCATCGCGCAGGTCGATCAGGCCCTTCCGCTCACAGATCGTTCCGACGTACGTCAACTGCGGGGGGTTCGAGCCCTTGGGCCCAGTCGGGACTTCGGAAGCCACGATCCCGTTCTCGAACCTGATCACCTCGACCCCCAGGTTTCGCAGGACGCGCTCCGATGGCTCGGACATCACGACGAAGGCATCCACCAGCGGTCGTGAAGCTCGAAGGAGGGCCCGATAGTGCGGGCGCCTGGCGCTTAGGTGAAGCCGCCCGGTGTGCGCTTGAAGGATGACCCTCGTACCCGCGGCCTTGGCTGCGGCGCACAGGAACAGCGCTCTGGCCAAGGGCAGCGCCGGGGCCGGAGCGAGGTTCAGATGAACCAGGTCAGCTCTTCGTGCGCGGCGGAGGATCGCCCAGGCGTGCACCAGCGTGAGGGTCAGATTGCGCAGGTTCATCGCGGCAGGATGCTTCGGTCCACGCGGGGTGGTGTTCAGGTAATCGATGCGCACTCGTTCCCTCAGCCATTGGCTCTGGAGCAGGGAAGCGATGAACGTGGGGATTCCCCCTCGTGTCGGCGGTCCCTGACCGACGATGAGGACGCGAGGCGCCGAAAGACGGTCGGTGGTCAAGGTTGCACGCGATCGCTCACGGAGCGTAGCCGAGCTGGATTATCTGATAGTCGCTGAAGGAGAATACGGAGAGGGAGTCCTCTTGGAGCACGCCTCTCCAGAGCTGACCGCGCCCCTCAGCCACGGTGTTCTGGAGCTTGAGCTGTGCGCCCTCTCCGCTCTGATCGCCAATGATGGCGCCGTACCGCTGGAGCGCCCGGGCGATGATCAGCACGGGTCTGCTCAATCCCATCTTGGAGAGGTCTATGGAAGGCTTGAGCCGGATCCTCGCTCCCTCCGGTGGCGCGTTCCTGGCTCGCGTGCCGCATTCGTCGCCGGTCATCGGAAAGACGCTCTCGCATTTCGTGTGATTCACCGCGATCTTGAGGACATGATCGATCGATCCTGACTGGATTTCGTCGTGCCGTACGGCAAAAACGGACGGAGGCAGCCCTCGATGGCCAAAGTTCCTGCGGTTGTCCGACTGCGGCAAGATGCCATCGAGCCCGTTCGATTCCAAGTAGTAGACGGTGCCACCGCACGAGAGCCATCGGTTGGCCCGCGGCTCGTAGTCCGTTCGGAAGAACCCGTAGACGATTCCACGGTCAAAGTCATAGACGGTCATGGACGCGTCCGAGGTCGGATCTGGCGCCACCCCGCGGGGGATCCGAACGGAGCGGAATTCCGGTGGCTGCCGGTCGGCGCACGTATTGACGACGGAGTACGTTGGATCCCCCGGCTCCGCCACGTAGATTGGGTTTCCCCATTGCCCTCCGAGCCCGGCGCCCGCAAGACTGATATGGTCCCCGGCATTGTCCCGCTTCAAGAAGGCGATGATTCGATCCGAGTTGGGATCCGTAGGAGCATCCATTGGAAGCGGGGTATTCCAGTAGCTTGTTTCCGTGAATGCGCGGAAGTTCACCAGCTTCTCCGCTCTCGAACCAGGTGTGGATGGGTCCGGCAGGGCTACCGTCAAAACCCAGACGATCGTCAACAAGGCACCGACCAGAACCATTGCCAGCCACGGCTTATGGGCTCGCAGCGCTGGACGGATGGCAGTCGATTGCCCCGCCTTCATCGCGACGACTTTACACTGCCGACCTGCGGTCGGGGATCGTGTAGGGGGCCGGGGGCGGACCGATTCTCTCCTCCCTACTGACCCTTCAGCAGGTCGGGGGCCCGCTTCTTCCGCTTCCTCTTCCGGAGGCCCGCGAGCCCGCTGGCCGTCTGCCACCAGTCGTTCCAGAAGGGAGCCTGGTCCCTCCAGGCGAACACGGCGTCGCTCCGAACTCCCCGCCACGATCGCAGCCACTCACCCAGAGTCAGCTCTCCTCTTCTCCAGTAGTGCAGGGCCGATTGGAGGTCGTGGCGGAAATAGATCCACTTGGCCCCCACGTACTTCTGCTCACGATGCTCCGGGAGCGGCAACCCCACAACGTCGCAATACATCGTGTAGAGAAGCTCGACTCCTCCGGTTTCGGCGATCGCCGACCGACCGGTGGGACGACCGACGTTGGGCTCGATAATGAAGTGCTCTCCGGTCCGGATATCCCGCTTCATCTCGACATATCCCAAGCCCTGGAAGCCGGCGGCTTGGAAGAGTCGCACGGAGGCCATCAAGACCTCGTCGTTCCGGCATTCCTCTCCGAGCGAGCTGGTCCCCGCGCCCGGAGGCCACTGGCGGATCTTCCTCGCCACGAACGTGACCAGCGGAGTCGAGGCCGCGTTCAGGTAGCAGTTGCACGAAAAGAGGTTCGATTCGTCGCCCTCGACCCATTCCTGAACGATGAGAACGTCGGTCCATGGCGAGAGAAGGTCATACAGGCGAAGGAGCTCGGTTGGGGTTTCGGCTCTGTAGACCTTGGTGAACCCTTGCTGTTCCCAGCCGGCTGATTTGAGGGACGGTTTCAGGATGCAGGGAAAAGTCAACTTGGCGGCCGCCGCCTCCGCATCGTCCTTGGCGGAAAGGACGCACGTTGGCGGAATAGGCAGGCCCTCTCTGTTTGCAAAGGAGAAGAAGCCCGCCTTGTCCATGAGCATCTCGACCGCGCCGGGTTCTGGCAGGACCACGTGATAGAAAGCGTCCAATCGCTCCCGTTGGCGAGAGATATGCAAGACCGCCAGGTCGGTGCACGGAACGAGGACCGCGCGGTGCCTAAGCGACGGGCCAAGCTCCTCGAGAAGATCGATGAACTGGCCGCTCTTGATGTCAGCTTGAACGATCCGCTCGCACACGCGGGTCCGCGCGCAGTAGTGCGTCGAATCGCCGGCGATCGCGATCACGGGGATGCCATGTTTCGCCAGGATTCGAGCCGTCTGGAGCCCCGTGATGCAATCGAGCCCCACGACAACGGCATGGGGAAGCTGCCTCAGGGAGCCTCCTCCAAGGCGATCGCTTCTTTGGTCTTCACTAGCTCGAATAGATGGTCAACCGAAGAGATCGAATCCTCCAGGGACGATGCCTTGCCAGTCTCTCGGAGGGTTTCCAGGCTTCGTTCGACGCATGCCACCGCAGCGCGCATGGGCTGGTTGGCGAAGATGATCATCTGGAATCCCTTGCGGTGCAGCTCCTCGACTGTGAACGTTGGAAACAGCGTGGGGACGGCCACGAGCGGTACGGGTGCGTTGCTAATCCACCGTTCGAGGAACGCCTCGATCTCGCTGAGGGTCCGGTCGCGGGAGTGGATCAGGATGGCGTCGGCGCCGGCGGCCGAGTACGCCTCGGCCCGGGCGATCGCATCGGTGACACCAAGCCCAGCGATGAGCGCTTCCACCCGAGCGATGAAAACGAACGTATCGGTCTCTTGGGCCTGCTTGGCGGCCCTGATACGCCGAGCCTGTTCTTCGATGGGGATCAGCTCTCGCTCCGTTTCCCCTCGGTAGAGGCTGTTTCGCTTCGGGAAAGTGTTGTCCTCGACGCAGATCCCCGCGATCCCTCCCCGCTCGTACTCACGGACGGTCCGCACGAGGTTCGTGAGGCCCCCGTATCCGTTGTCACAGTCGGAGACGACTGGCAGGTCCGTCACAGCGTCGATCCGCCTTGCTGCGGAAAGCGCCTCGGCCATGGTCAGGAGATTGAGATCGGGCATCGCGAATGCCATCGTAGAGATCCCGAATCCGCCGACCCACACGACATCGAAGCCGTACGTCTCGATCAGCTGCGCCGTCAGCGCATCGTGCGCGCCGACGGCGACTATGGGTGAGGAGGACTGCAGCCCCTCTCGCAGTCGGATCCGCTTCACTTCCGCTCTGTCCATCGTTTCGAACCACCTTCATTTCCCGGCCTCAGGACGTCACGGCATCCTGGCCGATCGCAGGATCGCCCTGCAGGCGTTCCTCTACGTCACCAGTTCGCCGTCTTGGGCCTCCTCCTCGATCCTGCCCTCGACGAATGACTCGATCAACCTAACCACTCGGCGCCCGATCTCTTGCTGCGAATCGAGCGCCATGGCGCCGATGTGCGGCGTCAGCACGACGTTCGGCAGTGCGGCCAACGCCGGGATGGTCCCCTGTCCCTCCTGCTCGTGCACGTCGAGGGCGGCGCCGCGAAGTCGTCCCTGGGTGAGTGCCCGGTACAGGGCTCGTTCATCGACCACGCCTCCTCGTGACGCGTTGATGAGGAATGATCCCTCCTTCATGCGACTGAGAGAGGTATCTGCGATAAGCCGGTAGGTCGAATCCTTGAGGGGAACGTGGAGCGTGAGAAAATCCGCCTCCGCCGTCACGGCCTCACAATCAGTAAGGATGATTCCCCGCTTCAGGAACGCCGCGGCGCGTGCTGGGGATGGATGCTCCACGCAGCCGATCACTCGCATCCCCCATCGTGAAGCCAATTCGCCGACCCGGGTCCCGATGTTCCCCACCCCGATGATTCCCATGGTCTTCCCGGCGGTAAGGGGGCCACCCAGCTCATGCTTCGGCCACCGGCCCTCGCGGATTCCTCGGTCGGCGAGACACACGTTGCGGGCCAGACTGAGCATGAGCGCGAACGTAAGCTCCGCCACAGCCTGGGCCCCAGGTCCGGGGATACGCACCAGCCTGATCCGTCGGCTCCGGAGATAATCCAGGTCTACGTTGTCCAGCCCGGATCCCGCTCGAACGACGAATCGCAGTCGATCGGCGGACCCGAGGACATCGGCGGAGATATCGACGCCGCTACGAAAGATCAGAACCTCAGTGTCCCTGAGCAGCGAGCGAAGGGTGTCCGGAGGGGCACTGAATGCGAATTCGACGCTGTGGGACCGACGCAACGATTCGATGGCGGAACTGTCGATCGGACTGGCCAAGAGTATGTCCATCGGCTTACCTCGAGACGGATCGTGTCCGGGCGAAGTCCATGATCACCTTGGCAACCGCCCTGGCGACCTCTTCGGTGTCGCCCGTCGCGTCGACAACCGCGAAATTCGGGACGTCGTTCTCTAGCGCCAGATACTGGGCGCGCCGACGCTCCAGGAACTCGATGGTGCCTTCTCCTTTGCGAGCGAGCAGTACGGAGGCCGGGGCGTCCAGGCAGATTACCAACTCAGGTTTGGGGTAGAAGCGCCGCAAGAGGAAGACGTGGACCCGGCTGCTCAGCGGCCGGGGACGATTCCCATCGGCTGGATAGTCGGCAACGAAGTGGCGGTCGAAGATGACCACCCTGCCTCGTCGCCGATGAAGCCATGCCACCAGCTGCCGGAACCATTCTTCCAAGATCCAATTGATCATCCTCAGGCCGGACTTGATCGATGAGAAGATCCGGCGTGGCCACGCCGACTGCTGCCGGGCCGTACGCTCGGGCTCCGGGCTGGCCACCATCACAGGGCGGCGTCCCCGGGCCCGTTTGGCGGCGAGGATCAACCGGGTGGTCGGGAGCATCAGGCCGCTCGACTCGAGATTCACTCCCATGTAGATCCGTTTGACCGGCAATGGAAGCATCTGCTCCAGCATCTGTGTCACTGTCGACTTGCCTGCCCCGTCCGGGCCAATGAGGGCCACGGTGAAGGCCGATTCGGAGTTTGGCTTCTGCCGAGCCTGCCCGGGCATACGCCGCTACCCGATGAACGGAGCCATGGCGTCGACCATCCTGTGAATCGGCGCGGGGAACGGATGGTACACCACGTACGCGGGCTTCCCGGCAAACGCGCGAAGGAGCCCTTCGAGCTGAGTGCGCTCTGCCTCGTCGATTTCGGGGTTCGCTGCCTCCGGAAAGGCGAAACGGAACTTGTAATAGTAGGAGAGGAAGTCCAGCCGTTCGTGTTGCAGCGAGAAGACGATCCTCCGTGCTACCTCCTCTGGCTCTGCCGGCTCAACGCTCACGTCTGGAGAGTCGTGGCTCACGACGAGCACGATCGTGTCCAGGTTCCCCTGCAGAGCGCAAGATGCCTCGCCGAAGAGACGCGCGGGCGGCACTCGAACGAACCTCCTTCGAGCCATCAGTGACATGGCCTGCTGGAGTCCGATCGATCGGCGCTTGCCTTCCCGTTCTCCCTGGAGGATGCCTTGCAGGCCCGTTCCCACTCTCAGTGTCCCGAGGCGGAGTCGTTCGCGTGGAGTGAGCACCGATCGGAACTGGGGCACCTCCTTCAGGTGCCAGTCCCATATCTTCATCGGCTCTGGCATGCCGTAGAGCCCCGCTCCATCGGACGACAGGTGTACCCACTCATCCCCGATGTATTGGGCTCCCCTGGCCATGAACCCGAGAAGGGCTTCGGTCTTGCCGCCTTTGGCCCAGCCGGTGACGAGCACTCCCGATCCTTGGTACAAGAACGCCGACGAGTGGATGGGGATGATGCCCTTCGCCAGGAGCGTCAGGTTCACGATAGGGACCAAGAGGGGAACGCCCGAGAGGCCGGACTGACAGAGAACCTCACATCCGCGGCCGATACGGGCGAAGTCGATCTGCGCCCTCACGGGACCGCCGCGCCTGCTCCTGAGCACCAGGAACGAGTCATCGGTGAAACCCACGTCGTTCCAACCCAGATATCGAATCGGACTTGTGGAGGGCAGGCGGTCGACGAACCGGATGCGGATGTCGGGAGGTCCTTGAAGGCGGCCCGCAACGAGGCCGAGCTGTTGGGCCACTCCGGCAGCGTCACGGCGAGAACCCCCGACCAGCTGGATCCCGAGCAGGCCATGGAGATCGAACTCGAAGACGTCGTGCGTGAAGGTCCCGGGCCGATCCTCGCCGGACGTCACCGGCTGGGCTACTCGCTGTTCCTGCTGGCGAGGACTCATCCGTAGCCCAGTCGGGTGAGCATCGGCGCGCATGCCTCACGGACGGCTTCCTGAACCGCGGGTGGCCAAGCCGTGTAGCGCCCGCTGTTCCGCTCGATTCGGCGCTTCCGGCGGACATCGGGGTCCTCGAATCCCGCGTGGTGCGGTGAGCGGTTGTAATCGAGCACGGTGTCTTCCCATCCTTCCCCCACGAACCCGAACACTCGGCGCAGGACCGCTTCGGGATCGTCCGTCAGCTGCTCGTATCTGATCTCGAAGCATGCTTTCGGGTGGACCTGCCGAAAGGATTCGATCTTCTCGCTCTGCTCGTTCCAGTACCGTCCCGCTCCCACCGGGACGTTGCCGCCCGCCTGACGGACGGCGACGTCGATCGCCGGGTAGTGGCGGTGGGGATCCGCCAGGGAGAACGCGACATCCATCCCGTCACGCACCATGAGCAGGAATCGCGCATCGGGACCGAAGAGCTCCCACAGCTCAGGCAGACAATCGACATAGTCGGGAGTCTTGTCGGCCCATCTGGCCTTGCCCTGAGTAACTGCGTATTGCTCGAAGAATCCTCTGGCGAGCGTGCCGAGGGCCGTTGCCACCTCCGGCCTCGAGTAGCCCATGGAGTCCAGTCCTCGGAGGGAGCGGTGATCTCGAAGCACCCCGACAAGGGGCAGAAGGAATTTCGACTCGGGCGGGCAGGCGATCCGCGAGTGCGAGTCCAGGATCCGTCTGACCAGCGAGGTGCCGCTTCGGAAGCAGCCGATCACGAAGATCGGTGGGGCGGACTCAGCCTGCTGAGTTTGGGCGGTGTTGGGCGCCGGCAGCCGCGGAGCAGGATCGCCACGTCGCTCCCGAAGGCGCCCCAGGATGCGGGACAGGTTTCGTCTGACCTTGACTCGCTGCTCTCTCACGTGACACCGGCTGATCCGTACTGCAAGAGAGATCGAAATCCGCCCGCCAGGGAAGTGGGATCACGCACGCTGGATTGTAGGATACGAAGTTGCCTGAGCGGCAACAAAGCAACCCCGGGGAGTGATACCGCCACGGAACGCATTGCTCTGCATCTTTCGAGAAAGTGCCTGTGAACGGCTCGCAGCAGCGACGGCGCGACGTGATCCCTGAGGTTCACCATCCGGGCTCCCCGGTGTTGCCGACCCGGCCCGGTCTGTTCCCGTCGAAGTCGCGCGGGCATCGCATTCTTCGCCGTGGGTGAGCGGCCCCGGCCCGATGGACCGGGCACCTCCGGGCTCGGCCTGATCCGGCATCTGGCCAAGCAGTCGGCCCTGCTCGTCTCGAGCGGGCTGTTCAGCTACGTGGCAGCGTTCGCGCTCAACGTGCTGCTCGCCCGGGCTCTCGGGGCCGAACCATTCGGAGTTTGGGTGGTTGCATACTCGATCGCCCAGACGCTGGCGGCCTTGGGACTCGTCGGGTCCGATTGGATCGTTCTGCGCCAGGGCTCCTACTACCACGGTATCGGCGACCGGCCTCGGCTTCGCCGTACCGTGCACCTGGCGCTTGCGCTCGCCGGGACAGCCCTGGTCGTACTTGGGGCAATCTTGATCGCCCTGGCGCCCCTCCTCGGGCAGGAGGTGTTCCATTCGGCGTCGATCGTGCCGATGCTTCGCCTCGCCGGGGTGATGGGGCCGGCCATCGGCATCGGACAGATCATGTTGTTCGGGACCCAGGCGTTCAAGGACATGCGGGACGTGGCCTTGATCCGCAACGTGGTCGCGCCGCTCACTCGCCTGGTGTTCGTGGCTGTTGCCCTGCTGGCCACGAGCTCGCAATTGTCGGCCTTCATCGGCGTGTTCGCCGCGGAGTTGGCGATCGCCGGCATGGCGGTCCGTGCCCTCCACCGGCGCCTCCCGCTCTTCGGCCCGACGGGGGCTATCGAAACCGGACCGCTGATCCGATTCGCCCTCCCAGTGTGGGGCAAGAGGCTCAGCGAGGTCACCCGCAGCCAGCTCTTCCCGATCTTCCTCGGATCTCTGGCCTCCCTCGAGGACTCTGCGGTGTTCGCGGCCGGGAAGCGCGTGGCCCTGGCGCCGGCCGCCGTGATCAACTCGATGAATCAGGTGTTCAGCCCCATGGGGAGCGATCTCTTTCTCCGCGGGCGGCGGGACGAGCTGATCGCGCTCTTCAAGAGCGTGGCGAAGTGGGGCTTCCTCCTCGGATTCCCCTTGTTCTGCCTGGAGGTGACGTTCCCCGGCGACATCCTCGCGATGTTCGGGAAGGACTTCATCAGTGGCGATACGGCTCTGATCGTACTGGCGGTGGGAATGCTCTTCCAGTTCGGCACAGGCCCGGTGACAGTGACGCTCATCGTGATCGGCCGACCGCGACTCGCGCTCCTCGACTACATCATCGTCATCCTCGCCGAGATCGGTCTGGCCATCTGGCTCATTCCGGGCCACGGCATCCTCGGGGCGGCCATCGCCAGCATGGTCGGGAACATGCTGAACAATGTCCTGCCGCTTGGGCAGATCTGGCACCTCCTGCACTTTCATCCATACCGGGTCGACTACTGGAAACCTGTCGCCGCCGGTGTCGTGAGCGTGGCGCTGGCAAGATGGATCACCAGCGTCGTCGGAGTGCATCCGGGGGTCCCCACGGCCGTCGTGGCCTCGGCAACCAAAGGCGTCTGCTATCCGATCCTCATCCTTCTGCTCGGGCTGAGCGCGCAGGACAAGGCGGCGGTCCAAGCCCTCATGGGGATGGTCAGCAGGTCAGGTAAGTCCCCCGAGGCTCCGGACGACCCGGCGGTTGATGGCGAAGACGTTGGTGCCTGACAGGGGAAGGCATCTTCACCCGGACGTCATTGATCAGCGGATCCATAGGAGGCGCGAGCGGGACGCATTCCACTGAGCCCCGGCACGCCCGGACCTCGCGAAGAACACATCGCGTTCGGCAGTGGAGGCGGAGCACACCAGTACGGTGCCGTCGCCGGATGGCACGGTGGAAGCGACTTCTCCTTGGCCGTCTGACGGCATTCGGTCCCGAAGCGCACTGACGATTCGCTGCAGGTCGGTGACTTCGGAGTTCCTGCGAGCCCCGGGGACCACGACTCGGGGCAGACTGCGGTCCTTCGACAAGAGCGCGGCCAGCCTTGCCCTGTTGGGGTCCGTATCGAGCCACCTTGGTCGGGGGCGGAGTACTCCCAACCAGGGAGCCGGCCGCCCTGGAACCACGGCAGCCCATTCCGTCCCGGCCAGGGCCAGGGCCCGGCGGAACGAGAGCACCGGGCGGCGGAACCGGTAGTGGAGGAGGGAAAGCCCAAGGCCGAGCCACAGCCCGATGATCCCTCCCAGAGCCGCAGCCAGCGGCGGCTGGAGCCCGCTTCGCACCGTCGCAGGATGCGGCCGGTCGAACGTGGTGAGTTCGGAGATTCCACGATCCTTGAAGGCATTGAGCAGCGATGTCGCCATCGCCCCGGAGATCCTGGCCGCCATCTTGGGATCGCTGGAGCGTCCGACGACGATGAGAAACCTGCTGTCGGGGATCGGTAGGAGGTCGGCGCTTCGACCCAAGAACACCGAAGGTGATTCGTTTAGTCCGAGCTGCCGCATCACCGGTCCGTACACGGCCTGGGAGTGGAAGATTGCATTGGCGACGGGACCCAGCTGCCTGGGCGTAATACTGGCGTTCGGCGATTCCACAAGGATCGTCCAGGCCTCTTCCCGCGGAGGGAAGATGCGAGTGACCCCGAGCGCGGCGATGACGCCGGCAAAGGTCAGTACCAGGACAAGACTGGCGTAATGCCGAATCCAATCGAAGAGGAAGGCGTCATCGTCCACAGGCTCCCAGGATAATATGGCGAAAAGGGCATGCTGCCCTTGTCGCACGGGAGGCCGAGTGTCCGCGCTCACAATCGCAGTCGTGGTTGTCCTCTTGCCGGCCGCGTTGATCCTTGTCGTTGGCCGGCCCGCTTTGACCATCCTGCCGCTCTATGCGGCAACGCTGCCGGTTGCCAGCGTGGTCAAGGTCTCCGTTCCTCTTCCCGACCCGTTCAACACATTGAGCTCCCTTCTCGGCGGGGCCGCGATCCTGGCGTGCCTCGCGCACATGGCTGTCTATCGCCGCGGTCGCGTGCCGGCCGCGCCCGTTGGGATTTGGCTCCTTTTCCTGGCATGGGCTCTTATCACGTCGTTCTGGGCCATCAGAACGGCATCCGCGATCAACGGGGCCCAAGCCGCCGTTCCACTCATCCTGTTGATGGTCGTGGTCTCGGCGCTTCCGGTGGATGAGTCGGATCTGAGCGCGATGCGAGTTGCGATCATCGCCAGCGGGATCATCGTGGGCATGTACGCGCTGTACCTACTGTGGACGGGTGGTGCCCTTCCCACCCATGGTCAAGGCACCGGCCAGCGCCTCTCCGTCGCTTCGAATCCTCAGGACACCGACCCCAACATCCTTGCGGCATCGCTCATCCTCCCCCTGGTCCTCTCGGTCGAGAGGATCGCAGTGGGAGGATCTCGCTGGTGGAGACCGGTGGTATGGAGGATCCTTGGGGTCGCCGGGCTCCTGTTCAGCGGGTTGGCCATCCTCCTGACCGGCTCCAGAGGAGGCGCGTTGGCCGGGGCGGTCTCCCTTGTCCTCGCCTTGTATCTCTGTGGCCGCCGGGCTGAGGGGCGGATAGGGATACGCCGTTTCCTGCGGACAGTGTTTTCCGTGGCCGTGGGGGGGGCGTTGCTGTTCATGGGTGGCCGGATCCTGTTCCCCACAGCGACTCAGGCCCCCGCGATCCGGGATCGGTTGGCACCAGTGGTCGCCGTCGTCAATCGCCTTGGCGATCTTCAGAACCGCGGCTCCGGCCGGCTGGACATCTGGACCGGGGGCTACCGGGCCTGCCTCGCGCACTGCCTTTGGGGGGCGGGGTTCGGCAACTTCGAGGAGGCCTACTCGCAGTCCTTCGCCTTCTCAGCAGCTTCCACGAACGTGGGACTCGATCGGCCCGCGCACAACATCTACCTGGGCCTTGCCGTCGAGACCGGCGTGGTTGGCCTGACGCTCCTGTCCCTGGCGCTGGTCGCAGAGTGGAGTCAGCTCTCCCGCGAGCGATTGCAACGAGTGTCTCCGGCGCTGCGAGCGGCCCTCCTCGGCCTCGTCGTCGCGGAGATCTTTCTGAGTGCGATCTGGTTCAAGTATTTCTGGCTCCTGTTCATCTTCATTCGGATGACGGACGGCATGGCGGCTCGACCTCAGCCCTTGTCGCCCGAGCCGCTCATGGCTCAATCGATGGCTGGGTAGCGGCGCGTTTGAAGCGTCCGATTCGGCTCTTCCATCGCGGATTCCGTTTCGGCCGCCGACCCGCCCAGCGGGGTGGCACTGACCGGCTGGCGGGCGGGCGCACCTTGAGTGAGCGGGGCGACCGCGGGGTGTCCCACTCGGCCGAAGGTCCTCCTGACCAGGATCAGGACCCGCGGAATGTCCTCAAAGCTCGCTCGAAGCTCTTCGTCGAGCGACTGAAGCCATCGCCGGGGCGCTCCTGCAGCCACGAGAGCGATGACGGTGGTGGCTCCCTCCAAGGTGTACGGCATCGACGTGCCGTCGAAGTGAGCTGAAACGAGCTGGTCAGCCCGGTGGGCATCCAGCCGCGACTGTGCCTTCAGAACCTGGAGCACGACCATGAGAGCCCGGTTCGTTCGTCGCCCCTTCATTACGAGCACGCAGCAGACCTTTCTCGCCTCGGCTGGGTCGTTGAGCCGTTCCCCCGAGGCGTTGATGAGGCCGGTCACAGCGGGGATTCCCGGCTGGGAATCGAGTCTGTGCCAGATGGCGGGGATCAAGCCGCGGGGATAGATCTGCGCCCTCCGGTAGATCTGCCACGGGAGGATGTCGGAGAGAGGGAATCGAACCCGGGCTGAAAACGCGGCATCGGCCCCAAACTCCCGGTTCGCCTGCTCGAGGGTGTGGAGAGGCCGTCGAGCCACGATGAGCAGGAGTACGAGGACAGTGGCTATCGCTGCGCCACCGAGGGCTCCCAGGAGGGTGTTTTGCCGGGTGAGAGGCGGCTGCCGGCTGCCTGGCACGCCACCCGGGCCGAACACCGCGAAGGTGCCCATTTGCCTGTCGGTCGCCGCCGAAGCGAAGCTCTCTGCGGCTGTGGACGCCATGTCTGCGGCGAGCTGACGATCCCTGGACCGACCAGTGATGCGCAGCGCGACCGTGCCCGAGACCGACTTGGCCCGCAGCTGACCACTTGCCAGCAGCGCCGGAGGCGTGGTCGTGAGACCGAGTCTGTCGATCACTGGCTGGAGAACGGTGTTCGTGGTAAACGCCGCCTCGGCCAGGGGGCCGAAGTCCGCCGCCTGAATCGAGCTTGACGACGCAACGACCAGGGCGTCGGCTTCGTAGACGATCGGCGCCTTTCGGGCGCTCCCGAACCCGATCACGGCGCCGATGAGAGCGCCTGCGACGATCGCCCACCACCAGTGGGCCAGGATCGCGTACGCGGGCTTGTCGCTCAGCTCACGCGGCTGTTCCACTGTCTGCATGACGACTCGGTCAGGCCCTTTCACCTCGTCCT
>JBKPAF010000074.1:0-18844 GCA_046726275.1 Actinomycetota bacterium
GGCCTGTACTCGGAGCGGCTGGCAGACGAGATGGGCCTGTTTCTGAACGAGTCCGAGCGGCTGGGGATGCTCGAGGCTCAGGGCTTCCGAGCCGGCCGGCTGATCGTCGACACCGGGATCCACGCGCTGGGGTGGGATCGACAGCAGGCGGTCGAGAATATGATGGAGACCGGGTCCTCCAAGCTGGACTCCGAGATCGAGGTCGACCGATACATTGCCTTGCCCGGTCAGGCACTCGCGTACATGATCGGAAAGCTCGAGCTCGACCGGTTGCGGATGGCCGAGGGGGAGCGCGAAGGACCCTCGTTCTCCCTCCAGGGCTTCCACGACCGGGTCCTGGCCCTGGGCTCGCTGCCGCTGGACGTCCTCGACGAAGAGCTCAGCCGCTGACTCCGAGCCAATGACCACCGGCGCGCGCCGCCCGGCAGTCCTGGTCACGCGGCGCCTCCCAGGTCCGGCGGTCGGAGGCATCGCCGAGCGGTGCGAGGTCGATCATCACGACCGCCCCGAGCCGCTGGATCGCGGCGAGCTCCTGCGACGGATCAGGGGGAAGGCGGGTGCCGTGGTCACATCGAGCGATCGGATCGACGACGAGTTCCTCGACGCGGCCGGCCCGGGCTTCGTGATCGCCTCGAACTTCGGGGTGGGGGTCGATCACATCGACGTCCCCGCCTGCACCGCCCGCGGGATCCTGGTGGGCAACACGCCCGACGTCCTGACGGAGGCGACCGCCGAGATCACCTGGGCCTTGATCCTGGCGGCCGCTCGACGGGTCGCGGAAGGTGACCGATCGATCCGGCGAGGGGATCCGTGGAAGCCCGGCCTCGACGTGATGCTGGGGCGGGGCCTGGACGGGAAGGTGCTGGGAGTCGTTGGTCTCGGCCGGATCGGCCGGTCCGTGGCCAGGAGGGGCAGGGCCTTCGGGATGTCCATCGTGTACCACGGTCGGCGCCGGGCCCCGGCGGAGGTCGAAGAGGCACTGGGCGCTCGTTTCATGGCGCTCGACGGCCTTCTGGCCCAGGCCGACGTGGTCACCCTGCACGTCAGCCTCACCGAGCAGACCCGGCATCTGATCGACGGCCGACGTCTGGCATTGATGAAACCGACTGCCGTGCTGGTGAACGCCTCGCGAGGACCTGTGGTGGACGAGGGTGCGCTGGTGGAGGCGCTCCGGGACCGACGGATCTTCGCTGCCGGCCTCGACGTGTTCGAGCGAGAGCCCGAGGTCCATCCGGGGCTCCTGGAGTTGGAGAACGTCGTCATGGCACCCCACATCGGGAGCGCCACGATCGAGACCCGCTCGGCGATGGGACAGCTGGCGGCCGAGAATCTCATCGAGGGGGTGGAGGGGAGGCGTCCCCCGTGTCTGGTGAACCCCGAAGTCTGGGAGCGCTCTAGTCTCCGCGGCAGCGGGTAGTCTTGAGCCGCGATGAGTGACGATCGCCAGGGTTCGGGCGATGCGCGCCGGCGCAGCCCCGGATTCTCGACCCGAGCCATCCACGAGGTGGACCTTCCCGCCGGAGGCGTCGCCGAGCAGCCCGTCTCTCCGCCCATCTGGCTGACCACCGATTACCTGTACGAAGGGCTCGAGCACTACGCCGATGTCATCAACGAGCGCCGGCCCGGCTTCGTTTACGCGCGGTACGGCAACCCCACGCACGTCGCCCTGCACCGGGTGATGGCCTCACTGGAGGGCGCCGAAGCTGGGTGGTCGTTTGCCAGCGGCATGGCGGCCATCCAGACAGCGCTCACCTCCCTGGTCGGGTCGGGAGAGCATGTCGTCGCCCAGCGAACCCTGTACGGGGGAACGTTCGCTCTTCTCAAGTCCGTCCTCCCGGGCTTTGGCGTTGGGACCTCCTTCGTCCCGGCGACCGCCGAAGACGTTGCCGGGGCGATCCGTCCGAGCACGAGAGCGGTTCTGGTGGAGACGCTGGCCAACCCGACGTTCCGGGTGTCGGACGTGCCGGGCATCGCCCGCGTGTGCGCCGAAGCCGGCGTGCCGCTTCTCGTCGACAACTCCATCAGCACGTCCTATCTCCTCCAGCCCATCGCCATCGACGGAGTGACCCTGGTCGTGAACTCGGCCACGAAATACCTCGGTGGACACGCTGACCTGATGGGCGGTGTGGTCGTTGGAGACCGCGAGCGGATCGAGCGGATCCGCCACCTCGCGATCGAACTCGGCACCACGGCCGGTGCGTTCGAGGCCTGGCTCGCCCTGCGCGGCGTCCAGACCCTGGCCCTGCGTCTCGACCGGCAGTGCGCCAGCGCCTTGACCGTGGCCAAGGCGCTCGACGAGCATCCGGCCGTCACCGACGTGGGGTATTCGGGGCTCCCCGTCCATCCGGACCATCGGCTGGCAACGGAACTCTTCGGGGGAGAGCGGTTCGGGGCCATGTTGTCCTTCAGCCTCGAAGGCGGGTACGAGGCGGCCCGGCGCGTGTGCGACGCGCTTCAGGTCGTGCGGGTCGGCTCCTCGTTCGGAAGCCTCCGGTCCGAGGTGTGCCATCCCGCTACCACCACCCACCGGCAGCTCTCGGCTGAGGACCGGGATGCGGCCGCCATCGGGGACGGGCTCATCCGGGTGGCCGTGGGGGGCGAGGACCCGGAGGATCTGGTGGACGACTTCCTCCAAGCCCTGGAGAAGGCATGACCGAGAGGAAGGGACCCAGGCCGCGGGTCGTCGTCATCTTCGGCGGTCGGTCGGCGGAGCACGAGGTCTCGGTCGTGTCGGCCCGCTCGCTTGTGGCCGCGCTCGATCCCGAGCGCTGCGAGGTGCTGTTGGTCGGGATCGATAAGGACGGACGGTGGCACATGCTTTCGGAGCTTCCCGGCCGCACCTCGGGCGAGCTCCCTGCAGTGACGACCGAGTCGGGCAACCTCGTTGCCCTTCCGCGCGACCCAGGGGACTCGGCGCTGGTCGCCGACGACGGAAGCCGCAGGGAGATCGACGTGGTCTTTCCGCTGCTCCACGGCCCCTACGGAGAAGACGGGACCATCCAGGGAATGCTCGAGCTGGCGGGCATTCCCTACGTGGGCGCGGGGGTGCTCGGCTCGGCCCTGGGCATGGACAAGGCCGTCCAGAAGGTGCTGTTCCAGAACGTGGGCCTCCCGGTGGTCCCGCACCAGGTCGTCCACGAGCGGGAATGGGAGGAGGACAGGGAGTCGGTCGAGGCCCGCGCCCATGGCCTGGGCTTTCCCGTGTTCGTCAAGCCGGCCACGCTCGGGTCCTCGGTCGGGATCACGAAAGTAAAGGGGCTTGACGATCTTGCAGCGGCGATCGAGGAGGCTCTGTCCTACGCCCGGAAGGCCCTCGTAGAGAAGTCGATGGAGGGATTCCGGGAGATCGAGTGCGCCGTTCTCGGGAACGACGACCCGGTCGCCTCGGTCCCCGGAGAGATCGTCCCCGGCGCCGAGTTCTACGACTATCGGGCCAAGTACATCGACGAGGGCACCGAGCTCAGAGTCCCGGCGGACCTCGACCCGGACGTCACCGAGGAGATCCAGCGCATGTCGGTCGCGGCGTTCCAGGCGATCGACGCCGCCGGCATGGCACGCGTCGACTTCTTCTACAACGCTCCTGGAGACATCATCGTCAACGAGATCAACACGATCCCCGGGTTCACCCACGTTTCCATGTATCCGAAGATGTGGGAGGCGTCGGGCCTGCCGTATCCGGAGCTCGTCGACCGCCTCATCGAGCTCGCCATCGAGCGACACAGGAAGGAGCGCAAGCGAGGCCGCACCCTCTGAGGCGCCTCGCGCGTTACGCGGAACTGCCTACAGGTGAACGACCGGGCAGGTCAGGGTGCGGGTGATCCCTTCGACTGCCTGAATCTTCGCCACGACGAGCTTCCCCAGCTCGTCCACGCTCTTGGCCTCTGCGCGAACGATCACGTCGTACGGGCCCGTGACGTCCTCGGCGCTGGCCACGCCCTTGATGCCGGAGACCTCCTTGGCCACCTGGGCGGCCTTCCCTACCTCGGTCTGGATCAGGATGTAGGCGTTGACCACGGTCACCTCCTGGCTCGATCGGGCTCGTCTTGGCGGCATATCGTAGCCCCCTTTCGCCGTCCTCACATATCCTGGCCACCGTGGGAAAGACGCGGAGGCGCCGTGGCACGAGCGATCCGCTGGAGGCCTATCGGCGGATCCGGAAGCCGATGCCTCCCCCCGAGCGCGTCGAGCCGGACAAACGCCGCAAGGTGGCGGAACGGGAGGCCGATCGCGAAGTGCGGGAGGCCGAGAAGCGAGACAACTCCTGATCCGATGTTCTGGAGGGGAGAGGAGATGTTCGCCGACCGGAGGGATGCCGGCCAGCAGCTGGCCGCAGCCCTCGAGCCCCTGGGGGATGAAGACGTGGTCGTGCTGGGCATCCCACGTGGCGGGGTCGAGGTTGCCGCCGTCGTGGCCGAGACGCTCGGGGCCCCTCTGGACATCGTGGTCCCCAGGAAGGTGGGCGCTCCGGGCAACCCCGAGTTGGGCCTCGGCGCGGTGGCCGAGGATGTCGAGGTCCTCGACCAGCATCTCATCAGGGTGCTTGGCGTGAGCGAGGAATATCTTCGTGCGGAGATCGCCGACCAGCGTGAGGAGATCGCCCGGCGTTCGTCGCTGTATCGAAGTGGGCGGCCGCCCGTCGACCTCGCGGGGAAGGTGGCCGTGGTGGTCGACGACGGAGTGGCCACCGGGGGCACCGCGGCCGCCGCTCTCCGCTGGGCTCGAGCCCGGAGAGCCTCGAAGGTCACCCTGGCCGTTCCCGTCGCTCCCGGTGAGGCGGTACGCCGCCTGAAGGGCGAAAGCGACGAGATCCGGGTGCTGGCCACTCCCGAGCCGTTCTTCGCGGTCGGGCAGTGGTATCGCTCCTTCCCCCAGGTCTCCGACGACCGGGTGATCGAGCTCCTTTCCAAATCGACCAACGAGTCGTAAGTGAGGGAAGGCTGGCTTCGGGCTCTCCTCCCGCAGTCGCCATCTCCGTTCGAAGAGCCCCCTGCACCCTCCGCGCACCTGCCCGAGCTGATTATCGGGGGGATCCTCTTCCTTCTCGGCATCCGATCCCTCGTGAAGTGGATGCGCACCAGCTTCGAGGCCGAGTCTGTTCGCGATCACGCGCTGTTTCTGTTGCACGCGGCGGCGAGGGTGGGCCTCTGGTTCGCCTTCGCCGGCTTCTTCCTCGGGTTCGCCTTGGTCGAGGAGGTGGGCAGCTTCGTCAAGTGGTATCTCTTCGTGCCTCTGGGCCTGGCAGGGCTCCAGCTCATGACTGGGGTGTTGCTGTCCCGGTCTCCGGGGAATCGTCCCTCTATGAGGTCAGATAATCAGCCCCCGGGAGCTCTCGAGCCAGAAAAGCACGGGGAGACGGCCGAGCCCGGTCACCCACAACCCGAGGCGGCGGAGGTCGAGAGCGCCCGCCTCCTGGAGAACCAAGCTCGGAGCGACCTCCGTCAGGCCGGTTTCAGCGACGCCGACATCCGACGCCTGGCCGATGAGTACGTAGCCCTGGACCGCGGCGAGGACCTCCACGCGTTCATCGCCTGGGCGAAGGATCGCGCGCGCCGGTAGCCCCGCCGCTGCGCGAGCGACGCGCATCAAAGGCCCTCCCGGCAGATCCTCGTCAGACCGGGATCGGGAGGTCGACGTCCTCGTCCCTCAGCTTTTCGGGGTCGACGGGTGCCCCGGCTTCGATGAGTGAGGCGCTCCGCTGTACGTCGTCGCCGCGGCCGACGCCGACGGTTGCTAGAACCCGACCCTCCTTGATGTAGAAGGCCAGGAAGTTCCTGTCCTCGATGCTTCCTCGGACGACCAACTCGTCCCACTCGGTGTGGTAGCCGGTGTACTGGAGGTTCAGCTCGTACTGGTCCGACCAGAACCAGTAGACCTCGCGGTACGGGGACGCTTTGCCGAGCATGCTCATGGCTGCGGCCCGACCGTGCTTGATGGCGTTCTGCCAGTGCTCGACGCGGACGCGCCGGCCGAAGACTGGATTGCTGTGGTTGGCCACGTCCCCGGCCGCGAAGATGCCCTCCACGTTGGTCCTGCACAGCTCGTCCACGACGATGCCGTTCTCGATCTCGATCCCGGAGCCTTCCAGGAGGTCCACCACCGGCTCGACCCCCAGTCCAACCACCACGAAGTCGGACTCGAGTGACAGTCCTCCGGCGGTGACCACTCGCTCGACCCGTCCCGGGCCCTCGAAGGAAGCGACCCGGTCCCGGAAGTGCATCCGCACTCCTTTGTCGCGATGGATGGCCTCCAACACCGTCCCTACCTTCTCGCCGAGGACCCGGGCCAACGGAGCGTCGTTGCCGTCGACCACGGTGACCGACAACCCCTTCTGCCGAAGCGAGGCCGCAACCTCGGAGCCGATGAACCCCATCCCGGCGATCACCACGCTCTTTCCTGGACTGATCTCAGCGCGGATGCGTTCGGTATCCTCCACCGTTCGAAGGTCGTAGACGCCTGGCAGATCCAGGCCCGGGATGGGGAACCTCCGGTTCCGGGCTCCGGTCGCGATCAGGAGCTTGTCGAACGGCACCGCCTCCCCGCCCTCGATGGCGACCGTTCTCGCGGTGGGATCGATCGCGCTGACCCTGGTTCCCAGCCGAAGCTCCACCTCGTTGTCCGGCCAGAACGCGGCCGACTCGACCAGGGCCTCGTCGAACGAGGTCTCCCCGCGAAGGAAACTCTTCGACAAAGGAGGTCGTTCGTACGGAAGGTGCTGCTCGGCGCCGATCAGCGTGAGCTGACCTTCGAAGCCCTCCCGGCGCAAGGTGGCGGCGGCCGTGCCGCCACACAGTGCGGCCCCGACGATGACGATGTGCTCCCGCCCACCTCCTCGTCCCCTGCTCGGCCTTCCAGCCCCGTCGCCCTCCGATGGCCGGGCCCCCTTGACCGGGACGACGGACAGGCGCTTCACCGCAGGGCCTTGGATCACCTCGCCCCCGACGGCGTACCTGGAGCCGTGGCAGGGACAGTCCCAGGTCCGGTCGGCATCGTTCCAATCGACGGTGCATCCCATGTGAGTGCACCGAGGCGAAAGCGCCACCAGATACCCCTCCTCGTCCTTGAACACGGCCAGCTGCTGGCCTTCCAGGTCGACCACCCCGCCGTGCCCGGGTGCGAGGTCCTCGACCGTGCGATCGACCGTCTTGGCGATCAGCACATCGGTCGGCGCGTAGTGGGCGACCTGGTTCGGGACGGATCCAAGGAGGAACCGGCGGGCCCCGGACATGCCCTTGTTTCCGACCACGATCAGGTCGATGTCGGAGGCCTCGGCCACCTGACAGAGGACGTCGGCGGGTTCTCCCTGTCCGACCACGGGCTCGACCTTCACCCCCTCAGGCCTGCCCTTGGCGGCTTCCTCCAGGGTGATCGCCCCCACGACGGGGTCGCCCACGTAGACGAGGGTGACCGTGGAGCGGAGCAGCATGGCCAGTTCGAAGGTCTTCCGGGCCGCCTCGCTCGCCGTCGGCGACCCGTCGGTGCCGGCGAGGATCTTCTTGTACCCGAGGTCAGCCCGCTTCGACCGATCCGAGCGAGTGGTGTCGACGATCAGGAGATCGCAAGGCGAGTAGTGAGCGATCCGGTCGGGAACGCTACCCAGGCGGAACCGCGTGGCCTGGCCCATCCCCTTGTTTCCCACCACGATCAGGTCCGCGGTCTCGCGCTCGGCCGCGTCCAGGATCATCTCCGCAGGGTCTGCCTGCCCGATCTCCCCCGTGGACTCCACCTTCTGGCGGGACGCCGCATCCAGCGATCGCCGGATGACGTCCTGGGCCACCTGGCGGTTCATTCGGGGCGGCTCGTAAGCGCATACGATGTGCAGCGCTGCGCGGGTCCTTTTCGCGAGACGGATGGCCGCGTCGCGGGCGGCCGTTGCGGTGACGGACCCGTCGGTCCCCACGACGAGCTTTCGGTATCCCATGGGCTCCCGATCCTAGTGCGGTCGTGTCGCGAGCGCGGGTCAGCCGGTTGGGGAGGCCGTGGGTGAGGCCGCCGACCCCGCGATGAAGGTTCCGTTCATGAACAGATGGAAGTCGCATACGAAGTAATAGGTCCCCGCGGGGATCGCCTCCACCTGATAGGTCATCTTCTTCGGCCCATCCACACGGTCCCCGACGAACAGGGACTGAGACCTGGAGCTGTCGTCGTAGATGGCTACGTTGTGCGGTGCACCGTCCTGGTTGTCGAAGTCGATGGTGAAGGCCTCCCCAGCCGGAGCCGCAAGGCACTTCACCCCGAACGAAAGGTTCTTGGCCACCACGCTCAGCGCGGTCCCTGCGGGAGCGCAGGTGTTTCCGCCGGAGCCCGAAGCAGCCTGGCCCCCTCCCTGACCCAGCGTGGGCTTGAACACCATGAGGTACAGGATGATGACGAGCGCTCCGAACCCGATCCACGCGATGGTCCAGGGTCGACGCGACTGCAGGATCTCCGCGAACTGGTCGTCCGTGACAGCTTCGCTGCCCCCCTCGATCGCCCGGGCCACGAATCCCACCCTCCGGTAGAAGGGCCGGGCCATCCGGTACATGGCCAGGGACGCGATCACCAGGACCCCAAGCGCGGTCCAGATCCATGCCTTCGACCACAGGTGACCCACGGCCGCCGCGGCGAACCCTCCCACGAGCAACACGGCGAGCGAGATGTAAAAGGCCTGGATCGAGGTCCCCGAGAGCTGAAGGAGCGCGTTGATCCGGGCGGGGTCGCGCTCGCGGCGCAGCTTGAAGGTGACCGAGACCGAGACCCCATGGGCGAGAAGGAACCCAAAAACCCCCACGAGATGGACGAACACCCAGAACTGATACACGCGCTGCCCCTCCGATCAGCCGGGTCGCCCCCGCCGGGCAGCGGATTCTACTGGACCTCCGCTGGACAGTTCGACCGGGGATGCTCCACCATCACGCGAAACCCTGGGTTCCAAAGGAGTGGAGCGAGCGATGCCGGAAACGTACGACCCGCTGGCGCCGGAGGTCGAGGCCCTGCGGGCCGTGCCATTCTTTCAGGACCTCACACCAGAGGACCTCCAGAGACTGGCCCGAATCGGGGAGAAACGCATCTACAAACCCGGCGAGGAGATCGTCCGCAAGGACGAGGAAGGCGTCGCTCTGTACGTCATCTTGTCCGGGTCGGCAACCATCACCGCTGGGGGAAAGACGCACCGGCTCGGGTCCGGGGAATTCTTCGGCGAGATGGCGCTGTTGGAGGGCACCCGACGCACGGCCACCGTCACCGCGGCCGAGCCGGTGGAGGCGATGGTCATCGAGGCCACGTACTTCCGCCCGTTCCTGATCAAGAATGCGAGCGTGACCGTAACGATCCTCGAGGGCGTTACCCGACGCCTGCGAGAGGTGCAGGATCGGATCGACCGGCAGAGCGAAGGCGGCTGAGGGGAAGGAGAAGAGGGGGTATGGGAGAACAGGAGGCCCAGGCGAGCTTCGAAGAGGACATCAAGCCACTGTTCCGAGAGATGGATCGGCAGCGGATGGAGTGGGTGTTCGACCTGTGGAGCTACGACGACGTAAAGGAGAACGCGGACAAGATCCTGGAGCGTCTGGAGGCCGGCGACATGCCGTGCGACGAGGAATGGCCGGAGGATCAGATCGAGCTGTTCCGCAATTGGATCGACAGCGGGATGGCTCCCTGAGCTGCGTGAGCCCTGCCTGAGGCTCCGTGAGCCCGTGAACTAATCCGATCTACGGTGAGAGATGGCGCCGCTCACCAGAAACGTCGCCCCGATCACGATGAGGACGACCGGCAAGATGTAGACCGCCTTCAGGTCGAGCACATCGAGTTGGTCGAGCAGGAACAGCACGCCGAGCACGATGAAGATCAGCCCCCATACGATCGATCCCCTGTGGAACTCCCTGTCGTTCACGGCGCTCTGACCTCGATCTGGCCCAGACCCACCGAGAGGTCGAGCCTGAGGACGCCCGTGCCTGCCTGGAGTTCGAAGCCCGGCGGCCGCCGCGCCGTCAGGTCCACGTCGAAACCGCTCTCCTCGCGCCCGAAGACCATCACCTGCCCCGCTCCCGCATGGGCCACCGCGACGACCCGGGCATCCTTTGGAACGCGAATCTCGAGTTGTCCGATCCCGACGCTCGCCGTGACCCGGGGGTTCGGGCTCGTGGAGAAGTCGACCGAGGTCAGGTCGATGGTGAGCTGACCGACGGAGAGGCGGTATTCACTCTGGACGTCGGCGAGGGTGGCGGGCCGCTCCGTGCGTTCTCCGACCCCGCCTTGCAACCGGATGTCCAGGCTGGAGGCGAGCGTCAGGATCACCGTGAGGATGACCCCCAGGATGATCAGCGGGCTGTGGCGCCCGGTCCGCGCCGCCGCGATCAACACGATGCCGACGACGATCAGCGCGCCCGGTAGGACCGCCAGGAGAGAGAAGCTCACGACGTCCAGGGCTTCGAGAAGCCAGATGACGCCTATCGCCACCAGGACGAGCCCGAGGATCAACCGGCTGAGCGGAAGAGGCCTCCGGGTCGGTTCGGCGGGTGGAAGCTCAGCGGCCGTGGTCGGGCCCACGCTCGGGCCGGCCTCCTCCGGGCGATCGCGCTCGTCGTCGGGTGGCCGTTCGTCGCTCACCGGCGAGTTCCCCAAACCAGGACCGCCACGCCCAGCGCGACCAGAGTGAGTGGCCCGACGACCTTGTCGAACCAGGAGATGAACCGGTCGACCAATAGGATGGTTCCGAGGGCGACGAGAGCCGTCCCGACCAGGATCCGGCCGGTCGCCCCGCTCCTGGGATGGACCGGGCCTTCCTCCTCGCCCGGTTTGGCCTCCGGGATCACGATGGCCGCCACGATGTAGATCAGGATGCCCGAACCCCCGGCGATGGCCAGCACGACGAACGCGATACGCAGGAGCACCGGGTCCACTCCCAGGTAACGGCCCAGGCCACCGCAGACCCCGGCGATCATCCTGTCCTGCCTGCTTCGCCGGAGCACGTGGGGCGTCTCCGTGGATGGCAGCTGCTCGGTCACGGCGACACCTTAGCCCGCGCCACCGAGCGCGAACAAGGCAAGATGGCACTGTGGGTGGCCCGCCAGGTTTCCTGTCGCGGCTCGATGGGAAACCCGTCCGACAGGAGGTGATGGCCAGTGGCCGATCCCGTGACCCACGAACTGCCCCGACCCGAAGCGCCGAGAACACCTCCGGAACAGCAGACAACAATCGGGCTGGTCCGGTCGATCGCCAACGATACCTCCACGCTGGTACGGAAAGAGGTCGAGCTGGCCAAGCAGGAGCTCACCGCGGCCATCACGTCTCGGGTCGTCGGCGCGGCGGCGTTTGGGGTGGGAGCGGTGTTCGGCTTCCTCCTGCTGACCTTCCTGGCCCTCGCTGCGGCCGAGGCGCTCGACCTGGTCTTCGACCCCTGGCTGTCCCGGCTGATCGTGGCCGGAGTTTTCCTGTTGCTCGCTTCGGTGGCAGTTCTGATCGGCATGCAGAAGATGAAGGAGCCGTCCCTCGCCCCCGAGGAAACCAAGCGGACGGTCAAGGAGGACGTTGAATGGGCGAAAGCGCAGCTCAAACGGTAAGGGAGATCGAGGAGACCCGCGAGCGCCTGGACGCCGAGCTCCGGGAGCTGGAAACCCGTCTTCCCAGGCCCGCCGTCTGGACCAAGCGCCTCATGGGGATGGCGGTGGGCGGCGGGTTGGGAGCGACGGCCTTCCTGTTCGCCGTCCGCAGGCTCAGGAAGCGGAAGACGGAGAAGGTTCAGCCAGCGCAGGTCCACGCGGTGATCAACGTTCTGCCGGAAGAGCTGGCGGAGCGGCTGTCGGGTGCCTTCGAAGACGGAAGGGTGAGGCAATGGGCGACAGCGGCGGCCGGCGTCTGGGTCCTCCTCCGTCTGGCGGAGCTTCGGCAGCTTCGCCGGATGGACCGGCTGGCCTTCGTGCGAGCGCCAACCCGGTCGATCTGACCTCGATTACGAGACGGCTCGAATGATGTCCTCGGTCAGGTCCGAGTACTTGGCGAGCGTTTCCGTTCGCTCGTGCTTGAACCGCTGCACGAAGGCGTCGTACTCGTCCATCCTGCCCTGCCGCTCGTACAGCCGGCGGGGCTGGAGGAGCTCGAGATCGTCGATGCCGGGGACGTCGCCCGCCACCTCGTAGCCGAAGTCACCGTCCTCGTCCCACTTGATGGTCTCTTCCGCGATGGCCTTCACGACGGCGGAAGACGTCGGGATCTTGACCTTCTTGGACCGCTCGTCGTCAGCCTTCCCGCCGACCCGGCCCGTGTTCATGAGGTAGACCTCCATCGGATGGGTCTCGAGCAGCTCGAGGAACCGATTGCCCTGCATGCCCTGGCGCAGAGGGAAGAAAGGATTGGTCCCGGGGACCCGCAGGAATTTCCCCTCCTCGGCCTTGCCGCCGGCGCTGGTCCCGGTCGTCTCTCCGAGCATGAAGTAGGCGGCGGCCTGCGTCTGGTTCAGCCTGGCCACCGCCGGGATGATGTTCTCGTTCCAGTTCAGGATCAGCAGGTAGTCCACGCTCTGCAGGTCCTGAGCGTCTTTGTATTCGCCGAGATCGCTGAGCGAGAACACTGCCCGGCCGTTCTTGGTGTAGGAGGTCTCGAAGAAGTTCACCTTGCCCGACCCGTCCTGATAGACGTTCTCGAGGTACGACCCCGAGCTGGTGACCGCCCGGTAGATGTTCGGTTCGAACTCGGGGTCGAGCGAGAACGTCTTGGCGAAGCAGCCGTTCTCGGTGCCGTAGACCTTGCCACCCGGCATCAACGCCACGAAGTCGTCCTGGACGGGAAGGGAGTCGTTCTGCGTGGTGAACGTTGTCGTGGTCTTCCCCGTCCCGGAGAGACCGATGATCAGAAAGACCTTCTCGTCCCCGGCCACGGGGACGGCCTTGCATCCGGCGTGCAGGGCAAGGCCGCCTCGCTCGAACACGATGGTGTTCCACATCCGGAGTCCGCCCTTCTTCGACTCGCCGAAGTAGTCCGAGCCGATGACCCGGGTCACACCGCGCTCGAGGTCGACGGCGATGCACCGCCCTTCCGGATAGCCGGGGGCCGAGAGGTTCGGCGTGTAGACGACGTGGACCTGGGGCTCGCCCCCCCGGCGGTCGTAGTAGAGCTTCTGCTGCATCCCCGCAATGTTCGCGTTGGCCTTGTCGATGCTCAGGCGAGCGGGAGTGGCGAAATCGTAGGCGTTACCGATGAAGCCGTCGACGACCACCATGTCGAGCCCCGCGACGTGGTCTTCCTGCATCTTCGCGATGCGGCCGTACTCCTCTCGGCTCATCCTGTTCTGATCGGTGAAGTCGGGATCGTCCGACACGATGAACGTCGATTGGGAGCTGCGTGAGGTCACCCGGGTCTGGATGTTGACGTTGCCGAACTCTGTGACCCGGCAGCTCGGCATCGCTTCCGTGAACTGACGAAGCTCTTCCGCTGTGGGGTTGTCGAGGATCTTCTTGGCGTTCACGAAGGACTCCTGCGTGAAGGAAAGGGAAGCGATTCTAGCGAACGCCGTTACCCGAACGTGGGAACGCCCGGCACCAGCAACTACCGATCCTGCTCCACGGTGAAATAGAGCCTCACGTGGGTCCGGTACTCCACGATTCGAGCATCGTTCACTGTGGTGCCCGTTTCGAGCACCTCGAGCCTGTTGATATTCCGGATGGTCTTGCTGGCTTCTCGGAGCGCCTCCCGGGCGGCTTCCCCCCAAGACTTGTTCGATACACCCTCCAGCTCGATGGTGTTGATGACCGGCATGCGTCCCTCCCTTCTGTCCGGCGGGCCCGGCTCCGGTACGCTCGCATTATCGTCAAAGGCGGCGGAGGCGCGAAACCCGCATACCTGGAACTCGAGGGGAAGGAGCCCCGAACGCATGGCCGGGTTCACTGAGGACGAGCTGGTCGAGGAGATCCGCCGCCTCCTGGCGGAGGAGATGCCGGGGGTGACCCTCGGGCCGGGCGACGACGCAGCCCTCGTCGAGATGGGTTCCCACCTCGGGATCCTCACCGCGGACATGCTCGTCGAAGGCATCCATTTCGAGCGGCAGACCGTTGCGGCAAGTGACCTCGGGTACAAGGCGCTGGCCGTCAACGTGAGCGACGTCGCCGCCATGGGGGGAAGCCCGCGGTACGCGCTGGTCTCCCTTGGGCTGCCCGAGGACATCGACCCTTCCTGGGTGGTGGAGCTCTACGGTGGGCTCCGCGAGGCGTCCAGGGAATACGCCATGGCCGTGATCGGGGGAGACACATCGAAGGCCGATCGCGTGGTCGTCTCTGTTGCCGTCACCGGCGAAGTGGCCAGAGGCGCGGCAGTCACGCGCTCGGGCGCGAGGCCTGGAGATCGGTTGGTCGTTACCGGCGCTCTTGGCGCCTCCGCGGGCGGACTGAAGCTGTTGACGGCCCCCGCCCTCGACGTTGCCCCCGTCGTCTCATCGGACTGGGGGCGAAGTCTCCTCGAGGCGCATCTGCGACCGGCCGCGCGGGTCGGAGAGGGTCAGACCCTGGCCCAGAGCGGAGCCACCGCGATGATCGATATCTCTGATGGCTTGACGAAGGATCTGGGGCGACTCTGCGAGGCGAGCCACGTCGAGGGAGCGGTCGTCTTGGCCGACCTCCCGCTGGCCCTTTCCCTGAAGGAGTTGGCCGACGTGCTCCCCGGCGTGGATCCTCTCACGCTCGCCCTCGAGGGGGGAGAGGACTACGAGCTCCTGGCGGCGCTTCCGCCGGGAGTCGTGCGACGCAGCGCGGCGAAGCTCGCTGAGCGGTTCGGGACGCAGCTCACCCAGATCGGCGAGATCCGAGAGGGGTCGGGCCTGGTCGCGATCGAGGAGGATGCGAGCGAGCGGCCCCTCACCCCGAGCGGATGGGATCACTTCGGTGGCTGACCGCGTTCCACGAGCGTTGTCCATCGCAGGATCCGACTCCGGCGGCGGAGCGGGCATCCAGGCCGACCTCAAGACTTTCGCCGTGCTGGGTGTGTGGGGGATGACCGCGGTCACTTCCATCACCGTCCAGAACACCAAGGGCGTTACGGCGGTTTCGGATGTCCCCGCGGACGTCGTGGCCGCTCAGATCAGGGCCGTCGCGACTGACCTCGGGGTCGATGCTGTCAAGACCGGAATGCTCTCGTCAGCCGAGATCATCGATGCGGTGGCCGACGCTATTGGGGATATGCGGCTGCCCAACCTGGTGGTCGACCCCGTCTTCGTCTCGAAGCACGGCGATCCGTTGCTGCGGGAGGATGCCGTCGCGTCATTGCGAAAGAAGGTCGTCCCCCTCGCCACCGTCGTCACTCCGAACCTTCCGGAGGCTGGCGGACTGGCCGGATTCGACGTGGCGACCCGGAAGGAGATGGAGGACGCGGCGCGCGCCATCCTCGGTCTCGGGGCTCGCTCGGTGCTCGTCAAGGGGGGGCATCTCGAGGGAACAGGGGCCGACGATCTGTTCTTCGACGGAGTCCGGATGGAGTGGCTGGAGGCTCCTCGCGTCGACTCACCGAACACGCACGGGACTGGATGCGTTCTTTCCTCCTCCATCGCTGCCTATCTCGCCCGGGGCGAGCCGCTCCTGGAGTCCGTCCGACAAGGGAAGGAGTTCGTCACCGAGGCCATCGAGCACTCCCTGGCGCTCGGCGGCGGGATCGGTCCCGTCAGTCCGGGATGGCGGCTCTTGCAGCAGGCCCCGTGATCCGGGTCGCGAGGAGAGGTGGGTCAGCCGGCGCGAGCGACCTTGCCGGCCTTGAGACACTTCGTGCAGACGTTCAGCCGGCGAGGGGCGCCGTTCACCAGGACCCGAACCCTCTGGATGTTCGGATCCCATCGCCGGTTGGACCGGCGGTGCGAGTGCGACACCTGCATTCCGAAGAAGGGCGTCTTCCCGCACACGTCGCAGACGGCTGCCATAGCCACGGCATGGTAGCAGCCACCCCTACAGACGTCAGGAAGCCCGTCCCATGCGCCTCCAGCGACGGAGGGCGAGGAGGAGGCCCAGGACGGCGAAGGCGACGACGACCGCGGCCACAGGAACCATCCACTGCCGGCTCGCGGAATCGGATGCCGGGATTGCGATCAGGGAAGGACTGGCCGTCGGCATGGGACTCGGTGGCGCCGTGGTCGGCGTTGGGGATGGCGTGGGCGCGGTGCCCTTCACCCTGACGACGCGGGCACGAGTGGTCACGATGTCGATCCCGTTCGTCACCATCACCTCGAGACCATATTTCCCCGATCGAACCTGCGGCACCTTTCCTCGTACGGTGGCCAGGCCGGCCGGAAGCGTGATGGGCTTTCCGAAGGGCACCCGGGAGGACCCCCGGCGAAGGGCCAGGCGAGCAACGGACAGTTGAGGGAGGGAAACGCGGACGGAGATCCTTCGTCCAGCGGTCATCCTCCCCGGCGCCTCGATCACCCGGGCGGGCGTGATGTATCTGGGAGGAGGTGAAGTGTGCCCGATGCGAAGCCTCTTGCCGCCGGTGACTAGCCAAGGCCCGCGCCCCACGGTCCCGCCGCCATCGACGGTGACCCGGCCGGTCCCCTGGATCACCACCGACTTCAAGCCGACCGCCACCCCCACGCTGATGTCTTTCGGTTCCTGGTACGGCTGGGGGACCAGGCCCCCGTAGTAGTAGGCGAGGATCTCCCGGTGAGAGAGGCCGCGTCTCGCTTTTCCTTCTGCGCCCCACTGGATCATCCCGACGCCGTGCCCCCATCCGCGTCCCGAGAGAACGACGCTCTTTCCCGCGTTCGAGGTCGTGAACCATTTTGAGGGGATGGTCTGGGGAAGGCGCCCGTCCGAGTCGACCCTTGGGTAGACGGCGGGGTCCAGGCAATGGGCCCAAGCATTGATGTCGCTGCGGAACTCCGTCACGGATAGAGACTTCGCGACTCCCCCTCCGCGGATGACGATCCGGTCCCCCTTGCGCCTCACGGACGTCACGGGCTTGGAGGACCAGTCGCCGGCCGCCCGGAGGAACCTTGCCACGTCTCGGTGGGCGATCGCCGTCCGCCAGTGAGACACGGGGGAGTTTCCGTCGTCACGCTCCACGACTGGGCGGAGATAAGGAAGAGGCGCCGACCCGAAGACCACCTCATTGCCGAGGGTGCGCCCGTTGGAGGTCGATGAGTACAGGGTGTCGGCGGGCCGGCCACCGTAGAGGAGGACCTGCCCGGACGTCCGCTCGACCGCCGTACGCCACCTGCTTCCGTAGGGGCCGTTCGCGATCCCCAGCCCGAGGTAGACCTGGCATGCCGTCGTGGCGCAGATCTGATACCCGAGCCGGGCTCCCTCAGATCCCGGGCGTTGGAGGTGGGCCAGGGCATACGAGCGCGCCGCCACCACCTGCGCCTTCAGGGCCTCCATGGGCCAGGTCCGCGGAACCTCCGCGATGCCCTTCAGGTAGTCCTCGAACGGCAGGAGGTTGATGACGAAGAGCCGCCCGTTGGCGTCCTTTCCCACCTCGACCACGCCGGTGAACCTCGCGTGGAGCACCGGCTGGGCCGGAGCGCGGCACGGGGATGGCACCACCGGGTACGTCCCGTGCACGAGGATGCTCGACCCCGGCTCGGCCACGAAGCGGTATCTGGGGAGCTCCTTCGCCTGGGCCGGCGCCGCTGGAGCGTTCATGGCCGCGCTGGAGATCGTCAACGCGAGAGCGAACGAAGCGATCATGGCGCGGGCTCGCTTGGGCACGAAATTCACCCTAGCACCGGTTTCGATGCTGGAAGCCCGGCCGAATGGCCTAGTCCGAGGGCCGAAGTGCCTGCTTCAGGCCCGGGTCGCGACTGCCGATGAATGCGGAAACGAGGCTCGCCCAACAAGCGCTTAGCAAGTCGGCCCCGGGTGGGGTCCGTCGTGCCCGCAGGAGGCTCAGAATGACCGAGCAAGCGTCGAAGCTGCCCAGGAAGCCGTTCGGATACGACCCGACCGTGGTCGATCAGATGCTGTCCGACCGGGACGCGATGCTGAGCCTAGCGGAGCGGCGTGTGCGCGATGCGGAGGCCAAGGCGGCACAGCTGGAGCAGCAGCTTCGGGCGCAGGAACAGTCCGTGGCCGAGCTCACGCAGCGGGTCGCCATCGCCGAGGCCGCGCCGCCCTCATCGCCACCCTCGGTCGAGCCGCCAGCGACCGCCACAGTGGAGGAGGAGGAGCCGCTCACTCCGCAGTTCGTGACGGACGAGATCTCCAAGGTCATCGCGGCGGCGGAGCAGAGCACCAGCCAGATCCTCGAGCGGGCCTGGGTCGCCACCCGGGACCAGGTGCTGGAGGCCGATCGGCTGTGGCGGGAGGTTCAGGCGGAAGTGGTCCGATTCGCGGCCTGGCGCGACGAGGCGGAGGCAGTGGCCAGAGGGGTGAAGGACGCGATGGACGAAGCTCGGCGGCGGATCGAATCGGTCCCGCATCGGATCCAGGAAGCACTGGCACCCGTCGTGGAGTCGATGGTGTCCGTTGACGCGGGCGTCGGAAAGTTCACAGCCGCGTCGGCCGTCCCACTCTTGCTCACGCCCTCGGGGCTGGAAGCGGCCCGGGCTCGAGCCGAAGTCATGGGTCATGGCGCCGAGCTCGGAGCGCCGAATGGTTCCGAGGCCTACGGCTCAGCGGAGCAGGACGTGTGGGAGGAGCACATCCAGCCCGAATGGGAGGAGCACATCCAGCCCGAATCCGACTGGTCGGCCATCACCGAGCTCGATGAGCCGGACTGGGGAGGTCAGGTCGATCCCCTACCCGCTCCGGAGCCGGAGGGCACCTATTCGGAGCCGCAGGGTGGACCAGGAACCGCGGTCGACGAAGCCAGCCAGCAGCTTCGGGAGTTCCTGGGGATGCCCGGGGACGAGGAGTATCAGTCCGGCCATCCGTGGGGTGCTTGAGCCCCCGGGAGGCCTCAG
>JBKPAF010000075.1:0-7114 GCA_046726275.1 Actinomycetota bacterium
GACCGCGTTGAAACGGTCGTAGAACTTCGACTGGTTCCTCACGCACCCTTCAACGAAGAGCGAGCGACCATCATCGGAGTCCAGCAGCCCGGTGATCCTTTCCTCGACCCAGAGCCACTCCCCGCGGTGCAACTCGTCGGAGGACTGGACATACTCCCGATACTCGCGCCAGCCCGGATCACCGGTGTCTACGACGCGATAACCGCGTCGGCCAAGTTCGGCAAGCGCCGACGACTTGCCCGTTCCCGACATGCCGGTCACCAAGACCCTCGACATCGGGACAACGCTACCGAGTGTCACGCGTCGACGCGGCCGTGTGTAACGGGAATGTCCCGGGAGCCGGGACGACCCGTCCGATAGGGACCTCGGCCGCGCTTGTGCCTTTCTACGGTGAACGGCCACTCGAGCCGTAGGAACCTTCCCGTCTGGCGCGTACGGGAAGTTACCGCCGCAGCACGATGCCCCTCGGTGACTCGGCGATCACCCTGTCCACAGCTTCCCTGGACTCCGGGAGGGGTGACTCATGAACCCAGAGGAGCCTCGTTTGGACGTTCCCGCCGAGGGCATCTCCCGTCGTCGAGTGCTCAAGCGCATCGGCGCAGGTGCCGCTGTGGCATGGACGGCCCCGATCCTGATCAGCATCCGGACCCCCGCATTTGCCCAGCCCTACGGGATCGTCCCGTGTGACCCAGGCCAGCTGTGTACGCCGGACTGTGACGTCCAACGTCCGTGTATGCAGCCCAAGCGCTGCCTCTGCTTCCGCGACGTGGACACGAGCGCCTGTGTCTGTGTGCGTGAAGGTGCCTTTTGTGAGACGTTCACCCCATGCGCCAGCGGGGCAGACTGCCCGTCTAACGAGGTCTGCGTGGCGACTTGCTGCCCCACCGGAATCTGCATGCGTGGCTGCGGTGCCGGCGGCAGTGGGCCTCGCCAGCCGTCGAACATGAAGGGTCGTCTCACCAAGTAGGCTGGCTCGTTTCGAATCCAATGAGGCTCTCCTCTGGGCGCCGAGGGCGGGATTCGTGCAATTACTCCTTCTACGAAGGCCTGGCGCCACGGCGGGCGGTACAGAGCACTTTGACCTAGTGGGGCGGGGAGGACTCGAACCTCCGACCGACGGATTATGAGTCCGCTGCTCTGACCAACTGAGCTACCGCCCCCGGCACTGCACTCAAGCGCAAGTGTACGCAGGCAGCTTGGCACTGTGGGGTTCGACACCGTGCGCTCCGTGGTGAGCTTCGGACCCACGGCTTTGGGCTTCAAGCCGGAGCATGACAACAGGGGGAGGGGCCCAGAGGCCCCTCCCTTCCTCTCTAGATGGGCTTGACGTCAGCCGTTCCGAGCCCTGGCCGCCTCGGGGCTGAAGACCTCCTGGGTGGCCATTGGAGCATGGAGGCTGAGCGACCTGATCGCCTCCGGGCTAAAAGCCTCCAAGGTGACCGTCGGCGCGTACCCGTTCACGGCCCTGGCCGCCTCGGGGCTGAACGACACCCTGGTCGCGCTCAGAACCCTGGCCGCCTCCGGGCTGAAGACCTCGGGGCGAGCAGCGGGCAAGGCCTCCGCGATCCCGACCGACTGGGTCCGGTGCTGGATCGTCCAGCTTGCGAGCACTCCGCAGATACCTCCCACGAGCAGTCCCACGATCCCGGTGAGGAGCATCCGTCGTCCCATACTGGGGGCTGTCCTCTCCACCATGGTTGCCATCTGGACCTCCTTTGCTTCCGGCCCTCCCAGTGAGGACCTTTCACCCAGGAGGCGTGAGGATGGGGCCTACGGGAGAAACATTGGACGTTACAGATGGGCGGTCAGCCCGTTACACATGGATTCGTTCGCGCCTGCGCGACCTGCTCAGGTCCGCCAGTCCAACGGGGCGCGCGGGTCGGGGACGTAGGAGCAGAACGTGCCTGTGCGCACAGTCCGATCGAGGTGGGCACCCAGCTGCGCGGATTGCTCCCGGATCCGACCCAGGGCCGTGCGGATGGCCTGCGTGACCCCCACCCGGGCCCGCTCCGCGTCCGATCCCACCCGTCGTGCGCGCCCTCCGAGACCCACCGCGCCGGCCAGCTCCCGCACCAGAAGGTCCCGCTCCTCCTCTGCTCGGGCGGCGCGCTCCTGATCACCGAAGGACAGCGCCTCGTCGATGTCTTCCTCCAGGGCGCCTACCCTGGCCCGGTACTCGGCCACGGCCTGGGCATCCAGGACCTCCCCGGCGTCACCCGGGGCCTCCAGCCCCCACTCCGCCCGGGTCCTCACTGGGATCGGTCCACGCTCGGCGGCCACCAGGTCGAGGACGTGGAACTCCCTTCCCGGCTCGCCAAGGAGCCGGGCGAGGTATCGGAGGCCCTTGAGGTCTCGAAGCCGAAACGCCTCACCCTCGAAGACGATGGACCAGTACTCGCCTTCGCGGCGGAAAACGCTTGAGCGGATGCCCGCCGTGGGCAAGGAGACTGCGTCGGCGTCAGGCACGGGCCCGGCCCCAAGACCCGCCAGGAGAGCGCTCAGCGTGCCCTGCAACGCGACCATGCCGGTCGCTCCGGCGGTTCGCAGAGCCGCCCGGGCCAGCTCCACAGCACGCTCCCGATCACCAGGGGCACTTCGAGCGACCAGCATGCGCGCGTAATGATGCTGCGTCCTTGCCAGCCAAGGTCGCGCCCCCATCCGCGCGCACATTTCCATTGAGACCTCGAAGTGGCGAGAGGCCTCCTCGTACCGGCCCATCACCGAGGCCAGAACACCAAGTGCTCGCTGCACCGGGCCCATGCTGACCTCCGAGGCCGCCAGGGCCACGAGCTCGCCATAGGGCAAGAGGAGCCCATACATCGTGGCCGCCCGATCCCGATCGCCCAGGGCATCAGCGACATCGGCGAGCATGGTCAGGTTGGAGAGCCATTCGTTGTCCTTGGGGAGCGCGGCGAAGTCATCCCGGGCCAGTCGATCGAACATCCTCCGGGCATCCTCTAGGCGGCCCAGCTCGCAGAGCGACAACGTCAGCATGCACCTGAACCCCCGGTACCCCGGATATTCGTCGAGGGAACGCCGTCGGCTTTCTTCGAGCTCCCCCAGTCGTCCCTGCTCCCTCCGCAGGACGAACAGGGCGAACAACGCCGAAGCACCTGCGTCCCAGTTCTGGGGCCGCCGGCCCGCCTCGTGTGTCCGGCTGATCAGCTCTTCGGCTTCGATGAACCGGCCGTCCTGGAGGGCCAGGATGGTTGCCATCACCCCCGCATACCACTGCTGCGACGGTTGGCCCAGTTCCTCAGCAAGGCGGCTGAACGTCTTCTGCTCGCGCCGGGCTTCCTCCACCTCCCCAACCGTCATGAACCGGATGTATCGGAACCAGAAGGCATCCATGACTCGTTCCCGGTCACCTACTTCCAGAGCGACCCGATTCAGCTCCTCCGCGTTCGTCATCTGCTCGCCGAGTCCATCGGGCCCCAGCGTCACAGCCGCCCAGCGACTGATCAGGGCTTGCATGAGGGTCTCCGGATCACCGATGCGGCGGGCCATCGCGACTGCCTCCGCGCTGAGGGAGTCCCTCCGGTCCATCGAGGCCTGATCCCGAAGCGCACCCGCGAGTCGCGAAAGGACGCGAACACGCAGGACGGCGTCTTCAGGTCCCAGCGCAGCGAGGGCCTGCTCCAACAGGGGGATCAGGTGGGGGTCCGTTCCCGCTCGGATCCACGTGAACCTCCCCCCGTATCCCAATGCGGCCTGGGCCAACAGCTCGGGCAGGCCCACCCGGGTGGCGAGCACCGCCGCATCCCGGAACGTCTCCTGAGCAGCAGGGCTGTCACCCGCCCTGGCTTGGGCATCACCGAGCGCGAGGAGGAGCCGGCACCGGATCTCCTCGTCAGGTGAGCGCTCCAAAGCGAGGAGACCCATCCGGAACAGGCGGACCGCTTCCTCGTAGGCAACCTGGGCCACCGCGCGCTCGCCGGCTCGCCTCGCGTAATCGACCACCTTGTCGACGTCTCCGCTCGGCGCTGCCTCGAAGAAGTGATAAGCCAGCTCCGCCAGGTGGGGCTCCGGATCCGCCGCGTACAGCTCCTCGAGCGATTCCCCCGCGGCTCGGTGGAGGCGGACCCGCTCCGCGGGGCCCAGGTATTCGTAGAGTGTCTCGCGGACGAGGGAATGGGAGAACCGGAACCGGCCCGGTTCCCCCGCGACCTCGACGATGACCCTGGCCCCCAGCCCGTCCCGCAAGGACTCGAGAACCTCTCCCGGGGGCTGCCCGAGGATGCGACCAAGACCCTCCAGAGTGAAATCCTTGCCCAGCACCGATCCGACGGAGATGGTCCGCCTCGCCTCTGGAGACAGTCGGTCCAGGCGACGACCGATTACCTGCCGCACTCCTTCTGGGATCCCCCACCGCCGAGGATCGGCACGCTCAGACAGCCGGCCCTCGGAGGACAGCAGCTGGACGATCTCCCGCACGAACAAGGGGTTGCCCTCGGTCTCCTCATGGATCGCGGTCACCAGAGCCTCTGGCGGCTCCACCCCGGACACGGCGCGCACGAGCCGGCCGACGTCTCGCAGCCCCAATCCGGAGAGGGGAAGCCGCAGCGCTCCGCGGACCCGGAGCAGTTCGAGAAGCGCGGATGCGAGGGGTTGATCGGGCTGCACCTCGATCTCCCGGTAACTTCCCACCAGGAGAACGCCGCTCTCGGTCACCCCGTCAGCGACGAACCGGAGCAGAAGTATCGACGGGGCATCGGCAGCATGAAGGTCCTCGAGCATCATCACAAGAGGTCTCTCCCGGGAGGCGTTTCGCAGGAACTCCTGGACGGCCTCGAAGAGATGGAAACGGGCCGCGTCGGGAGGTGTCGGGTGGAGATCTGGGAGATCGGGAAACCGGTCCCGCAGCTCGGGGAGGAGCTGAGCGATCTCGCTGACTCCTCCGCCCAGGCTCGCCCGGAGGTTCTCTTCGGGGACCGACCTGACGAGCTCTCTCAGAGCCTGGATCCATGGCCAGAATGCGGGCGCGCCGCCGGCTTCCCAGCATCGCCCCCACACCACGGTCGCCCCTGCCTCGGCCGCTCGGACGGCGAGCTCAACCGCCAGTCGAGTCTTCCCGATCCCCGGCTCACCGGCCAAGAGGACCAGACGTCCCCGACCCGCTCGGGCATCATCGAGAGCTCGAACCATCGCCTCGAGCTCGCGATCCCGCCCCACGAAGAGGCGATAGGGATCGGCCTCCGGTCCGCCGTTCACGGCCGCCGGGTGCGGCACGACTTGCGAGCTGTCCTCCACGGCCACGCTCCAGGTCGAGCGAACCTGGCGGCCACTGCGCGGTGAGTCATCTCGGCGCGGCACTGGGTTAGGAATGCCAATTACCTGGCTGATGGCCGTCCCTGACCGGCCGTCCCCCTCCCGCCAGGGCGTCCTAGCATAGCGCCCGACCGTCAGTGAACCGAGCCAAGGCGGCCGCCCGCCGCGGCCTTCAATACCACCGAAGCCGGCTCGATCCGTCGCTCACGCGGTCGCGTACCGCTGCCTGCCCGTGTACGCGCCACCGGCCCAGTGAGCCAGATCGCACATCAGCCCGAGAATCACGAAGAGCCATCCCCAGGCGTCCAGGCCGCCCACTGGACTCCAGGACAGGACGTAGAAGAGAGTGGCGTACGGAAGGAAGATCAGACCAAGAAGCGGAATGATGAAGGTCGAGAATGCCCGGTCAACAAGGTTGGTGAAGATCCACAGCACGATCAACGCGATCCTCGGTGTGAACGCCGCGATCAGCGCGAACAAGCATCCCATGCTTCCCTCCCCTCGGCTTCGTGTTCGAAGATTCTCCGCGAACACGCCCGCCCACTTAGGACGACCGAGTGAATCGTAGACCACACGGTGGGGCCATCCTCCCAACCGGACGAAACCTTTCGGGCTGAGGTCAGTTACATCCGCACCAAGCCAATGGCAACTCGGGCTTCAGCCTGCATCGGAGGCAATTGTGAGTCGGGGCTGCCAGCGCGGCGACGATCCCTCTGACCGTGATGGCGATACTCCACGATGCCCGTCGGGGCCACATGAGCTCTTTCGCCGTGGACCTTAACGGGCAAACGTCTACTTGAAGAACCCCTCCCGTAGGTTGATTCCATGCTCGAGGTAGGCCTTCATGCAGGCGATCATCTGCATCCAGCCCTCGCAGTTCCCGTAGGAGCGCTCAAGGTTGTCCTGCGTCTCGGGCCACGTCCCTTCGCTGATCCGGACCATCGTCGATCCGGCGTCTAGCGGCTCGAACTCGATGCGGACCTCGGTGGGCTCGTCGTTCACTCCAGAACTCCACTCGAGCACGATTAGTCGGCCGGGGTCGACCTTCCGCACGACGACCGGGAAGGCCCTCGGAAAGTCAGCGAAGTCCCACGTCACCGTGGTGCCCTCGTCGAGCGGACCGCTGGCGCCCCCGGTGGTGAAGTAGCCGCTCAGCTTCTTCGGGTTGTAGACCGCGTCGAACACCTCGTCGACCGGCTTCGCGATCCTCCCCTGCACCTGGAACTTCAGCTCCATGGCTCCTCCTCACGTCGGCCTCAACATGTTATAGTCTTATAACATGTTAGAAGAGTCGGCGCAAGACCGCGTGTTCCGAGCGCTGGCTGACTCGCGGAGGCGGCGAATGCTCGACCTGATGAGGGACGCCCCCAAGACGACCGGGGAGCTGTGTGATCACTTTCCCGAGCTCGATCGCTGCACCGTGATGCAGCATCTCTCAGTTCTCGAGGGCGCGGACCTCGTGATCCCCCGACGCAAGGGTCGCTACCGCTGGAACTACCTGAACCCCCTGCCGATCAAAGACATCCACGATCGGTGGATCGGCCGATACGCCGCTGGAGCCGTCGACCTGCTCGCACGGTTGAAACGGGACCTGTATGGTGAGGTGCCGCGCTGAAGCTCGCACCGCCAGGCGATTGGCCGCCTGGCCAGGCTCGTTCCAAGAACGAGAAGGAAGAAGGCAGTGTTCAGACGGCGGGAGCACGAGATCGGGTCGGAGAGGCGACCCAAGCCCATAGAGGGGCACGAGGTCCAGACCGAGCCGCCCCGCCCTCAGCCATCGAAGGACCCGACCCACACCGTCCTTGCGAACGGGGCGAAACTGACGGGCACAGTGGTGGCGGGAAGC
>JBKPAF010000076.1:0-9487 GCA_046726275.1 Actinomycetota bacterium
GAGGCCGATCCCTTCGTTCGAGCTACCGGACGGCGAGGGCCGGACGGTCTCCCTGGAGAGCATGCGAGGAGAGAAGATCCTCCTGGTCAACTGGAGCCCGACGTGCGGGTTCTGCAAGCAGATCGCCCCGGAGCTGGCCGAGCTGCAACCGCAACTGCGCGAGCGCGGCGTCCTGCCGGTGCTGATCTCCACCGGTACGCTCGAGACTAATCGGCAGATCATGGAGGAGGCCGGGCTGGAGGCCATGCTGTTGCTCCAGGAGGCGGGCGAGGCTGAGGTCTTCTCAGGGAGGGGAACCCCGGTCGCCTATTTGGTGGACGAAGGGGGGAAGAACGCCGCCAGCTTCGCCTATGGCTCCGACGGCGTCCCTGCGCTGGCCAGGAAAGCAGCCGGAGTGCCCCCCAGGGAGCGGAGCGAGAATGGCCACGACGGCCACGACGGCCACGACCACGCGCACTGAACGCGCTGGTTACATGTGCGCGATGAGTTGCTCCACGCGCTCGTCGACGGCGCGGAACGGGTCCTTGCACAGCACGGTCCGCTGCGCCTGATCGTTGAGCTTCAGGTGGACCCAGTCCACCGTGTAGTCGCGACGTCGTTGCTTCGCCTGGCGGATGAACTCTCCCCGCAGCCGGGCCCGCGTCGTCTGTGGTGGCTCTCGCATCGCCCGCTGGATGTGCTTGTCGGGAACCGCCCGTTCCATCAGGCCGCGACGCTCGAGGAGGTAGTAGAGCCCCCGGTCCCGATTCACGTCGTGGTACGCCAGGTCCATCAGCGCGATGCGCGGATGCGACAGCGGCATCCCGTGCTTGGCGCGGTACCGCTCGATGAGGCGGTGCTTGGCCGCCCAGTCGACCTTCCCCACCAGGCGTTCGGGCTCTCCTGCCCGGAGCGCTTCCAGCGCTCTCCCCCACTCGGCCAGGATCTTGGCGGCCACCGGATCGTTGTCTCGTCGCTCGATGAACCGGGTGGCCCGCTCGAAGTACTCCGTCTGGATGTCGATGGCTGTGAGCTCCCGTCCCGTCGCCAGCCGCACCTTCCGCTTGCAGGTGATGTCGTGGGAGATCTCGCGGATCGCTCGGATGGGGTTCTCCAGGGTGAGGTCCCTCATGACCGTGTTCTCCTCGACCATGCGGACCACCAGGTCGGTCACGCCCACCTTGAGGTACGTGGTGAACTCGCTCATGTTCGAGTCGCCCACGATCACGTGGAGGCGCCTGAAGCGTTCGGCGTCCGCGTGCGGCTCGTCCCGCGTATTGATGATCGGCCGGGACCGGGTGGTGGCCGAGGAGACGCCCTCCCAGATGTGCTCGGCCCGCTGAGAGATGCAGAACTGCGCGCCCCTCGGGCCGTGCAGGACCTTGCCGGCGCCGCAGTAGATCTGGCGGGTGACGAAGAACGGGATCAGCACGTCGGCTATGCGGGCGAACTCTCCCTGTCTCGCCACCAGATAGTTCTCGTGGCACCCGTAGGAGTTGCCGGCCGAGTCGGTGTTGTTCTTGAACAGGTACACGTCGCCGGAGATCCCCTCCTCGTGGAGGCGGACCTCGGCGGCGGCCAGGAGGGCCTCCAGGATCCTCTCCCCCGCCTTGTCGTGCGCGATGAGGTCGCTGATGCTGTCGCACTCGGGCGTGGCGTACTCGGGGTGGGAGCCGACGTCGAGGTACAGGCGGGCGCCGTTCTCCAGGAAGACGTTCGAGGAGCGGCCCCAATGGACCACCCGACGGAACAGGTAGCGGGCCACCTCGTCCGGGGACAGGCGGCGCTGCCCCCGGAACGTGCAGGTGACGCCGTACTCGTTCTCCAGGCCGAAGATGCGCCTGTCCATACGGCCAGTGTAGACGCGTGCCGCGGGCGAAACCGGGGAGCCTGCGGGCACCGTCATCGCGCAGTAGGAAAACTACTGCGATCGGCAGTTTCACTGCGTGGTCCGGCTCCCCGATGCTCGCCCGACGCGAGTTGGGGTCGGCCCGACCCTGATACTCTGGCTTGTCCCGAAGGAGACGACGACATGGCTGTTGAGGAACGAACGGACGCGCTGGACGAGCTCGAAGCCGAGGAGATGTCCGCGGCGGACATCGACGGGACCTTCGTCCCCCGGATCAAGCCCGAGGTCGACGGCGTGGAGGTCGACGGCGAGGCGGTCCTGGTCATCGACGGCCCGTGGTCCATCCACTGGCTCAATCAGATCAGTACGGTCGTCTTCGGCGAGCTCGACGGAGTCTCCACGATCGACGAGGTCTCCGACCGCCTGAGCAAGGCGTTCGGGGCCGATTCCGAGGTCGTCCGGAACGACGTGCTGAACCTGGTCCAGCAGCTCGGAATGGCGGGATTCCTGGAAGGAGTGGCCGTCGAGGAGGTCCAGTACACCAGCCCCTCGATGGAGGGCCTTCCGGTCGGGACCGTGGTGCCCCCCTTCGAGCTGAAGGACCTAGATGGCCGTACGAGGACAGACGAGGACCTTCTGGGCCGGCAGACCCTTCTGGTCAACTGGAGCCCGCACTGCGGCTACTGCGGCAAGATCGGCCCCGAGGTCGCCGAGCTGCAGCCGAAGCTCCGCGAGCGCGGCGTCCAGACGATGTTCATCTCGATCGGGGGCGGGGAGGAGATCCGCGAGCAGCTCGGCGAGCTCGGCTTGGACGTCCCCGTGCTGCTGCAGGCCGACGAGCATGCCGAGATCTTCGACGGGATGGGCACCCCGGTGGCCTACCTCATCGACGCCGAGGGGAAGACCGCCTCCGAGCTGGCCTTCGGCTCGGACCAGGTTCCCGTGCTCATGCGCGGGGCGGCCGGGGTCTCCGAGGAGGGCAACGGCGACGGCCAGAAGTCGGGCCGGGCCAGGAAGTCGTCGTCCGCGAAGTCGTCAACGAAGAAGGCCTCCTCCAAGAAGGCGACGTTCAAGAAGACTGCGTCGAAAAAGCGTCCCGCGGCCAAGAGGTAACGAAGGGCGGCTTTTCAGTCGCCGCATGCCGCGGCGGCGACCTGCCAGCGCGCCCGGGTCGGGAGCCCCAGGCGCTCACTCGGTCAGGCTTGGATGATGCGAGCGAGGTCGTCGTCCGCGAGCCGCCGGAACTTCCTGCGTCCGCGGGTACGGTCGAGCACCGCTGCCTCGAGCTTCTCTGCCTCGAGCTTCTCGGCCTCCACGGAGTTGGCCTCCACCTTCGAGAGCGCCGTCGTGGCCAGGCGAACCGCCCCTTCGAGATCGAGCCCTTCGCGGTAGTCGTCCCGGAGGTGCCCGGCGAGGTCCTCGGACCTGCCTCCCATCGCGACGTACCCCTTCTCGTCCGTGACGCTCCCGTCGTAGAGGATGTGGAACAGCTCGTTCTCGGATGGTGAGTCGCCGACCTGACCCACCAGGATCTCCACCTCGTACGGCTTCATCTGGGTGGTGAAGATGTTGTTCAGCGCCTGGGCGTAGGCGTTGGCGACCGTTTTGGCGGTGACGTCCTCCCGCCCGTACGAGTAGCCGCGCAGATCCGCCAGTCGAACCCCGGCGATCCGGAGGTCCTCGAACTCGCTGTACCGCCCGACCCCGGCGAAGCCGATCCGGTCGTAGATCTCGGAGATCTTGTGCAGGGTGGCGCTGGGGTTTTCGGCCAGAAACAGGATGCCGCCCGAATATTCCATCGCGACCACGGAACGGCCCTTGGCGATCCCCTTCCGTGCGTATTCGGAACGGTCCTTGATGAGTTGTTCCGGCGGAACGTATGGCTGGAAGGACACCTACGACTCCTCTGTCCCGGGGCCTACCGCTTCGCTACTTTGGGCCCCGGACCCCTGAGTCCCGGGGCCTACCTCTTCTCTACTTGAGGCCCCGGACCCCAGCTCGCGAGCCTGGCTCCTACCACGCTCTCCAGGGGCCTCGTGGGTCTCCCCCACGATCGCCTCGAACGCCGATCTGACAGTCTCGTCCGGAACAGAGGCGACACCTTCCACGGTGATCGTCTTCACGGTTGGATAGATCCCCCGGAGCGGTATGGGGCCGCCGGTTGCCACGTCTTCCTGGGAGGCATCGTAGAGCGCCTCCACGGCGGCGCGGATCGCGCCCTCCTGGTCCAGGTCGGGCCGCCACCGCTTCTTCAGCGTCGCTCGGGCGTGCGTGGATCCGGATCCGGTCGCATGGAAGTCGGTCTCTTCCCACCGACCGCCGGTCACGTCGTACCGGAACAGCCTCCCCTCAGAGCGCCGGTCGTCGAAGCCGGCGAAAAGGGGGACGACCACCAGGCCCTGAAGGGCCATGGGAAAGTTCTGCCTGATCATCTGGGCGAGCCGGTTGGCCTTGCCCTCCAGGGACAGGCGCTCGCCCTCGACCTTTTCGTAGTGCTCGAGCTCGGTCTGGAAAAGTCTGACGATCTCGGTGGCCTGTCCCGCCGCTCCGGCGATGGCCACGGCCGACAGGTCGTCGGCGGGGAACACTTTCTCGATCCGCTCGTCGGCAATGGAGAAGCCCTCGACGGCCCGCCTGTCGCCGGCCATGATGACGCCGTCGCCGTACTTGATCGCAAGCACCGTGGTCCCGTGCGGAATGTCCGCCCTGCCGGCCGCGAACGGAGGCACGGCGCCGGGTGCCGATCCGGTGGTGGTGCCAACCGGTTCGGGATTGGACGCCCGCACGAGGTCGGAGAAGCTGGGGTTGGCCCCGAGCGGATACGACGGATCCGGAAACCCGCCGGTCGGGTCCGTCATTCCCCGCCCTTCTGGACGTAGGACTTCACGAACTCCTCCGCGTTCTCTTCCAGCACGGAGTCGATCTCGTCGAGGATCTCGTCCATCTCCTCTTTCAGTTTCTCAGCCTTCTCGGTGGTCTCGGTCTGACCGGCGTCGCCTCCCGAGCCTCCTCCACCCTTCTTCTGCGTCCGCTTCTGTTCCTGTTCCTGTGGCACGACGGCGCTCCTTCGTATGAGGGCGGGCGTTCGGCTAGCTATTCTAGGCCGCGCCACTCTCTCGATCGTCGAAGAGCAGCGCCGTAGAAGGGCTTCGGACGGTCTGCGTCAGCGCTGAAGGGCGGAGATGAGGGAGCTCGCGTCCTCAGCCGACTCAAGGAGCGCCTCGACGTGCTCGTTCGTCCCTCTGAGCGGTTCGCGAGTCGGGACCCGTTGCAGGGTGTCCCCACCCGTGTCGAAGATGAGCGAGTCCCAGGAGGCTGCCGCGATCGACTGCGGGTACCGCTGGATGCATCGGCCCCGGAAGTAGGCCCGGGTGTCGTCCGGCGGCTGCATCATGGCCCGCTGCACCTCCGCGTCGGCCGTCAGCCGCTCGACCTTCCCCCCCTCGGCCAGACGGTAGTACAGCCCTCGGTCCGTGCGGACGTCGTGGTATTGGAGATCGATCATGGCCAGCTTGGGATCGGTCCAATCCAGGCGGTCCCGGTCCCGATAGGCCTCCACGAGACGATGCTTGGCCACCCAGTCGAGCTCGCGGTGCAGGGACATCGGGTCTTCCTCGATGCCGGACAAGATGGCTTCCCACCAGTGGAGGACCTCCCCGTTCTCACCGGTCGGTTCGTACTCCTTGACGAACTTCTTGACGTGATCGAGGTACTCCCATTGGAGCTCGAGAGCGCGGACCCGGCGCCCGTCCCGCAGCCTGACCGTCTGTCGGCACGAGATGTCCCACGAGACCTCGTGCAGAGCCGGCACGGGCGTTTCCAGCGAGAGGTCGGGGAGAAGGTCGTCCTCGATCAGCTTCAGGATCAGGGCGGTGCTCCCCACCTTGAGGAACGTGGCCACCTCGCACATGTTGGCGTCGCCGATGATCACGTGAAGTCTCCGGTACTTCTCCGGATCCGCGTGGGGCTCGTCGCGTGTGTTGATGATGGGACGCTTGAGCGTCGTCTCCAGGCCCACCTCGGCCTCGAAGAAGTCCGCTCGCTGAGAAAGCTGATACGCGACCTTCCGTGACTCCTCTCGGGCGCTCTCGGAGCCGACCTTCCCGGCACCGGTGAAGATCTGCCGGGTCACCAGGAACGGGGTCAGGTCGCGGACGATCCGCGAGAAGGGAGTCCGCCGGTCGACCAGGTAGTTCTCGTGGCAGCCGTACGAGTTTCCCTTACCGTCGGTGTTGTTCTTGTAGACAGCCAGCCGTTGCCCCGGCTCGAGCAGGTGCTGCACCGAGTGGAGCGACTTCTCGAGTATCCGCTCCCCCGCCTTGTCGTGGGCCACCAACCCCCGAGGGGTGGCGCACTCGGGCGTCGAGTATTCCGGGTGGGCGTGGTCCACGTAGTAGCGGGCCCCGTTCGGCAGGATCACGTTGGCCAGGCCGAGGTCCTCCTCCACCGGCTGTCGTTCCTGGATCGGCTCGAATCCCCGGGCGTCCCGGAGCGGCGATTCCTGCTCGTAGTCCCACCGGATCTTGCGGAGCGTGCCGGCGTACGAATTGATGAGCATGGACGAGGACAGGACCGGATTGAAGTCCGACATGCCTGGCCCCGAGATGCCGTACTCGGTCTCGATCCCCATGACTTTCGGGATAGCCATGGGGTTGAGACTACAGGTACTGGCCGGCGTTGATCCGTTCGACCTGCCGGCCCTCGCCCCTGGCGTCCCCGAGCAGGGTGCGGACGAACACGATCCGTTCACCCTTCTTCCCGGAGATCCGGGCCCAGTCGTCGGGGTTGGTCGTGTTCGGCAGGTCCTCGTTCTCCTTGAACTCGTCCCGTATGGCCTTGACCAGGTCGTCGAGCTTGAGTCCCTTCTCCCCCTGGCTGAGGAATCGCTTGATGGCCATTTTCTTCGCCCGGGCCACGATGTTCTCGATCATCGCTCCCGAGTTGAAGTCCTTGAAGTACAGGATCTCCTTGTCCCCGGAGGCGTACGTCACTTCGAGGAACCGGTTCTCCTCGCTGGTCGCGTACATGTGCTCCACCGTGGTGTCGATCATCCGTCGAACGGCCCGCGCCCGGTCGCCCTTCACCTCGGAGTCGTGCAGGGGGATCTCCTCGGTCAGGTACTTGGAGAGGATGTCCCGCGCCGAGTCGGAATCGGGCCGCTCGATCTTGATCTTCACGTCGAGCCGGCCGGGGCGCAGGATCGCCGGATCGATCATGTCCTCCCGGTTGGAGGCGCCGATGACGATGACGTTCTTCAGGGTCTCCACGCCGTCGATCTCGGACAGCAGCTGCGGGACGATGGTGTTCTCGACGTCGCTGGAGATGCCGGATCCCCGGGTCCGGAACAGCGAGTCCATCTCGTCGAAGAACACGATCACGGGGAACCCCTCTTCGGACTTCTCCTTGGCCCGCTGGAAGATCAGCCGGATCTGTCGCTCGGTCTCCCCGACGTACTTGTTCAGGAGCTCCGGCCCCTTGATGTTCAGGAAATACGAGTGGACGCCCTCTCGGCCGGTCTTCTCCGCGACCTGCTGAGCGAGCGAGTTGGCCACCGCCTTGGCGATGAGGGTCTTGCCGCACCCGGGAGGTCCGTACAGCAGCACGCCCTTGGGCGGCTTGAGCTGGTGTTCCACGAACAGCTCCGCGTACAGGAATGGCAGCTCGACCGCGTCACGGATGTCTTCGATCTGGTTCCCCAGGCCCCCGATGTCGTCGTAGCTGATGTCGGGGATCTCCTCGAGGATGGCCTCCTCGACTTCCTCCTTGGGGAGCGCCTCCAGCGCGTAGCCGGATCGGGGGTCGTACAGGACGGGGTCCCCGACCCGGAGGGTCCCGCGTACCTCGGCCGACAGCATGGCCACCATCTCTTCGTCGCCCCGGCCGACCAGGACCGCCCGGTCCTCGCCGAGCAACGACTTGACAGTGACGACCTCGCCCAGCACGTCCTGGTCCAGCACCTCGACCACGTTGAGCGCCTCGTTCAGGATGACCTCGACGCCCCGCCGGAACCGTTTCCGGTCGATCGTCGGATCGACGTTCACACGCATCTTCCGCCCGGCGGTGAACAGGTCCACCGAGTCGTCGTCGTTCTCCCGGAGGAACACCCCGAACGTGGCCGGGGGCCTGGCCAGCTTCTCGACCTCTTCCTTCAGGGTCTCGATCCGCTCACGCTCCGACCGGAGTACCGCCACCAGCTTCTCGTTCTGGGCCACGGCTCGGCTCATCTCGCCACGGCTCTGGAGGAGTTGCTCCTCAAGTACCTTCACCTGCCGGGGGGAGTTGGTCAGGCGCCGCCGGAGCAGGGCAGTCTCGTCCTCCAGGAATTTGATCTGCGTCTGGAGCTGGTGGATGTCCTTTTCGTATCGCTCCAGCTGTTCCTCGGGATCGGGCATCCTCTGCTGCGGCATCTTCCGTTCGCCTACCTTCCTCGGTTCTCGCTTCCCTCCAGTGTATGCCTGGCCTTTATCCTTTCGACGGAAGCTCTCGGGGGACCGTTCCCATTCCTCCTACGTGGAGTCTCGGCCCAGGGGATGTCGAACCTTAGACGTGGGAGTAGGACTTTCGACCAACCGTGATGAACCCGGTATGCGCCACCATCCGATGATCAGGCCTGACGCTTCGCTCGGTGACGTGCCACGATCGGTGCAGGACCTCAAAGGTCGTGACCTCGGTGAACCCCGCGCCCTCCATCGCCGGTACGCACTGTTGGATCTGATTGGTCGTCGGCAGATACGTGCACAGGATCCCGCCGGTCCGCAGGGCGCGCCCCACCTCCGGCAGGACGGCCCAGGGCTCCGGCAGGTCGAGCACGGCCCGGTCGAACGTGTCCCCTGACGCTCCGACTTCCCGAACGTCGCCGAGGCGCAGATCGACCCACGGCGGCACCTTGCCAAAGAACGCCTCCAGGTTCGCCGCGGCCTTCTCGTAGAAATCCTCCCGGGCTTCGTAGGAGACGACCCTTCCCTCCGAGCCGGTAGCCCGGGCCAGGGCGATGGTCAGCGCGCCCGACCCGGTCCCAGCCTCGAGCACCGAGGACCCCGGTGCGATGTCCGCTTCCACGACGATCGCGCCCATGTCCTTGGGGTAGACGACCTGCGCTCCTCTCGGCATCTTGAGGACGAAGTCGGCCAGCGTGGGCCGCAGGCACATCAGGTCCGTTCCGGTGGTGGAGTGGACCACCGTCCCATCCTCCGAGCCGACGATGAGGTCGTGTGGGACCGCGCCGCCGTGGTAGTGGAACGTGCCGTCGGACTGGAGCTTGACCAGGAATCGACGCCCCCGATCATCGATGAGCAGGACGCGCTCCCCCACCTCGAACGGCCCGCTCATGCCCCTTGGACCCCCGAGTTCCCGAAAACCTCGGCGGGAAGGACCTCGTCGGCCATCTCGCGGGAGAGCTGCTCGTCGCTGGGAGGCGACAGATGCTCCCCGGTGACCTGGGCCCGGGCGCGGCAGAACGCGCAGAATCGTCCCGTGGTCGGTTGCCCGCACCGCCGGCACGCCACCAGGTCACCCTCCCCCGCGACCTCGTCGCGGAACCGGTCCGCCGCGCGATCGAGGTAGCCCAGGTAGAAGGAGGCCTTGATGCCCGGGGAGCTGGCCTCGAGGTTGTTCAGGGCCTCCTTGTATCGGAGCTGGGTGTTCCCGGCGACGAGCGGA
>JBKPAF010000077.1:0-20190 GCA_046726275.1 Actinomycetota bacterium
CTCGTCGTTCACGCGTGCACCTCCTCTCGATCCGACCCCCGCCGGCGCTTCCGGTCCGGGGACGGGTGAGATCGGACGACGGCTGAGAACGGCACTTCGAGCAGGCTCTCGGCGCCGGTCGAGCTTGCCCCACACATGAACCTGTATACGCCGAAGCCGACCGCCGGGGGGAGCGCGAGGGCGAGGATCCGAAACGCCCACGTCACCGCGTTGACCGGCACCTCGAAGAGCTTGGCGACGAGGTCGTTGCTGGCGGCGAGGAACAGGACTCCATAGAAGGTCAGGGCCGCGGCCCCGAGCCCGGTCCGGACCGGACGGTCTCTGGGCCGGTCGATCAGGTCGTGATGCCTGTCGTCTCCCGTGAATCGCCGCTCCAGGAAGGGCCACAGGTACAGCAGCACGAAGGTGAGCCCCGGCAGGAGGACGGCGGGGAAGAACGGGTTGGCCACGGTGTGTCCGAACGCCCGGATCTCCCATGCGGGGAACAGCCTCAGGGCCCCCTCCAGCCACCCCAGGTACCAATCGGGCTGGGCCGGTGAGGAGACGGTCGCCGGCAGGAAGGGGCCGTAGAGCCAGACGGGGTTGATCTGAGCGATCCCGCCGAGCAGCCCCACCACCGCTCCCACGGAGAAGAAGAGCGCCACGGACTTCATGGCGTACGTCGGCCAGAGCCGCGATCCGACCACGTTCGTCTCGGTCCGGCCCGGACCGGGGAACTGCGTGTGCTTCTGGTGCCAGATGAGAGCCAGATGGATCGTGATGAGGGTGGCCAGCGCGGCAGGCACGAGGAAGATGTGCATCACATAGAGCCTGGAGATGATGTCGTGAGCCGGGAACTCGCCACCGAAGACGAGAAACGTCAGCCACGTCCCAACCACGGGAATCGACAACGCGATCGAGTAGGCGATCCGAAGACCGGTCCCGGAGAGCAGGTCGTCCGGCAGCGAGTACCCCGTGAAGCCGTTGAACATCGCCAGGAGTAGCAGGGTCACCCCGATGATCCAGTTGATCTCGCGGGGCCGCCGAAAGGCTCCGGTGAAGAAGACGCGGCTGACGTGGAGCACGATCGCCGCGACGAAGACCAGCGCGGCCCAGTGATGCATCTGACGGAAGACCATCCCGGCGCGGACTTCGAAGGAGATCCGCAGGACCGAGGAGTAAGCCTCCGAGACTCCGACCCCTCGGAGCGGCCGGTACGCCCCCTGGTACACGACCTCCCGGGAGCTCGGCACGAAGAACAGGCTCAGATAGATCCCGGTCAGCACCAGGATCACGAAGCAGTACAGGGCGATCTCGCCCAACATGAAGGACCAGTGGTCGGGAAAGACCTTGTCCAACGCCTTCCTGGCGAACGACGACGCTCCCAGTCGGTCGTCGAGCCAGCGCGCGGTCTTTCGGACGATCATGAGTTCTTTTCCTCGTAGCTCCGCCCGCGGGCGGAGCTTCGAGGAGTCGGGGAGCTTCGCAGCTGCCTCGCTGCGCTCGTTGCTGCTGCGCCCCCTGGACCCCTCATGGCCGGTTCCAGAAGCCCGGTCCGACCGGCTCGGGGAAATCTCCCTGAGCCCTTAGGAATCCCTCGCCGTCGATGGACAGCGGAAGCTGGGGCAGGGGGCGCGTGGCGGGCCCCGCCGTGGGCCTGGCGCCGTCTCTCGCCTCGAAGACGGACTGGTGACACGGGCAGAACAGCCGTCCGGTCCCCTGCTCGTACAGTCCGACCGGGCAGCCCGCGTGAGTGCAGATCTTGGAGTACGCCACGAGCCCTTCTGGCGACCACGACTCCCGCCCGGGCTGGGCGATGAACTCGTCGGGTGCCATCCGGATCAGCACTGCCTGGGCGTCCGCGTTCTCCAGGTGCCCCTCGGGGAACACCGTGATGACCCCACCGACGGGAAGGTCGGCAGCGGCGACCGGCTGTCCCTGCTCGGTGACGACGCGCGAACCGGCTCGCCAGGCCGTCCGGAACAACGACCGGCCCGGTTTCGGGCCGAGCGACCGGATGGGGAAGATCGCGGCGATCCCGAGTGCTCCCAGCGCCACCAGGAGCATCCTGATCAGGAAACCCCGGCGTTCGAGGTATTCCTCACCCCACTCGAACTCGCGCTCGAAGGTCCGGCGCTCGGAAGGCGTCGACGCCATGGGTTCCCGTTCCTCCACCAGGCCGCCCCCGGGAAGGAAGCCCTTGGCCCACAGCGCCAGGCCGACCGCCAGGCCTCCCAGGGCCAGCGCGATGAGCACACCCTCCACCTGGGGCTGCCCTCCGACCCAGTAGGTGAACCACAGGCCGGCCGATGCCAGCGCGGAGACCGCCAGGGCAGCGGCCACCGACCCACCTCGGCTCCGAGCCATCAGGTGGCCCCGTCGCGGGGCTTGGAAGCTTTCACTCCTTCGCCCTCGTTCCGGTCCATCGGACGAACACGACCAGGAGGAGGAGCCCCACCGCCCAGGCGATGAATCCCTCGGCGATGGGGCCGATGTGGCCGAGCGGGAGCCCGCCCCGGTCGTGTGGATGTTGGAGGGCCTGCACATAGCGGACGAGGGAATCGAGCTGCCTCCGGTCGAAGGTGTCCGGGCCGAACACGGGCATGTTGCCCGTACCACCCAGCCTGAGGGCCTCGGCGATCTCGGTGGGGGTGGCCGTCAAGATGGATGGCGCTTCCTTGCCCTGGGTGAGGGCACCACCGATGCCGGCGCTCGAGTGGCACGCCGCACAGTTCAGGGCGTACAGCTCCGCGCCCTCGCCCAGATCTCCGGCCCCGGGGTTCACGGTCGGGATCGGCGGCCCCTGACCGAGCGACGCCACGTAGGCGACGAGCTGATTGATCTGTTCCCTGTCGTAGGCAGGCGGGCGGCGCGGAGGGTCGTTGATCGGCTTGGCCACGGGCATGCGGCCGGTGGAGAGGTAGAAGTCCGCAGCCATGGCCCCGGAGTCCCGGACCGACGGTGCCACGGGCGTGCCCTCGCCCTGGCTCCCATGACAGAACGCGCAGTCGCGCAGATACAGCATCTTCCCGGCGTTCGCCGGCGAAGGCTGAGCCACCGGCGCGGCGTGTCCCACCGACCGGCCGGCGCCGACCCCGGCCACGACCGCGGTCACGATGACGGCCCCTGCGAGAGGCAGCACGACCTGACCCGCGGCCCGGCCGATCCTCATGTGCGTTCTCCCAACAGCCCGAGAGACCCCGAGCGGCCCTCGGCTCGCCGGGCGTCGCGCTCGATTCTCACCAACCACCGGACGAACAGGGCCCCCGCCGCGGCCATGTACACGAGGCCGGCGGGGATCCACATGATCAGTCCGGCGAGCTGCTGGTCCTGCAGGGGTGTGAGGCCCCACGTCGCCGCCGTCCGCGCGTACGCGGGATAGAGGGGCGAGCCGGCGAACGTGAGGATCGCGCCGAGCGCTCCGCTCTGGACACCGGCGGTGAAGACGTAGAGAACCTCGGTTCCGCCGGCTGGATGGCGATGGCTGGCCGGGCGGATCGCCACCCACCAGAAGAGGATGGCCGTGGCGATGAAGGTGATGTGCTCCAGAGCGTGGATGCCATCGCTCCTCGCCGCGGCGTCGTACAGACCTGGGGCGTGCCAGGCCCATAGCGCCGCGACGAAAAGGAGCCACGCAGCCAGCGGCCGGCTGAGAAGCCGGCCCGTCGCTCGGATCCACCCAACCCGCCCCCAGGACCTGATCCTTCGTCGCCAGGGCAAAGGCAGAGCGAGCGTTGCGGGAATCAGGGGTGCGCCGAGCACGAGGAGCGGCGCGGCCACGGTGACCAGAAGGACGTGCTGGACCATATGGACCCACAGGAGCTGGGCGGAGACCGAATGGAGGGGGGAGACCAGGGTCACGAACATCACCAGGAGCCCGGCAGCGAAGGATGCGGCCTGCCATCGCGTCACGCCTCGCCGCCTGTCGCCCCTCCACAGCGTCTGGAGCCCCCGGACGTACGCCCAGCCCGCGGCGAGGATGAGCGCAACAACGACGGGCTGCAGGGTCCAAGAGGTCCACACGCGATGGTTCACAGCGAGCTCTCACAAGCGCGCAGGAGTATCGACGGCACGAACCCGAACACGATGATCAGGAGGTAGTAGGCGCCGGAGGCCATCCCCATGACGGCCATCGCGGTCGCGCGGTGATGCGATGTGCCATCGGGGTCCTGCCGCAACCTCTGCCAGGCCCGATACGCGAGCAAGCCAGCGATCGACGCGATGACGGCCATCGCCGCCGTTTCGATGATCGCCCACGTTTCCAGGGGGACGCCGAGGATCGCCTTCTCGGAGAACGCCCTGGTACACCCCAGCTCGAAGATGCCGTCCCCCAACAGGAGGGAGGCGCCCCACGCGAGCGGGGGTGCCAACAGCCCGAACCACAACGCGAAGGACCGGGAGCTCCTGTGGTCGAGGTCCAGACCGAGGACTCGCTTGGCCATCAGGCTCCCTTCACGGCCAGATGTGGGGGGACAGGTACACGACGGCGAGGATGAAGACCCACACCGCATCCACGAAGTGCCAGTAGAGCGACACGACTTCCACGGGCAGGTGATCGATCGCCGAGAATCGACCTCGCCACGCGTTGGCCTGTAGCCAGAGGTTCATCAGCAACCCGACCGCCACGTGGGCCCCGTGGAACCCCGTGATGGTGAAGAACAAGGAGCCGTAGACGTTCGCCCGAGGGGTGAACTCCTCCAGCGTCTTGTGGTACTCGAACCCCTGGAGCGACAGGAAGGTGGCGCCCATCAGGAACGTCACCAGGAGGCCGACCTTCAGCGAGCCAACCTCGCCCTTTCGGATGCTCATGTCGGCCCAGTGCATGGGGCCGCTCGAGAGCACCAGGATCGGCGTCATGACGAGGACCAGGGTGAGCTCCGGCTTCGGGATCCCATCGGGTGGCCACACCGGGCCCGACTGGAAGCGCAGGAAGAAGTAGCTGGTCAGGAGGATGGCGAAGAGTGTGGCCTCGGTGAAAATCAGGATGACCATGCCCCACCACCCTGGAGACCTGCCACCCTCCGCTCCGGCCGGATGGACGGGGAGCCCCGGCCTCGGTTCCACCCTGACGGCGCTCATCTGCTGACTCCCACGGCCAATCGGGCCTCCGGCTCGTGTTCCCTGACCCGGAACCAGAAAAGGATCCCCGCCGTAGCCACGCCCAGACCGATGACCGTGACCGGGACGACCCCGGTCAGCAGCCCGGCGAAGATCCCAGCCATCCCCAGCGCGGTCGTCACCGGCACGTAGGAGCCATGAGGCATGGGAAGGACGGATTCCTCGTCGGCGTCCATGACGCTCGTTCCCAGGGTCTCGTGGCCTAGAAGGACGTTCGCCGGATCCCGGACCTGTTGGTCCAGATGTCGGATCTCAGGCTGGTCCCACACGGGCTCGAGACTACGAACGGTCGGGATCTCGAGGAAGTTGTAGGGCGGCGGCGGGGAGCTGGTCGCCCATTCGAGCGATTCGCCGCCCCAGGGATCCGGGCCGGCTACCGCCCCCGATCGGACGCTCTTCAGGAAGTTGACGATGACCACGAGGATGCCCAGGCCGAGGACGAGCCCCCCGATGGTCGACAGCAGGTTCCACAGGTCCCACCCGAGTCCCCCGTGGTACGTGTAGATGCGCCTGGGCATGCCCAGCAGCCCCGAGATGTGCATCGGAAAGAAGGTCAGGTTGAAGCCAATGAACATCGACCAGAAGGCCAGCTTGCCCAGGCTCTCGTGCATCATCCGGCCGTACATCTTCGGGACCCAGTAGTGGATGGCTGCGAAGATCGGGAATACCGCGCCACCGAACAGGACGTAGTGGAAGTGGGCCACGACGAAGTACGAGTCGGTGATCTGCTGATCGAACGGCACGGCGGCGAACATCACGCCGGTGACGCCGCCCACCACGAAGATGAACAGGAATCCGAGGATGAACAGCAGCGGGGACTTGAGAACCGGCCTCCCCGCGATCAGCGTGGCCAGCCAGGCGAAGACCTGCACCGCGCTTGGGATGGTGATGAGCATGCTCGCGGCGGAGAAGAAGGTCAGGGCCATGCTTGGCAAACCGACGGCGAACATGTGGTGGACCCACACGCCGAACCCCACGATCGCCGTGGCCATGGTGGCCAGCGCCAGGAAGACGTAGCCGACGATCGACCGGCGAGCGAACACGGGAATGATCGCCGACACGATGCCGACCGCGGGCAGGAAGATGATGTAGACGTCCGGATGCCCGAAGATCCAGAACAGGTGCTGCCACAGGACGACGTCGCCACCATGGGAAGGATCGAAGAAGTGGAACTGGAACCGGCGGTCGAGCTCGAGGAGCACATTCGCGGCCGTCAGCGAGGGGAGGGCGAAGATCACGGCGAACGAGGTCGCCAGGATCGCCCAGACATACAGCGGCATCCGGCTGATCGACATCCCGGGCGCGCGCAGCTTGAAGATCGTCACGATGAAGTTGATCGAGCCGACGGTGGTGGAGAACCCGAGGAAGATCAGTCCCAGCGTGTAGAAGTCCGGTGACAGACCGGGAGTGAAGTGCTTGGCGGAAAACGGCACGTAGTTGAACCATCCGTTGTCCGGCGCGCTCCCGATCAGGAAGCTCGAGTACATGAACAGCCCAGCGAACAGGAAGATCCAGTAGCCGAAGGCGTTCAGCCGCGGGAAGGCCATGTCCCTGGCCCCGATCATGAGTGGTACGAAGTAGTTGCCGAAGCCGAACAACATCGGCGTCACGAAGAAGAAGATCATCGTTATGCCGTGCATCGAGAAGAGCTCGTTGAAGCCCTGGGGGCCGATCAAGGTTTCGTCCGGCCGGGCGAGCTGGGCTCGAATCAGGAGAGCCTCGATGCCCCCGGCGAGGAAGAACAGGAACGCCGTGTAGCAGTACCGTTTTCCGATGCGCTTGTGATCCACGGTGTCCAGCCACGAGCCCAGGCCCGGCTTCTCCTCCCAGATCTGCTCCAACCGGGCTGCGACCGAGGTTGCCACGCGCTACTTCAGCCCTTCGAGGTATGCGACGACCGCCTCCAGCTCGTCGGCGGAAAGGGGGATGGGCGGCATGAGGTTGCCGGGCTTCACTGCCTGGGAGTCGCTGATCCAGATGGCCAGGTTCGCCGGTGTCAGGGGGAGGGTTCCCGCCCCGATCGAGATCCGACTGCCCACGTGCGAAAGATCAGGACCGACCTCCCCCTCGGCGCTCGTGCCTCGGATGGTGTGACACCCGGCGCAGGCCGACGACAGGAACACGTCACGGCCCCGCGCGGCGCTCGCGTCCGTCGGGGTCGCGGCGGGCTGGCCCTCTCGCGTCAACCAGTCGCGGAACCTGTCGGGAGGGTCTGCTACGACGTAGAAGACCATGTTGGCGTGCTGGAGGCCGCAGTACTCTGCGCACTGCCCCCGATACACACCGGGCCGATCCGCCTGTATCCACATCCGGGTCGTCCGGCCCGAGATCAGGTCGGTCTTTCCTGTGAGCTGCGGCACCCAGAAGCTGTGGATGACGTCGTCGGTCGAGAGCTCGACCTCGACGGGACGGCCGACTGGGATGTGCAGGTCGTTGGCGGTGGTCACCGCCTCGGTTGGATAGCGGACCTCCCACCACCACTGGTGCCCGACGACCTGCACCTTCAACGTGGCCGAGCGTCCTGTCTCGGACAGCGCAGACATGTCGGAGAGCGTGAGGATCCACAGCGCCGACAAGACGATCACGGGAACCAGGACGCCGCCCAGTACGACCAGCCGGCCGGTCCAGGGTGGCGTCTCGGCGGGCAGGTGCGCTCTCCGCGCCCCACCGCGCAGCACTCCGATGAGGATCAGCGCCGTCACAACCGCCACCACGACGGCCGAGACCCAGAACATGAACCACCAGAGACCGGCGATGCGATGCGCTCCAGGACCCTCGGGATGAAGAGTGGAAGGCGCGCCCTCGCTGCACGCGCTCGCGACGATCGCGAAAAGGATGGACCCTGCGGACCGCACCCAGCGGGGTCTCGACGACGATCGCACTCGGCTTCCCCACCCTAGCGCAACGACTGAGTCGGGTCGAAACGGTTCGCCCCCATTTCTCTCCATCTGCCGCGACGGTTCAAACACGTCGTGGCTTTCCGGAGATTGCTACGCTGCGCGAGATGGCGGCGGGATCGATGTGGGGGCGTGCCGTCCACCGGACCGAAGACCCGCCCCTGTTGACCGGGTCGGCGTCGTTCACGGAGGACCTCCCTGCCGACGGGAGTTTGTGGGCAACCTTCGTTCGTTCCTCCCTGGCTCACGCCAGGATCACCGGGATCGACTCGGCGGACGCCCGGGCGATGCCGGGAGTGGTCGGCATCTACACGTCGGAGGATCTGGGGCTGCGGCCGTTCGCGGTTGAGAGCGGTGTGCCAGAAGGGTTCGCTCGTCCCGTCCTCGCCACCGACGTGGTCCGGTTCATCGGCGAGCCTATCGCCGTGATCCTGGCCCGGACACGGCCCGAGGCGGTCGATGCCGCCGAGGCCGTGATCGTCGACTACGACCCACTCCCTGTCGTCACCGACCCTCTCCGGGCCGAGGCAACCGACGCGCCCAGGCTCTTCCCAGGCGAGGGAAGCAACGTCGCCCTCGAGGAGCACGAAGTAGAGGACGCCGGAGCCTTGGAGGAGGCGGAGGTCGTGATCAAGGCCCGGTTGGTGAATCAGCGGCTGGCCCCGCTCCCGATGGAGCCGAACGCCATCCTGGCCCTTCCGGACGGAGACGGGCTCGAGATCAGACTCCCTCATCAGGCGCCCTTCCAATTCCGGGACGAGCTCGCCGAGCATCTCGGCTTGGAGCCCGACGACGTGCACGTGATCGTGCCGGCGGTGGGCGGGGCGTTCGGGGCGAAGGCGTTCGTCTACCCGGAGCAGCTCTGCGTGGCCGCCCTGGCGCACCGCCTCGGGCGCGCCGTCCGGTTCGTGGAGACACGGTCGGAGAACCTGGTGGCCATGTATCACGGCCGGGCCCAGGTGCAGGACCTCGAGCTTGGCGCGCGGCGCGACGGAACGCTCACGGGTCTGCGAGTGCTCGTGCACGCGGACATGGGCGCCTACCCGCGGGGAACCTATCTGCCCGACCTCACCCGCCAGATGGCCTCAGGGGCGTACCGCATCCCCCGGATCGACTTCGTGGCGAGATCCGTGGTCACCAACACCACACCGATCGAGCAGTACCGCGGCGCGGGGCGTCCGGAGGCGACGGCGATGCTCGAGCGGGCCATGGACATGCTCGCCCGACGGCTGGGCCAGGATCCCGTGGACCTTCGGCGGCGGAATCTCCTCACCGCAGACGCCTTCCCGTACGAGAGCAGGACCGGGGTGATGTACGACGGGGGCGACTACCATCGTGCCTTCGAGGAGGCGCTGCGGGTGGCTGGGTACGACGACATCCGCGCGATCCAGGCAGAGCGACGGGCTCGCGGCGATCCCTTTCAGATCGGCGTCGGCCTCTCGGTCTATTCGGAGGTCACGGCCTGGGGCTCGGAGTTCGGATCGGTCGAAATCAACCCCGACGGTTCGGCCTCGGTCCGCACGGGGACATCTCCGCAGGGACAGGGGCACGCTACAGCGTTCACGCAGCTCGTCTCGGGGGAACTGGGGATCCCGATGGAACACATCGAGGTGATCCACTCGGACACCCGCCTCCTTCCCAGGGGAGAGGGAACGATGGGGTCTCGTTCGCTCCAGCTGGGAGGAAGCGCGATCCATCTGGCGGCGGTGCAGGTGCTCCGCAAGGCGAAGCTGATCGCGGCCCATCTCCTCGAGGTCAGCCCGGAGGACATCGTGGTGTCGGACGAGGGAGGGCTCGGGATCGCCGGGACTCCACAGAAGACCGTGCCCTGGGCGGAGCTGGCCCAGGCGGGTCGGGATCCCGCGCTGCTGCCCTCGGGCGTCGATCCCGGTTTGTACTGCGAGGCGGACTTCGACATGAAGAAGCGGCACACCTTCCCCTTCGGGACCCATGTCTCGGTGGTCGAGGTGGACACCGAGACGGGCCGGGTGATCCCGCTCCGCCATGTCACGGTGGACGACTCGGGCCGAATCCTCAATCCGGCCCTGGCGGAGGGCCAGATCGTCGGCGGAGCGGCCCAGGGCATCGCCCAGGCGCTCTATGAGGAGTTCGCGTACGACGACGAAGGCAACCCATTGAGCGGCAGCCTGCTCACGTATGGCGTGCCGACCCCGCCCGACCTCCCTCCCGTCGAGGCGAACCGGACCGAGACCCCCACAGAGTTGAATCCGCTCGGGGTGAAAGGCATCGGCGAGTCGGGAACCATCGGCTCGACCCCCGCCGTGCAGAACGCGGTGATCGATGCGCTGTCCCACCTCGGCGTCACGCACATCGACCTGCCCCTCTCGCCCGAGAAGGTGTGGGCGGCCATCCAGAGAGCCCGAGCCTAAAGACCCATGGAACTCGAGGTCGTCGTCACGCCCGGCCTGGGGGACAACACCTTCCTCGTGGCGTCCGGTGGCGAAGCGGCCCTGGTCGATCCGCAGAGAGACGTATCGCGTTTCCTCGACCTCGCCGAGTCGCGCGATGTGAAGATCCGGCACGTCCTCGAGACCCACCTGCACAACGACTACGTCTCCGGCGCCGTCGAGATCCGCGAAGCCACGGGGGCAGAGATCGTTGCCCCCGGCGGAGGCGGCTACCGCTTCGAGCATCGCGCGATGTTGGAAGGCGACGAAGTGCGACTGGGGGACCTGGTCATCGTGGCAATGGAGACCCCCGGCCACACTCCCGAACACCTGTCCTACCTGCTGTCTGAGGCCGAGTCGGGCCGACCCCTCGCCATCTTCACCGGCGGGAGCCTGATGGTGGGGGGAGCGGGGCGCACGGATCTGGTTGGGCCCGAGCACACTGACGCGCTCACTCGGGCTCAGTTCAGATCGGTCCGGCGGCTCGCCTCTCTGCCCGACGATGTCCAGGTCCTTCCCACTCACGGGGCGGGGAGCTTCTGTGGGGCCGGGCCCCTCCCCAAGGAGCGGACCTCCACGATGGGCCACGAGCGCGCCCACAACCCGGCACTTGCCGCTTCGGACGAGGAAGAATTCGTCCGGCGGCAGCTTTCGGGGCTGCTCGCCTATCCGACGTACTACTCGTCCATGGCCGAGATCAATAGGTCCGGGCCCAGGCTCGTCCGCGATCTGCCGAAGCCGCACGGCCTCGCTCCCGCCGAGGTTGCCTCGCGACTCGATTCCGGAATCTGGGTGGTGGACTCGAGGTGGCGGATCCAGTTCGCTCGGGCGCACATCCCGCGGTCGGTGAACGTGGAGCTCGAGGAGACGTTCGGGAGCTACGTCGGCTGGATCGTCCCATTCGGCGAGGGCGTGGTCCTGGTGCTCCCCGACCCGACGGAGGAAGCGCTGGAGGAATCGGTCACCCAGCTCCTGCGAGTCGGTTATGAGCGCATCGAGGGGTATCTTCAGGGCGGCATCGAGGCGTGGCGCGGAGAGGGCCGGCCGACGAGCTCGTACCGGGTGGCTGGGCTGGAAGAGCTGTGCCGGTCCCACCACGCCGGCAAGGTCGGCAATCTCCTCGACGTCCGGCAGGAGACCGAGTGGGACGAGGGGCACGTTGAGGGAAGTCAGCACATCTTCGTGGGAGACCTCCCGCGCCGGATCGGCGAGGTTCCCGCGGACGGCGAGACCTGGGCGATCTGCGCAACCGGACATCGGGCGTCGATGGCCGCGAGCATGCTGGATCGAGCGGGCCGGTCGACGCGACTCGTGGATGGGACGGGAGTGAAGGACTTCCTTGTGCACTGCCCATAGCTCCCGATCTGCCTCGATCGGCGGATCAAGGGTGGAACGGGCGCCTGGAGGTATTGGTCAAGGAGCGCCGCGCCGGAGGAAGACGACCTCCGCGCAGATCGGACGATAGCCCGCGGAGAGAAAGGCCCGAACGGACGCCACGTTGCCAGGGCTGATCTGGGCGAACAGCGGCTCGCCGGCCGCCGCCACGCGGACGGTCGCCCGAGCGATGACGCGCCCCAGCCCGCTTCCACGGAACTCTGGCTTCACCTCGATCCCCATCTCCTGCCGCTCGGCCAGCCCCCGGCCCAGGACGATGAGGGCCCTTTTCTCACGATCGCTGAAACAGCGAAGGTCCGTCCGGTACTGGCGCGATCGGGCCAGCCTTGGATGGTCCAGGAGGTCCGGGCGCAGGATCAGCTCCGGAAGGTCTTCGTTCGGATCGGGTGCGGGGGCCGCCATCACCAGGTCGAGCATCCCAGCCTGCGTCCGTAGCCGGCCAGCGAGCCACGCCAGGAACTCTGCGCTCATGGGTGCCCCTGGATCTGCGCTTGGGAGGTGGTCGAGGACCTCCTGCTCGTCCAGGTCTGCGGCAATAACGTTGTGCGCACTGAACGCGACGACCGCATCTGATGGACCCGGCGGGGCCGGTAGGACGCGAACGGTTCCATCGGATGGCGGAAACCGCCCCAGGACGGCTTCGTGAAGAAGCGTCGAGAGATGATGAGGCCCCACCATGGAGGGAATCTATCGCTTCGCTACTTGAGGCCCCGCACCCTCGGCGACTGAGGTAGCCTTGGAGCCGCGTGGCTTCCCTCACGGACCCAAACGCGCTGCTCACCGACCGTGGCCCGGACAAGGGGCCAGCGGCGTCTCCCGCCATCCAACTGTCCGGAGTGACCCGCGTCTTCGGTGCCTCGCCCGCACTGGTAAGGGCAGACCTCCGGGTGGAGCGGGGCGAGACCATCCTGGTTCGAGGACCGAACGGAGCTGGGAAGACGACCCTGCTCCGCGTGGTCGCGACTGCCATCTCGCCCACGTATGGGTCCGGCACGGTGCTCGGGTACGACCTCTCGAGGGGCCGCGAGGAGATCCGACGCCGGGTCGAGCTCGTTGGACACCGGACCAGGCTGTACGAGGACCTGTCTGGGCGGGAGAATCTCACGTTCTTCTGCGCGCTGTTCGGGCGGGAAGAAGCTCCGATCCACGAGATCCTCGAGAGAGTGGGGCTGGACGACGTCGCGGACGAGAGAGTCAGAGGATATTCACAGGGAATGCGACAGCGGGTCGCGGTGGCTCGGGCCCTGCTCAGGCGGCCGGAGCTCTTGCTCCTCGATGAGCCGTATGCCGGTCTCGACGCAGAGGCCAAGGACCTGGTCGATGAGACCGTGTCGGAGGCCCAACGCGATGGGCGAACGGTCGTCGTGGCAACTCACGATCCGACCCGGGGGGCGATGGCCTCCAGAACCGTGCACATGGAAGAGGGACGGGTCCTCTCGGATGTCCGCGTCCATCGGTCGATCCTCGGGGACGAGGTTGCCCGATGACTCTGCTCCAACAGGCCGGAGTCATCGCTGCGAAGGATCTCCGGATCCAGGTCCGGAGCCGCTATGGGCTCGGGGCCGTCCTTCCTTTCGCTGCCACGCTGCTTCTGGCGTTCGGGTTCTCCCTCGGGCCGGGGCGTTCGCTGCTCGAGGAGACCGCCCCCGGCCTCGTATGGCTGGCGGTGTTGTTCGCCTCCATCCTCTCCTTCCGCCAGGCGTACCAGATCGAGTCGGAGGACGACGCGATGGAGAGCCTCGTTCTCTCTCCGTTCGACCGCGCGGCCATCTTCCTCGGCAAGGCGGCCGGAGTGGCGCTCGAGCTCGTCCTGCTGGAGGCGATCATCCTGCTCCTCGTCGTGGCGCTGTTCGGGCTGTCGCTCGGGAGGGCGCCGGCGGTCCTCGCGGCCGCCTTCCTGCTCGGAACCATCGGCCTGGCGGCGATCGGAAGCCTGTTCGGCGCGCTGACCGAGTGGGCCCGAACCCGAGAGGCGATCTTCCCCCTGGTGGTCCTCCCGCTAGCCACGCCCGTCCTCGTGGCTGGAGTCAGAGCGACCGAGCTGGCAGCAGCCGGTCGGGCCGGGGAAGCGGGATCGTGGCTCGGCCTGTTGCTCGCCTTCGACGTCGTGTTCCTCGCAATAGGGACGGTCGTGTTCGGACAGCTGCTCGAGGACTAATAAGAGGAACGGACTGAACGTGAGCGCGACCGAAAGGACCATGGGGAAACTGACGGCTCGGTCCGGCGAGCGCGCTCTCGGGTTGCTGGCGGCCGCAGGTTTGGTGGCGAGCGCCATCCTGTCGCTGGTCGTCTCTCCGCCAGACGCCGAGCAAGGAGAGCTGATCCGCCTGATGTACGTGCACGTGCCCTCGGCCTGGGTGGCGTATCTCTCTTTCGCGGTCGTGTTCGTGGCGAGCATCGCCTACCTGAAGACCAGGAGGACACGGTGGGACCGGCTCGCCGCGGCCTCAGCGGAGGTGGGGGTCCTGTTCACCGCGCTCACCATCGTCCTTGGATCGATCTGGGCCAAGCCGGTCTGGGGGACGTGGTGGACGTGGGACCCTCGCCTGACCACCACAGCCATCCTGCTGTTCATCTACGTGGGGTATCTGGCCATCCGCCGAGTGCCGGACAGCCCCATGCGCCGGGCGCGATGGGCGGCGGTGCTGGGCATCGTGGGGTTCGTGGACGTCCCCATCGTGCACCTGTCCGTGCGATGGTGGCGGTCCTTGCATCAAGCGCCCGCCAGGCTCATCGGCGTCCCGGACCTCGTGCCCGCAATGGGGGCGGCGCTTGGAGTCGGATTCCTCGCGTTCACCCTGGCCTACCTCTACCTCATGGCGCTGCGACTGCGGGTGGGTCGGCTCGAAGACCGACTGGTGGCCGAGGCCCTGTCTCCACGCCTGGGTCAGCCCGCGGAGACGCTTCTCGAAGGCGGCCCGCCGGCCGAGCCCTCTCCCCAGGAGCACACGGAGGAGGTGTCGGCGCGTGGCTGACCTCGCCGTGGCGAACCTCGGTTACGTCGTAGCTGGCTACGCGGTCACGGCAGCCGCCCTGGGGGCCTACGCGAGCTATCTGGTGATACGAGCCCGGCGAGCTCGGCTTCGCGCGGCGGCCATAGCCGCCAAGCGAGCCCGTTAGCCGTGGGCCGATGAAACCGGCCCGACTGCTGATCGCGGCCGCCCTAGTGGCGGGAAGCCTCGGCTGGGTCGCCTACAAGGGCCTGCAGGGCAACCTCGTGTATTTTCGGACGCCCACCGAGATCGTGAAACTGGGGCGTTCCGCTGTAGGCGAACGGGTCCGGCTCGGCGGCCTGGTCATGCCGGGGTCCGTTCGGCGCTCGGGGCAGACGGTGCGGTTCGTCGTGACCGACCAGACGACCCGGATGACCGTGATCGACTCCGAGGGTGTGCCGGTCCTCTTCCGAGAGGGCAAGGGAGTGGTGGTGGAGGGGCATTACGGAGCCGACGGCGCCTTCCACGCGGACACGGTCCTGGTCAAGCACAGCGATCGTTACTCGCCCCCCCAGCCGGGGGATACGCCCCACACCGCCAACGTGGAAGGCGGGTAGACGGGTGGACCGCCTCGGAACCTTCGCATTGTTGCTGGGCCTCGTCCTCGCCCTGTATGGCCTTGTCGCCTCCGTGATCGGTGTTCGCAGGAACCGCCCCCTCCTCGTCGAGAGCGCGAGGACCGCCGCCTTCTCGTTGCTGGCTGTGGTCGCCGCGGCCAACGGGGCCATGCTCGCGGCCATCCTGTCCGACGACTTCTCGCTCAGATATGTCGCCGAGAACTCCAGCCGGGCCACCCCGACGTTCTTCAAGGTGCTGTCGCTGTGGTCAGCGGACGAAGGATCGCTGCTCCTGTGGAACCTCGTGCTGGCCGGGTACATCGCCGCCGTGGCCTTTCGATTCCGCCGCCGCAAGCCGGAGACCTTCCCCTGGGCGATGGCCGTGATGTACGCCGTCTCGGCCTTCTATCTCGCGTTGGTGCTGGGTCCGACCCGGCCGTTCGCCACGCTCGCCACCGCTCCTGCCGACGGTCGAGGGCCCCTGCCCCTGCTGCAGAACCATCCCCTGATGGCAGCCCATCCCCCTCTTCTGTATCTGGGATTCATCGGGCTCACGGTCCCGTTCGCGTTCGCCATGGCCAGCCTCGTCACGGGGACGTTGTCGGATCGGTGGATCCGAATCACCCGGCGATGGACGCTGGCCGCGTGGGTGTTCCTGACGGTCGGCCTGGTCCTTGGGGCGCTGTGGTCCTACGGCGTGCTCGGTTGGGGCGGGTACTGGGCCTGGGACCCGGTGGAGAACGTCGCCCTCCTGCCGTGGCTCATGGCCACCGCCTTCCTCCACTCGGTCATGATCCAGGAGCGGCGCGGGATGCTGAAAGTGTGGAACCTGTCGCTGATCGTTGGCGCGTTCGCCCTCGTCACCTTCGGCACGTTCCTCACCCGGGGAAGCATCCTTTCCTCCGTCCACGCGTTCGCCCAGTCTCTGGTCGGGCCCCTCTATCTGGGATTCCTCGTGGTGATCCTGGTCGCTGGGTTCGGGGGGATCGTCGCGCAGGCATGGCGCCTTCGGTCGCAGGGCCGCCTCGACTCCGCCCTGTCCAGGGAAGCGGCCTTTCTCGGGAACAACATCGTTCTCCTGGCCCTCACCTTCGTGGTCCTTCTCGGAACGATCTTCCCGCTGGTGGTCGAGGCCCTGACCGACCGGCAGTCGACCGTCGGGGGTCCGTACTTCAAGCAGACCACGGTTCCGCTGTTCCTTCTCCTGCTGTTCCTGATGGGCGTTGGGCCCTTGCTTCCCTGGCGGGCGGCAACTCCGGAACAGGCCCGGCGGCGCCTCACCGTCCCCGTGGCCATCGGGTCCGGGACCATGATCCTGTTGGCGCTCCTCGGCCTGAGAAACCTCGCCGCGGTGGCTGGCTTCGGCATGGCCGCGTTTGTCCTTGCAGCGAACGGGGGCCAGGTGGTTCGGGGGTTGCGCTCGTTCGCCCGAGCCACTGGGCGTGGTGCGCTCCTGTCCTTCCCAGAGGGTATCTCGCGCGATCGCAGGAGGTACGGAGGCTACGTCGTCCACATGGGGATGGCCATCGCCGCCATCGCCATCGTCGCCTCCACCTCGTTCGCCCGGCAGGCGGAGGTGACGCTGGATCGGGGGGAGCAGACCTCGTTCGCCGGGTACGTCCTCACGTACGCGGGGCACCGGACGGTTCATCAACCACAGCGGGAGGTACTGGTGGCGGACGTGGCCGTGTCCCGCCGGGCGCGGTCCCTGGGCCGGATGACGCCCTCCCTGAACCTGTATCCGGGAGCCTCCGAGCCCATCGGATCGCCGTCGATCCGCTATGGGGCATTGAAGGATCTCTACGCATCGGTCCTCGGATTCGAGGGAGAGAGAGGCGAGCGTGCCACCTTCCGCTTCTTCCTGAACCCGGGGGTGATGTGGCTCTGGGTGGGTGGAGGCATCATGGCCCTGGGCGGCTTGATGGCGGCGTGGCCCGAACGTCGCCGCGCCGCGGTTCCCGACCGCCCCCGGGGCAAGCGGGAGCTGGTGGGGGTCAGGGCGGGTGCGATGTCGGAGGGTTCGGTCTCGAGGGAGAGGCTCGGCTGATGCATGCCGGATCGCCGGAGTCGTCCTCCCGCCACCCGTCGGCACTCGACCCGCTGCCGGCACGGAGACGACGTCGGAACCGCTTCGTCGTACTGGCGGCGGTCCTCGGCGCCATCGTCCTGTTGACGCTGCTGCTGTCTTTCGGTTTGTCGCGAGACCCCACGATCATCCGGTCCGCCCTCATCGGCAAGGCTGCCCCCGGATTCACCCTCCGGACCCTGGACGGATCCCGGACGGTACGCATGTCGGACCTTCGCGGGAAGGTCGTCGTGCTGAACTTCTGGGCATCGTGGTGTGCCGATTGCCGGGTGGAGCACCCGAGCCTGGCTGCTGCATGGCGGCGCTACCAGGAACGTGGAGTTGTCCTTCTCGGCGTGGCATTTCAAGACCGCGCGTCCGCCTCGCGGGCCTTCGTCGCTGAGGTGGGGGGCGAGTGGCCCCAGCTCGCCGATCCGGACTCTCGCACGGCTCTCGCGTTCGGGGTCTACGGAGTCCCGGAAACGTTCGTGGTCGATCCCGACGGGCGGATCGTGTTCAAGCAGGTCGGCCCGGTGCGTTTCGAGCGGCTGTCCGAGGCGATCACCTCCGTCCTTCCGGAGTCCGAATGATCGGGCAGGGGTCGCGAGGGCAACGAGCCCCGGCCGCGCGACGGCCGGGGCGCTTCGCCACCGGGTCGCTGGCCGTTGGCGCGGCGCTGCTCGGAGCCGCGGCGGCGCTGGTCCTGGTGGCGCTCCGGGGGCCCACGGAGCTCCGGACCATGGACGAACGGGTACGGGCGGTGGCGACCTCGCTTCGCTGCCCGGTATGCCAGAACCTTACGGTGGCTGATTCCCCCTCCCGGTTGGCCCAGGAGATGCGTCGCACCATCGCGGCGGACCTGCGTGCCGGGAAGACCGCGCCGGAGATCCAAGCCGAATTCGTCGGTGCGTACGGCCAGTGGATCCTGGAGTCGCCGCCGAAGCGCGGGATCGACCTGGTGGCCTGGGTCCTCCCGGCGGTGCTGCTCCTGGGTGGACTGGCGGCCGGCCTCATCGCCGTCTCGCGGTGGCGCGGCCGCGGGCTGGCCACGGGGGACGCGGCGGAGGTCGCGTCCGACCCGGCCCTCACGCTCACAGCCTCCGACCGGGCCATGCTGGAACGCGCTTTGGCGAATGCTGAGGAGGACCCGGAATGAACTGGGTCGTGCTGCTGGCGGCCGCCCTTCTGGCCGGGGTGGCGGCCGGGGGGATCCTCCGGCCATTCGGTTCCCCCGGACGGTGGGCTGTGGAGCCCCGGCCCGATCCCCTCGAGGACGAACGCCTCAGTCTGCTGAGGACGCTTCGACAGCTCGAGGAAGAGCGCGTCACCGGGGAGCTGACCGACTCGGCCTATCGCTCACTCCGATCGGAGACGGAGAGCAGGGCCGTCACCGTCCTCCGGGCAATGGAGGCGAGAGACGGCGCCGGCGAGCTCTCGACCGGCCTCAGGGAGCTTCGGCCCGTCTCTGCCGAAGACGCGGGGAAGCTGGCCCGAACCTCGAACCGGAGGCGGCTCATCCCCGTCCTGCTCGCGGTGGCCATGCTGGGAATGACCATCCCTCTTCTCGCCCGCGCGGTCTCCGACCGAGGATCCGGGGAACCGATCACGGGTGGGGCCGAGAACGCCGCCACTTCCCTCGCGCTCATGGAGGGACGTGTCGCCGAGCACCCCCGCGACCTGGCGGCTCGCCTGGATCTGGCCGACCGATACATGTCGGGTGGGAACTCGGCTGCCGCCGCCGCGAACTACCTCGTCGCCCTCCAGATCGATCCCCGCAACGCCGAGGCTCGGGCCAAGCTGGGATTCCTCCTGTATCAGGGAGGGAAGGCCCAGGAGGGGCTGCGCGCGGTCGAAACGGCACTGGCCGTCGATCCCAAGTACCCCGAGGCGCTCTATTACAAGGGCGTCATCCTGCTCAGAGCCCTGGGAAGGCCGGCCAATGCGGCAGAGGCGTTCCGGGCCTATCTGGCTTCCGCCCCGTTCGGGTCCCGGAGGACCGAGGTTCAGCAATTGCTGAACGAGGCCGAAGGATCTGGCTGATCGCCGGCCTCAGCGCTTGGCGGCCAGAACGAACACTTCCGACCTGTACCCCTCGCGGAAAAAGTCGTTGCCGAAGGCCTTCAGCATCCCTTCCAGCTGGCTCACGTGCGCCTCGAACGCTCTCAGCTTGAGCTCGAGGAGGTCATCGGGAAGGAGGTAGTCGATGGCCAAACGGTCCCGTGGGGTGACCGGCGGGGTGCCCGGTTCCATGAACACGTTGAACTGGTCGAAGCGAGGCGCGAACTCCGCCACCCATTCGGGCGTGGTCGTCGCGTAATACAGCCGAGCCCCTGCCGGGGCCGACCGCGTGAACGCCTCCGTGGTCCACGCGGATACGGCCTTGTGGTCGGGGTGGCCGGTCATGCCATCCGGACCGAAGGTGAAGACCGACGTGGGTACGACCTCACGCATCAGGGCCTCGATGCGTCCGACCCCTTCCTCGCGGTCGACCGATGCGCAGGTCCCGTCGTAATAGTCCAGCCACCAATGCTCGGTCACTCCGAGAATCTCCAGGGACCGCATGAGCTCTCTCTCGCGGACCTTCCCCATGGTCGCTGTGGGCCAGCGTTCCTCGTCGAACGAGCCTTCCTCGCCACGCGTTGCGGTGACGCACACCACGCGGTCCCCCCGCCTGACCCCTCGAGCCATGAGCCCGGACGTGAGGTATGTCTCGTCGTCGGGGTGCGCCCACACACCGAGGATCGTTCCAAGCTCGGGGATGCACGTTCCCCGACGATC
>JBKPAF010000078.1:0-6896 GCA_046726275.1 Actinomycetota bacterium
GGATCGATCGATGCGAAATCAACGCTATCACGGCGCTCTGAAAGGGTTCTTCCCGTTCGTGGCCGTGGCCATGCTCGCTTGGTGGAGATGGCGGCCGTTCCGGGTCGAGGTCGAAGGGGAGAGCATGATGCCGGCCCTGAATCCTGGGGACTGGCTCGTGGCCATCCGAGCACAGGAGATCCGACCGGGCATGCTCGTGGTCGTCGAGCATCCCCAGCGACCCGGCTACGAGATGGTGAAGCGGGTTGGGGCCACCCCGGGCGAGCGAGTTGACGGTCGGACCGTGGGTCCGGACGGATATTGGATCGTCGGCGACAACGAGGGGGCGAGCACCGATAGCCGTACCTTCGGCCCGGTCTCAGCCGGAGCGATCAAGGGGCACGTGGTCCTTCGGTACTGGCCGATCGGGAGGCCGACTTGGCTTGGATAATCGTGGACCTACCGTTCGCCGCCTGCGGGGCGGAGCGCGGTCAGGAGCCACCGGTCGTTCTCGTCGCTGGTGATCTCCATGACGGTCCCGTCTGAGGCGCGGAGCTTGAATCGGCGGCGACGGAGCACCGCTCCGCGCCGGTCGACCCGCTCGTCCCAGGCTTGGAGCACCTCGACCGGTTCCTCTTCACCGGCGATGACCACCGACCGCGGGACCTCATCCGCCTTCCCCCCCGCATAGAAGCGGACCTCGACCGACCGCCATCGCTCGATCCATATCACCGGGACCGGCGTCCACACCAGATAGATCACCGCGCAGCCGGCCAGGATCCACCCGGGGGACACGCTCGGGATGAGCACGATGGCCAGTGCCGCGGCAGCCACACGAGGTAACGAGAAGGCCAGATCGTAGAGCGCGAACACTCGGCCCCGATACCTGTCCGGGATCGTGTCTTGGACGATCGTGTCCGCTGCGACCTTTCGCCACGGATACGTCAGGCCCAGGGTGAATGACATGACTACAACGGTTGGGCCGATGATCTTCGGAGCCACCAGGAGGGCCACCAGACCGGCGACGGCAAACGCCAGAGCCATTATCCGCGGCTTCTCCAAGTGTTGCTCCAACCACCCGACGGTGGCCGTGCCCGCGATGACCCCCACTCCGGCGGCGGCCACGATCCGCCCGTACGACGCCACCCCCTGCTTGAACTCCTCTTTGAACACGACGATGGACAACACGGTGATGAGCCCGATCAGGAACTGGTCCAGGGCGATCGAGGTGATCGAGCCCAGCGCGGACGGCGTGTTGACGAGCCTGCGGGCGCCTTGGATCAGTTCCCTGGTCACGCGGCGGACCTCGGCATGGATGGAGCGGGCCGAACCGCGAGGCCGCAGGGCCTTCTTGATCCTGGAAGCGATGAACGCCGAGATCGGCCACAGGACGAGGGGGATGACGAGCAGCCGTTCGTTTCCGATCTGATCCGCGATCTGCGTCCCCAGGACCAGACCGGCGAAGGTGATGACCGTGCCGGTGGCCTGGGTCACGGAGTTGGCCATCAAGAGGTCTTCCTCCGGCACGAGCGTCGGGACCACTGCACCCGTGGTGGCGATGTAGAACCGATTCAGCGACACCACGACCAGGCTGAGTGCGTAGAGGAGCACGCTGGCCTTCCCGCTGGTCAAGAACAAGATCGCCACAGTGGCTGCGGTCCGGATGAGCGGGGTGAAGGTAAGGATGCGGCGACGCGACCATCTGTCGATGACGACGCCGGTGAAAGGCCCCAGTAGGGAGAACGGAATGATCAGCAGCGCGTAGGCCTTGGCCACCCCGATCGCGGTGCCTTTCTCGGGCGACAGGAACACCAGGCGCTCGATCAGGAAGGCCTGGAAGATCCCATCGCTGAAGTTGCTGGCGATCCGAGCCGCAGTGAGTCGTCGGAAGTCACGTGAAGCAAGCGCCTCCCTGGCTCGGGCCAGGCTTCCTCGACGGGTCGACGTTCTGGTCAGTTCGCGGTCTGGGCGTCGAAGAAGGCCGACCAGTCGTGGTGCTTCGACGAGCCGTTGCCCAGGATGAACTCCTCGACCATCTCCCGGGCTGCGTCGTCGGAGAACTGGACCGGCGGCGACTTCATGAAGTAGGCGCTCGGGCCGATCAGTGGTCCGGCGACGCCGCGATCCATGGCCAAGCGGGCGCACCGGACGGCGTCGATGACGATCCCGGCGGAATTGGGCGAGTCCCAGACCTCGAGCTTCAGCTCGATGGACAAGGGCACGTTTCCGAACTCGCTCCCCTCCAGCCGGATGTGGGCCCACTTGCGGTCATCGAGCCACGGCACGTAGTCCGACGGCCCGATGTGGATGTTGCCTTTTTCCAACCCGGACCGGAGCTGGCTCTGAACCGACTGGGTCTTGGAGATCTTCTTTGAGGTGAGCCGTTCGCGCTCCAGCATGTTCATGAAGTCCATGTTCCCGCCGAAGTTCAGCTGGCTGGTCCGCTCCAGCTTGACGCCTCGATCCTCGAAGAGCTTCGCCAGGATCCGGTGCACGATGGTCGCGCCGACCTGGCTCTTGATGTCGTCGCCCACGATGGGGACGCCGGTCTCGTGGAACCGACGGGCCCACTCGCGATCGGAGGCGATGAAGACGGGCATGCAGTTCACGAACGACGCGCGAGCCTCCAGAGCGGCCTGGGCGTAGTGCTTGGCGGCGATCTCGCTCCCCACCGGGAGATAGTTCACGACCACGTCGGCCCGAGCGTCCCGAAGCGCCTGGCCCACGTCCACGGGCTCCTCGCTCGACTCGGTCACGACCTCCCGGTAGTACTGGCCCAAGCCGTCCAAGGTCGGTCCACGGAGCACGTCCACGCCGAGGGGAGCCACGTCGGCGAACTTGATCGTGTTGTTCGGCTCGCTGACGATGGCCTCTGAGACGTCTCTCCCGACCTTCTTCCCGTCGACGTCGAACGCGGCCACGACCTGGACATCGGAGACGCGGTAGGGGCCGAGCTGCGCATGCATGAGGCCGGGTACCGATTCGCCCGCGGGAGCATCCTTATAGAACTCCAAGCCCTGGACCAGGGCGGAGGCGCAGTTCCCCACGCCCACGATGGCGACGCGGATGTTGTCGTTGGGCATCTATGCACGCTCCCTCTGGGCTAGGCGGGCGGCCCGGCGTGACCGGGGCCTAACCGGCTCGACGCGGGCCTGTTCGGCCTGGATGAGCTCGTCGAGCCAGCGGATATCGTTCTCGGTTGTGGACAGCTCGTGGTTCATCAACGACAGCGTGTAGCTGTCGATTCCTTCCCTCAGCCTGTGGACCGATTCCTTGAGGTTGGTCCACCGGCCTTCCAGGAACGCTCGGCGTCGTTCCAGAAGGCGGACGCGGGTCTCGGGCTTGAGGTACTGGAAGAAGGCGAACCGCACGGAGAAGGCGCCGTCCTCGCTGGCCTCTTGGCCCGCCCGCTCGAGGAGCTCGGCGAACAGGGCCTCGCCCTTGGCCGTGATCCGGTAGACGTTCTTGCGCCGGCCGACCTGCTCCCGGGGGAAGACCATCTCCACGGCCTCCTCGCGCTGGAGGCGCTTCAGGGCGGGGTAGAGGGAACCGTAGGAGACCTGCCAGAAGCTTCCCAGCGTGTCGGCCAGGCGCTTCTTGAGCTGGTAGCCATGCATGACCTGCTCCTTCAGGAGCCCCAGGATGGCCAGCTCGAGCATCGGTTCCTTCCTCCCTCGTCCTCATATCGGTCCGATATATCAGTCAAATATATCGGACGTATATATCGGAACGATATATGCCCGAGGACACACCGTCAACTCGGGGGAAGCATTCCGGGAGGTCAGTGCCCGACCGAGGAATCCTGGGCGACCGGAGCCAGGATGGCGGGCTCCGTCTCCGGCACCACCATGTGACCCCGTACATGACGCCCGCTCGGCCGCCCGGCGAGGACCATGAGGGCGGCGACGCACCCGAGGACACCGCACAGCACCCAGAAGCCGGTGACGCTCTGGGCCAGGAGCCAGGTGCCGATGGCCGGCCCGGTCACCGACCCCGTTCCCCAGAAGAATCCGTACAGGCCCTGGTACCGACCCCGCAGGTGATCCGGGGCGATGTCGGCCACATAGGCGTACCCCACCGGGGCGGCGATCATCTCCCCCAACGTCCAGATCGCCACTGTGCCGAAGAGTGCCGGCAGTGAGTGCGCTCCTCCCGTGAGCCCGAACCCCAATCCGACCAGGAGGAACCCGAGGGCGATCGTCCGCCTGGGAGACCGGTGCATGGTGATCGACGAGATGGGGAGCTCGAGCAGGACCACGAGCAGGCCGTTCAGGGCGAGCAGGAGCCCGAACGCGGACGGAGCCAGGTGGCTCACCCTGACCACATGGAGCGGCAGGCTCGCGCTCTGGCCCTGGAAGTAGACGAACGAGATGACCGCGGAGCTAAGGAGGAACATTACGAATGCGCGGTCGCGAAGGATGAGTCCGTAGCCCCCCCGTCCCCGTTCCTCGGTGCGCGGGGTCAGGCGGCCACGGGGGAGAGCGACGAGGACAATCAAACCGAATGCGGCTGACGTCGCTGCGTCAGTGACGAACACCCACAGGAAGGACCGGTCGGCGAGGAACCCCGCTACCACGCTTCCCACCGCGATGCCGAGGTTTCCGGCGAGTCGCACCAGCGCGAACGCGGTCACTCTCTGTCCCTCGGGGACCACGTCGGTCATGAGTGCGCGGCTGGCAGGGCGCCACCCCTCCGTCGCCGCTCCGGCCAGGAACGCCACGAGGAGGATCGCCCAATAGGATTGGACGAAGTACAGAGCGAGCGTCGCCGCCGCGCTCGCGAACATCGAGATCGCCATCGTGGTCCGCCGGCCGATCCGGTCGGCGAGGTGGCCCGCCACGCCCCCGGTGATCATCTCGCCGACCCCGTACGCGGCCACAGCCGCGCCGGCTGCCGCGAAGCTGTAACCCCGCTTGGTCAGATACAGGACGAGGAACACGATGGCGAACGAGGCGAACCAATTGATGAAGTTGCCGGCCACCAGGATCCAGGCGGCTCGGGGGAGGTCCTTGATGTTCTGGCGCATCGTGCGCCGCTCGCCGGTCGCATGCACGGCTGCGTCCCCCGATCCTCGTTCGCCGGGCAGATGATCTGAACGCCGAAAAGCAGGGTAACCCCTGCGGTCAAGCCGGAGAAAGGCGAGATCAGGGCAGAGGGGGATACCCGGTTCGAGGGAGAGTTCGGGTTGGGGGCCCCGTAGACTGTCGGCGACCTCAGGAACCCTGCGAGAGAGCCACGTGACCAGAGTGCTTGTCATCGGTTGGGACGGCGCGGACTGGCGCATCCTCGACCCCATGCTGGAAGCGGGCGTGCTGCCGCACCTCGCCGGCCTGATCGAGCGCGGCGGGCGGGCCGTGTTGAAGTCGACCTTCCCGACGCACTCGTGGTCGGCGTGGCCGTCGTTCCTGACCGGGGTGGATCCCGACGATCATGGCGTCTACGACATCCTGGAGGCGCGGGCCGACTCGGGCCGTCAGTATCCGGTGTCCTTCCGTTCCATCCGCGAGCGGACGTTCATGGCCGACCTGACCCGGGCAGGGGTAGAGACCGTCATGGTGAATGTCCCGCTGACCTTTCCTCCGCCGACGATCGGCGGGAAGCTGATCGCCGGTGGGGTTCTCCCAAAGCGCCGAGGGTTCACGTCCCCGGGAGGGCTTCAGGCCGAGCTCGAGGCCGCGGGCGCCGGCTGGCCCATCAACGGGACCTCCTGGGTGACGTTCCGCAACCGGCCCGAGCTGCTGCTGGAAGAAGCCGAGCGGTTCGTGCGAGCCCGCCAGAAGGCCTGCGAATACCTCCTCGCGGAGACGGACTGGCGGGTGGCGTGCCTCGTGTTCGTGGAGACGGACCGCATCCAGCATTGTCTGTCGAAGTACATCTCACCGGACCATCCCGAGTACGGGGAGCTGTCCGGGACGGCGCTGGCCGGGATGGTGCGGGGCCTGTACCAGCTCCTGGATGACTGCCTGGGGCGGCTGATCGATCGAACCAGTCAAGATGACATCGTCCTGTTCATGAGCGACCACGGGATGCAGTCCTGCACCGGAGCGGTGAACATGGACAGGCTGCTCGAGCAGCTCGGTTATCTCGAGTTCTCGGCGACCAACGCGGTCATCGGTCCCATGCAATGGGGGCCTGTCCGAACGCTCGCCCGGAAGGTGTACGACGTCCTGGGCCTGCATGGGAAGGTCGCGCTGCCTCAGTCAGTGAACTGGTCCAAAACGAAGGTCTACACGAGCATCCGATCCACCGGCGAGGGAGTCTCCGTCAACTTGGCCGGCCGGGAATCCCGAGGGACCGTCGAGGCGTCCGAGTTCGAAACCGTGCGTGACCAGCTCGCCGACGCCCTGCTGTCGTTCGTCGACCCCCGAACAGGAAGGAATCCGATCGGGAAGGTGTGGCGGCGGGAGGAGGTGTTCAAGGGGAAGTACGCGGCGGAAGCCCCCGACCTGCTGCTGGAACCGGCGCCGCTGTACAGCTTGACCCACGCCCGCGCTCCGGTGGAGGCCGCCGACTGGCTATCCGGCGATCACCGCGTGGACGGAGTTCTGGCCGGGGCGGGCGGGACGGTCGATCCATCGACGTTCCCCGACGCGGCCCGGCTGGTCGACCTGGCGCCAACGATCCTCGCGGCTGTGGGCGCGCCCGCGTCCGTCCGGCACTCCGGCTCGGTCCTTCCGGCCGTGGTCGGGGAGGAGCTCGCCGTGGCAGCGAGTGAGGCCGAGCCCGAGCACCCCCCCGACACGTCGGGGGGACTGGACGAGGCCGAGGCGGAGGAGGTCGAGGAGCACCTTCGTGGGCTCGGATACCTCGAGTAACCGATCCGACCGGTTGGCCATCCTGTCCGGGACGGGCCAGAACATCGCTGGGCTGGCGATCTTCGTCCTGGTGACGTTCGCCACGAACATCCTCATCTCGAG
>JBKPAF010000079.1:0-14285 GCA_046726275.1 Actinomycetota bacterium
CACCCTGCTCGTGCTCGCTGTGATCGCCATGGCCACGGCCCGCTACTGGTAGGGCCTCTAGCCGGCCGACTCACTCTGAATCACCGAGCAGAGCGGGCAGATCATGTCGGCCTACACTGCTGCCCGATGATCGTTTGCGCGAACTGCGGGGCTGAGAACACCGATACCGCTCGGTTCTGCTCGTCGTGCGGCAAGCCCCTCGTGGCTCCAGCAGCTCGTGAGACCCGCAAGGTCGTCACGGTTCTGTTCTCCGATGTCACGGGGTCGACCCGGCTGGGGGAGCGGCTGGACCCCGAGTCACTCCGCCAGATCATGGCTCGCTATTTCGAGGAGATGAAGGCAGCCCTCGAAGCCCACGGGGGAACGGTGGAGAAGTTCATCGGCGACGCGGTCATGGCCGTGTTCGGCATCCCGACCCTGCACGAGGACGACGCTCTCCGAGCCGTGCGAGCCGCTATGGAGATGCGCGAGCGACTGGAGGTCCTCAACCATGACCTGGAGCGGGAAAGAGGAATCGCCATCCTCACCAGGACGGGCCTGAACACCGGCGAGGTGGTGGCAGGCGATCCCGCTACCGGCCAGACCCTGGTCACTGGCGACGCGGTCAACGTCGCCGCGAGGCTCGAGCAGTCGGCCCAACCGGGCGAGGTCCTGATCGGCGAACCGACGTATCGGCTGATTCGGGACGCGGTGACGGCCGAACCGGTCGAGCCCATGACCGTCAAGGGGAAGGACGAGCCGATCCCTGCCTTCAGGCTCCTCGACGTTCATCCCGAGGCAGAGGCTGTCCGCCGGCACCTCGACTCCCCCATGGTCGGACGGGACCGGCAGCTCTCGCTGATGAACCAGACCTTCGAGAACGCGGCCGACGACCGAGCCTGCCACCTGTTCACCATCATCGGCTCTCCCGGCGTGGGGAAGTCCCGGCTCGTGTACGAGTTCGTGTCGGGCGTCGAGGACCAGTCCACCATCCTGCGCGGACGAAGCCTTCCCTACGGCGCCGGCATCACGTACTGGCCTGTCGTGGAGATGGTGCGACAGGCCGCGGCGATCACCGACGACGATGACGTCCAAGCGGCAGATGCGAAGCTCGGCCCGCTCCTCCAAGAAGAGGACCGCGGAGCTGTGGCGGACCGACTCCTCGAAGTCATCGGCCTTCGCGATGCCACGGCGCCAGCCGAAGAGATCGCCTGGGCCTTCAGGAAGCTGCTCGAGTCGCTGGCCGATCAGCGCCAAGTGGTTGTGGTGTTCGACGACATCCATTGGGCCGAGCCGACGCTGCTCGACCTCATCGACCACGTGGCCGAGTGGTCGCGCGGCGCTCCGATCCTCGTGGTCGCGATCGCCCGGCAGGAGCTGCTCGACGTCCGGCCCGGTTGGGGTGGTGGGAAGCACAACGCCACCACGATCCAGCTCGAGCCGCTCTCCGACAGGGATTGCGAGGTCCTCGTGGAGAACCTCCTCGGGATGGCCCTGCTGCCCGAGGTCTCCAAGTCACGGATCGCCGAAGCGGCCGAAGGGAACCCGCTGTTCGTCGAGCAGGTGCTGTCGATGCTCATCGACGATCAGCTCCTGCAGCGAGACAATGGGCACTGGGTGCCGACCGCGGACCTGACCACCATCCCCATTCCACCGACGATCCATGCGCTGCTCGCGGCGCGGCTGGACCGGCTGGGCGGCGAGGAGCGCCAGGTCATCGAGCGCGCCGCGGTCGTGGGAAAAGTCTTCTACCAGAGCGCGGTGTCGGAGCTTGCCCCGGAGCCGATCCGCCCCGCCGTGGGCGGGCACCTGATGACGCTCGTCCGCAAGGAGTTCATCCGCCCGGACCGCTCGGACATCCTCCGGGAGACGGCGTTCCGGTTCCGCCACATCCTGATCCGCGACGCCGCCTACGCGAGCATGCCCAAGGAGACCCGGGCCCAGCTCCACGAGGCCTTCGCCGGCTGGCTCCAGCGCGTAGCCGGGGAGCGGTCCCCCGAGTTCGACGAGATCCTCGGGTATCACCTCGAGCAGGCGTTCGGCTACCGGGAGGAGCTGGGCAACGTCGACGAGCGAGCCCGCACGCTGGCCTTACGAGCCGCCGATCATCTCGAGGCCGCCGGCCGGCGGGCGCTGAGCCGCTCCGATCTGGCCGCCGGGCAGGTCCTGTTGACCCGCGCTGTCGCGTTGCTTCCTGCCCAGGATCCCCGGCGCCTGACGCTCCTGCTCGACATCGGCTGGGCCCTCGTCGAGTTGGGCGAGTTCGCCCGGGCCGACGAGGTCATCAACGAGGTGAGGGAGGCTGCCCGAGCGGCAGACGACCCTGCCTGGGATCTGCGAGCCGACCTGATCGAGGCGTGGCGATGGGATACGTCCGTCTCGTGGGACGAGCGGGGCGCCCTGGCGCGGCGGGCCATCCGGTTCTTCGAGGACCGCGGCGAGGAGGTAGGTCTGTTCTTCGCTCATCGGCTCCTGGCCGCCATGCACTGGACCCAGGGGCGGAGCGGGGAGTCGGCTGAGGAGCTCGCGAGAGTCATCGAGCTCTCCCGCAGGACCGGGGCCGGCCACGAGGGCTTCCTGCTGCACTGGTTGTCCGGGATCTATCTGTGGGGGACAACCCCGGTGGAGGAAGGGATCCGTCGATGCGACGAGCTGCTGGCCGAAGCGTCCGGACTGCGCCTGGCCGAGGGATCGATCCTCGTCTCCCGGGCCGTGCTCGCGGCGATGGCGGGCCGGATCGACGAGGCCCGGGCTGCAGCGGCCCGAGCCCGGCCGATACTGGAGGATCTCGGAGGGATCCTTCCGGTCAGCATCATCGGGAACCGCCTCAGCCTGATGTACACGGTCCTCGGGGAGGACGAGCAAGTCCTGGAGACCATGCGCGGTCCTCTGGATGTGTTGGAGCGCCTGGGCGAAAAGTCCTTCTATTCAACGATGGTAGCGACGCACGGTTGGACCCTGGCCAAGATGGGGCGTTTGGACGGGGCGGAGGAATCCGCCCGGAAAGGACGGGAGGCCTCACCACCCGACGACTGGGCCTCCCAGATCACGTGGCGAGAGGCGAGGGCGCTCGTGGAGGCCCAGCGCGGCAACCTGGAGGAAGCGGAGCGACTCGCCCGGGAAGCGGTCGCCTTGACCGAGGATGTGGACTACCTCCCGCAGATGGCAGACGCGTGGGAGGACCTCGGGTTCGTCCTTCGGCTGGCGGGGCGGAAGGAGGAAGCGGCCGACGCGCTCAGGGAGTCGCTGTCACTGAGGGAAGCAAAGGGCGACGTGGTTCGAGCGGCTCGTGTCCGCGAGGAATTGGCGAACCTCGCCTGAGCCCTGCTCGCAAACGTCCGCAGTGTGAGTCGGCCTGTCACCAACACCAGGTTCGGTGATTGCAAAGTGGGTATCGACGATCTCGAGCCGTAGGCAGGCACTCGAAATGCCGGACCAATTCTCGTCGGGTCGCCCCGAACCAAAGCGCCAGGGACATCGAGCAAAGGAGGGCCGATGGAGGCACGTAAGGATCATCATGAGGAAGAACAAGATGAGGAGCGAGAGGTCAGCTCGGCAGATTTGGCATCACGCTCCGCCACGGAGCGTCGAGAACAAGGCGAACCGGACGACGAACGCGATGACGAAAACCGTAATCGTGTTATGACCTCCACGGACCAGGACGAGTTCATCCGGGATGACACCAACCAGCCGCTCCTTCCGGACGAAGAGGGAAGCGGATTCCGCGAGCGGTGGGAGCGGATCCAGACTTCTTTCGTCGACGAGCCGAGGAAGTCGGTTGAGGAAGCCGACCGGCTGGTGGCAGAGGTCATGCAGCGGCTGGCCAGGAGCTTCGCCGATGAGCGTTCGGACCTCGAGCAGCAATGGGATCGTGGAGAGGACGTGTCGACCGAAGACCTCCGGGTGAGCCTGCAGCGCTATCGTGCGTTCTTCGCTCGACTCTTGGCCGCCTGACACCTCCGAAGCACGGGCTCCGCAATCACGAGTTGTCCCTGCCGGGAAGCAGCTGACTGGCATACTGCCGTCGCCATGACGGCGTTCGAGAGCCCCGAGGACGAGTGGCGCGCCTTCCTGACGGGTGTCCATCCGCGTCTGAACCCGCGCTCGGTCTTTCGGTTGATCCCCTCGGGCCCGCGGTGGAAGCAGTGCCGCGCGCCGTTCGGTCCGCCAGGACGGTGGGTCATGCGTCCCCTCGGGTTCACTCCGTGGGAGAACATCTGCCGATCTGCCTGACGAAACTGGGGAGACGCGAGGACGTTGGCGCTGAGATCGAGCTCTCCCTGATGTTCGTGGACGTGCGGGGGTCGAGTCGCCTCGCGCGCACCATGAGCGCTTCGGATTTCCGCCAGCTGATGCACCGGTTCTACGAGGCGGCCACCGATGTGCTCATCGAGAACGACGCGCTCCTCGACAAGTTCGTCGGAGATCAGGCCATCGGGCTGTTCGTCCCCGGGATTGCCGGACCGGAGCACGCGAGGCGCGCCATCGATGCGGCCCGAACGCTCTTCGAGAGGACCGGGCACGGTGCCGGAGGAGATCCGTGGATCCCGCTCGGGGCGGCCGTCCATACGGGCGCCGCGTACGTGGGAACCGTCTTCAGCCGTGGGCAGATCTCCGATTTCACGGCGCTGGGTGACGCCGTCAACGTCACCGCACACCTGTGCGCCCAAGCCGGCGTCGGCGGAGATCCTGGTGACCGAGTCGGCCGCCAGCGCGGCTGGCCTCTCGATCGAGGGACTCGAGGGACGCGATCTGTCCCTCAAGGGACTCCCCATGACGGCCCGAGTCGTTACGACCCGGTAGCTACGCCCGTTTCACCTTCAGCTTGTCGCCCGGGTGGATCAGGGTCCCAGTCAAGCCATTGAGCTTCATCAGCTCGTCGACCGACATGCCGTGCTTGGTGGCGATGGCGAACAGCGTGTCTCCTGCCTTCACCACGTAGATGTCGGACGCAGCGGAGGCCGCCGGCTGCCCCGCTTGAGGCTGTGGCTGCGGCAGCTTCTGGGGCTGCGGAGGCTTCTGGGGCCCCCCCGGTTTGCCCTGTTTCAGCGCTCGCATCTCCTTCGCCACCCGTTGCCGGAACTGATCCATTTGGACCCGTGCGGGATCGGTCTTCCGGTGAGGTGCCCACTCCTTGTGGCCGGCAAGGAATCCGGCCCCTCGCCCAAGCCGAACCAGCAGCGTCGCGAAGGCCACTTCACATGCCTGGAGCAACTCCTTCGAGAATGGCTCCCCGATCCCGTCGTTCTCCACCTCGACCCCGATCATGTACTTGTTGCCGGAGTCGACGGGGATGTTTCGCCATGGGCCGCCCAGCCCGGCGTGGTTCGCTCGACCGGCCGCCACCAGGTACATCACGCTGTCGCGACCGACCAGGATGTTGCAGAGCGGCCCGGGCAGGGGTGACCCGTCGGCCAACGTCCGCCCCTTCAGGACTGTCCCGAGCGCCGGCCTTGGACCGGAGTTCCGATTCGATGCGGTGTGGTGGAACACGACGCCGCGAGGGTCGAAGCTCACCGGCCGGCCGCGAGTTCTCCACCCCTTGACTTCCTTGACGACGAGGCCGCTCTCGCGAAGAGCCGCGGCCATCCACGCGAGCGGCAGATCGCTCAGGTCCCTGGGGGCGCTTCCGTCATCCTCGAATTCCACATCCTGCTGTGACTCGGACGCAACGCCCTCTTCGGTCAACCCGGCCTCCGCCGTCGCCTCCGGCGAATCGTCCGGCGGGAGCGGCTGTTCGTCCGTTCCTTGCTCATCATCCAGATCGTCGGCCATCGGTCCTTGACCCCCAGGCTGCCAATGCACCCAGAATAGGCACATGCAATCGGTATCGCCAGCGGTCGTCGAGTTCGATCCGCTCTCCTATTGGGAGCAGCGGCTCCACCAGAACTTCGACCCTTGTGGAGTGGGCTGCCTTGGCCTGTCCGAGGGCTACAACAGATGGTTGGCCCGGGTCCGAGCCACCGTTGTCCGCCGAGCTCTCCGATCGGCGTGCCGGGATTGGCGTGGGCACAACGTTCTCGACGTCGGCTCGGGCACGGGGTTCTGGATCGAGCAATGGCGTCGGCTTGGGGTAGCATCGGTCGCGGGCAGCGACTTCACCAGCGGGTCGGTGGCCCGCCTCCGCAAGCGGTGGGGCCACACCGCGATTCGAAGCATCGATATCACCGCCCATGAGTTTCCACTCGCGGGGAGGTTCGATGCCGTGTCCGCGATCGACGTCTTCTTCCACATCGTCGACGACGCCGCGTACGCTCGCGCCTGGCGGAACGTCGGGTCCCTCCTTCGGCCCGGCGGCCTGTTCGTCTTCACGGAGAACTTCCTCCGGAACGAGCCCGAACGCCGACAGCACCTGGTCAGTCGAACGCTGCGCGACATCGAGCGCCAGGCGTCCGACAGTGCATTCGAGATCCTGCTCCGACGGCCGGTGTTCGTTCTGATGAACCGCCCCATCGACTCGGCCTCACGGCCACTGCGGCGGTGGTGGCGAACGTTGGAGCGGATCGTCTCCCACGAGCGGGCTGGTTCCGTGTTTGGAGCGGGCCTCTATCCGATCGACGTCCTCCTGACCTCGATCCTTCGCCAAGGGCCCAGCACGGAGCTCATGATCTGCCGACGACGAGCGGACGAGCCCGTTACCACGACCTGACGTGGATCAGCTCGGTCCCCGACACGTCCCACCCACTCACCTGCGAGCGCGTGACTGCCACGACCTTCGCATGACCTTCGGATTGCAACGCGGTCAAGTTCTCGGCCTCGTACAAGTGACGAGCCGCCCCCAGCGTCCCCGCCCCGTAGCAGCCACCGACAATGAAGGCAGGCCTGCCGTCGGGCTCGATGATCCGAACGGCGAGCCCGACGTCACTCACCAGGCTTCCGCTCTCGTCGATCCTCGGCATGAAGGCGTCCTCGTCCGTCCCGATCGAGCGTTGTGAGTTGGCCTCATAGGGAAGTCCGCGGAACCACACCGGTGGCGAATAACGCTCGGCCAGCCGGGCGGTCAACTCGTTCGCCAACGGCCCTCCCAGCGCGACAACCGGGGTTCCGCCGTCCGCCGCGGCCGGGTCGTCGGTCATCTCGACCTCCTGGTACATGTCAGAGAGAAAGCTTCGAAGCTCTCCGAGGATCATCGCGAAGGAGAGCGGAACCACGTCCTCGCGCTCGCCCCGATCCGTCAACGCCTTCGGCCATTTGCCCATCACGACGGCGATCCGGGTGGCGCCCGTCGGATGCCAGAATGCTCGAAGGATCGCCTCCTGCTCAGCCTTCTTACGCTGTTCCTCGGTGAGATGCTCCACGTCGAACGGCCGCGCCTCGGGCAGCCGCGTATAGAGCACGGGGACCGCCCACTCCTCCTCGTTCGCGTCGGTGAAGATGGCCCACCGGGCCTGTCCGAGGGCGAACTCCACGGGAGTGCCGAACGCCAGGGGACGATAGAAACCTTCGGCGAAGCTGATGGAGGCCCGGTCCGAGATCCTGGTCGCCATCGCCACGACCACCGGCATGCCCTGCTGCATCAGTGATTCGGCCACTCCGGCGAACGGGTCGGCCGAGCCGGTCTTCGCCCCCTCGCATGCGTTCAGGACGACCAGGCGAGGTGGGTCCGGGTCTCGTTCGTACCCCCACAGGAGGCTTCCGAGCGCCTCACCTGTGACCAATCGGGGGCGACCCTCGTCGTCCTGCATCACCAGCGCCCCCACGTTCTGACCCTCGATGAAGCCGCCGTGTCCGATGAAGTGGAAGACATGGCAATCGCGATCACGGAGGTGGTCGGTGAGCGAGCCCAGCGTCGGCTCCTTCACCTGCTCGAGCTCCACGTACCCGGCCTCGACGGCGGCCGCCGTCGCGCGACGGAGCTTGTCCCATTCGGCATCGACGTCGAGCGTCTGCGTTCCCGGTGGGTTCGCGATCATCACCAGGATCCGCAGCGGCGTGGAGATCTCGAGTGGCGTTACTGGCTCGGGCTGTTCCAAGTACCGGACGATCGGAGTTCGGCTGTTCAGGGCGAAGAAGCGGCGTCGCTTCGGCGTCCGCAACAGCTCCCACGGCAGGTCGATCAGTTCTGGCGCAGTGCCTAACCGAAGGCGGATGCGCAAGCCCCGTCCTGCCTCTCTCGCCGTGTCGAGGCTGCGCAGCAAGGAGTCCTCGACCCCATCACGGAAGACGGCCTGGTACAGCTGCTCGCCGATCCGCTGATCGTCCGAGCCGTCAGGCGACCGTTGATGGATTTCTGGTGGGAAGGTCACCCCCTCGATGGACTCTTCCCCCGCGGGCGACTGAACGCTGGCGCGATAGGCGTCGCCGACGCGCTCGACCTTCAGGTCGAGACTGATATACGAGACAGCCGGCCGCGGCATGCCTCACAGTGTTCCACATCGCGGAGGGTTGTTGGGTTGTTGGTTGAAGTGGCGGCGCCCAGAGTGACCTACGTACGCTTGCAACCGCCATGACAACGGTGTCGCGACTTCCGACCGGAACGGTGACATTCCTGTTCACGGACATAGAGGGCTCGACGCGCCTCGTGCAGGAGCTGGGATCGGGTTGGCTGGAGGTCGTGGAACAGCACAACCGCCTGATGCGGGACGCGGTCCTCCGGGCAGAGGGGGCGGTCGTGCGGACCGAGGGCGATTCGGCCTTCGCCGTGTTCCAGAGTGCGCCGGCAGCGGTTTCCGCCGCGGTGGAGGCGCAGCGAGAGTTGGGATCTCGCCCGTGGCCGGCCCCGATCCGAGTCCGCATGGGGCTCCATACCGGTGAGGGCGTCCTGGGGGGCGACGATTACGTGGGCCTCGACGTTCATCGGGCCGCCCGGATCGCTGGTGCGGGACACGGGGGTCAGGTCCTGCTTTCCGGGCCTACTCGGGCGGTCGTGGAGCACTCGCTTCCTCCTGGCGTGACCGTGCGAGCCCTCGGACGACACAGACTCAAGGACCTGCCCGATGCCGAGGAGCTTCATCAACTGGTGATGGATGGCCTTCCCTCGGACTTCCCGCCGCCGAAGAGCCTGGAGGCTCCCACGAACCTCCCCTCGCCCCTCACCACCTTCGTCGGCCGCGAATCTGAGTTGGCGCGGATCAGGCAGCTCTTGCAGTCCACCAGGCTCCTCACGCTCACCGGTCCGGGTGGCACCGGAAAGACGCGCCTGGCCATCGAGGGCGCGACCGGCCTGCTGCCCTCGTATCCCGACGGCGTCTTCTTCGTCGACCTGGCCCCGATCGTCGACCCCGGTCTGGTCGGTTCCACGATCGCTGTGGCTCTCGGCGTTCATGAAGTCGCCTCTCGGAAGATCCAAGACGCGCTCGAGGACGCGCTTCGAGACCGGGAGATGCTCCTCGTGCTGGACAACTTCGAGCAGCTCCTCCCGGCCTCTCCCCTCGTCGCGGAGCTGTTGGGTGCGGCGCCGCGCCTCCGGATCCTCGTAACCAGCCGGGCGGCCCTTCACGTCAGCGGCGAGCAAGAGCTCCTGGTTCCTCCACTCAGGAGGCCGGGTCCGCGAGATGTTCATCCGGTCGAGCGACTCCAAGAGTACGAAGCAGTGGCCCTTTTCACGCAGCGGGCCGCCGGGGTAGATCCTGATTTCGCCATCACTGAGGAAAACGCTCCTGCCCTCGCCGAGATCTGCGCCCGTCTCGATGGGCTGCCGCTGGCCATTGAGCTCGCTGCCTCCCGCATCAGGCTGCTCTCGCCTAAAGCTATGCTCGACCGCCTCCAGCATCGCCTGGCGCTTCTCACCGGCGGGGCCCGGGACCTCCCGGCTCGCCAACGAACGCTTCGAGAAGCGATCGGGTGGAGTTACGACCTCCTCGACCCGACCGAGCAGACCCTGTTCGCCAGGCTTTCGGTCTTCGCCGGCGGCTGGACCCTCGAGGCCGCCCATGCCGTGGCCAACCCGGAAAGGGAACTGGGCCGCGAGACGGTGGACCTGCTCGACGCCCTCGTCGACCAGAGCCTGGTCCGCAGAGAGAGCGGCGGCGATCTTCGGTTCGGCATGCTCGAGACCATCCAAGAGTTCGGCCTCGAAGCTCTCGAGAAGGCCGGGGAGGCGGGCGAAAGCCGACGACGACATGCCCGGTATTACGTGGAGCTTGCGGAGGCGGCTGAACCGGAGTTGACGCTCCGAGATCGCGACTGGCTCGACCGACTCGGCCAGGAGCAGGACAATCTCCGAGCGGCCCTGCGTTGGAGCATCGACAGGGGCGAGGCCGAGCCGGGGATGCGCATCGCCGGAGCCGTGTGGCGCTTCTGGGAGCTGCGAGGCCACCTGGCCGAGGGCCTCCGATGGACGGAGGAGCTCTTGTCCTTGCCCACCGCCGGCGCCCGAACCCCAGCGCGGGCCAAAGCCCTGGGCGCGGCAGGGAGTCTCGCGTACTGGATGCGGGACACTGAAGCCGTGCTCGGCCCGTACGAGGAGAGCCTGGCAATCTCTCGGGCGCTCGGGGACCCCCGGGGTGAGGCCGAAGGTGCCTACAACATGGCGTTTGGCCACTTCCTCGCCGGAGACCTGCCGAAAGCCAGGGACCTTCTCCACCGGTCCGTGGAGTTGTACCGTCGCCTGGACGATCCGGTTCACTTCGCCCATGGGAACGCGGCTCTGGGCATGGTCGCGTACCAGGCCGGAGATCTGGAGACGGCTCGCGCGATCACGGCGGAAGCGCGGGAGACTTTCGAGAGGCTGGGCGACCTCTGGGGGATCGCGTTGTCGATCGGCCTCCTCGGTGCCATCGCACTAAAGGTTGGCGATTACGAAGCGAGCCGCGCCTTGGCGCTCGAGTCACTGGAGGCGAACCAGAGGCTGGAAAGCATGCTGGGCATCGGGGTAGGGCTCCAAGCGCTGGGGGTGTTGGCTGCCCGCCTGGGGCGTCCGGAGGCAGGCGTCCGTCTGGCGGGCGCAGTGGCCCGGTTGAAGGAGGCTGCCGGCGGCGAGGCCCCGCCATCGATCGTGGGGCTCGAGGACCCTCGCGACGTGGCGAAAGGCGCTCTCTCTGAGAGTGAGATCGCCAGGCTATGGGAGGAAGGTCGAGCAATGACCCTTGATCAGGCGATCGCTCTGGCGCGTCGAGAGGGCGACCGCGTGCCCTGAGTCCCATTTGCTCGAAAACCAGGCCCCCTCCTAGGATGAGGCATTGCCTGCCACCGAGTTCAGGAGGGCGGACTCATGCGCAGATCGACCTCGCGGATCACCACCGGCTTTTCACTGCTCGTGGCTCTGAGCTTGCTCCTCTCCTTCAGTGGGATTGCCAGTTCAGGCCCTCAGCAGATCCCGACGAACTTCAACGCGAGCGCCCGGCCCGGGAACGAGGCCGAAGACGCCATCGCCATCAATCCAACCAACCCCTCGAACATCGTCGCGATGTCGGTCCTCCCGGGCGCAGAAGTTGGGATATTCGAGGGAGTCTCGTTCGACGGCGGCCTCACGTGGACCAGGCAGGTCATCGGCGATAACGATGAGCTCGGCGATATCTGCTGCGATGAGCAGCTCGCGTGGGACTCCTTCGGCAACCTGTGGATGACATATCTGTTCAACGTCAGCGGCAACGTGCCCATCGCCCTCTCCACAGATGGGGGGCTGACGTGGGAGAAGGTTGCGGACGTCGTCCCGATCAAGCCCAAGGGGGTGGGCTCGCCGAAAGACCCGGGCTCCAAGGGCAACGGGGCTCACCTGAGGGGCACGGCCAGTGGAGACCAACCCTCAATCTCGGCAGCAGCCGGCAGCGTCTGGGTGAGCTATACGGTGTATCCCTCGACGGTGGTGCAGGCTTTCGGGGCGCCGGTCACCGGCCTGGGGGAGTTCGGTGAATTCAGCACGCCCCAGAACGTGCCAACCTCCTTCGGGAAGGGCAACTACGGGGACACCGCGGTGGGGCCAGATGGACAGCTGATGGTCACCTACCAGGACCAGACCATCGGGCAGGGAGGAGCACGGATCTACACGTCGCTGGACTCTGACGGGCTCGGTCCGGAAGGATTTGACACTCCCCGGTTCTTCGCCCGCACCAGGGTTGGAGGCTTCGACTACCTCCCGGTCCAGCCGCACCGCTCGGTCGACGCCGAGGCGAGCCTTGCCTATGACCGGAGCGGAGGCGCCAACCATGGTCGCCTGTACGCGATCTGGACTCAGGAAGTGAAGAACGAGAGCGACGACATGGACATCATGTTCCAGTACTCCGACGACGACGGCGTCACGTGGACGCCCGCCGTCAGGCTGAACGACGACGCGGGGACGAACAGCCAGGTCAACCCCTCGATCTCCGTCGACCAGGCAACGGGCTTCGTCGGGGTCGCCTGGTACGACGCGCGCAACGATCTGGGCGAGGGCGGACCCGGCGACACGAACGGGATCCCGAACGACGACGTTCAGCTCTGGGCTACGTACTCGACCGACGGCGGCGCGACGTTCGTTCCGAACTTCCAGGTGAGCGCGGGGACCTCGAACTCCACCGGCGCCGAGAGCGGGTTCGACTTCGGGGACTACAGGCATTCGGCGTTCCAGTCGGGCAACTTCTACCCGGCGTGGTCGGACAACTCGAACAGCACTGGGGACAACCCGGACGGCATGCTGCATCAGCTGGACCTCTATACGGCGAGGATCCCCGTCTCGTAGCGGCTGGAGCCGCCCGTCCGTGGCCGGAGCTGTCCCGGCGCGAGGAGGAGCTTACTCGGAGGGCTGCCCCGAGATCGAGCGATACCTGGTCTCCGCGAGCGCCTGCGCTCCAACCGGGCAGACCGCGAGCTGTACGAGCGCACCAAGCGCGAGCTGGCCAAGCGCGAGTGGAAGTACGTCCAGAACTACGCCGACGCCAAGACCGCCGTGGTCGAACAGATCATTGCCGGCACGACATAAGGGGAAGGCGCAGTCCCATTGGAGCCGGGCGCGCAGGCGTTCGACATCGAGGAGGTCGAAGGAGTGGATGGAACGTCGGATGCGCCTGGCGAGGACTTCTTTCGCGCCTACATGGACGCCTATTGTGAAGCCTGGAATCGCCTAGACCTCAACGCGATCCTCGACACCTATCACCTGCCATGCTTCATCTACAAGTACGGCACTCTGTATGCGCTCTTGGACGAGGAAACGAAGAGAGACTACGTGGCCGGATTTGTCGAGTTGAACCGGAGCGTAGGGCCCGCGACGTGGGAGATGCCAACGTTCTCATTGGCTCGGTTGGGCAGCAACAGTGCATTGGTCACGGCGAGATGGGTCTTCAGGCGCCCTGACGGCACCGTGATATGGGACTTCGTTGACTCGCATCATTTCTGTCGGTTTGGCGGTCGCTGGAAATTCCTAGACCGAACGCTGCACGACTAACGCCGAATCCTTTTGCAGGTGCAAACCTGAGTTGGCAGACGGGTCAAGCCAACGGTTGAGCGACCGCATCGGCCACTCGCAGGATCTCGGCATCCAAGGTGAGCAGCGGGATCGAGGCCTCTTCCGCCACGGAAACATAGGCAGCGTCATAGGCGGTGAGGCCCTGAGCCACCCACCGGGCAACGGAGGACAGGTCGGGCTGGACCAGCTCCAGAGCCAGGTCGTCCAGCCCCCCCGCCAACTGTTGGAGGGCCTCCGCATCCCATCCCCAGCGCCGCCCAGAGACGTTCAGGATCTCCAACGGCAAGAGCGGGGGGGCCAGGATGCCAAGCTCGCCTCGCTCGAACTCGGCTCGAAGCTTCCGCGCGGGCGCGGCGCCCGGTCCTCGCGACCCAGTGAACCACAGCAAGATCACCGATGCGTCCAGAACGCACTCCCGCATCGGGCCGTCTTTCAGGCTCGAGCGTCCCGTTCGGCCCGGATAGCTCCCACGGGATCGTCGTGAGGCAGCCGGGCGAAGAGCCGGTCGACACGGCGAAGAGCGGTCCGGGCCTGCCGGCTGGCGCCGGGACCCCGCGCCAGGCCGAGATCACGCTGGGCGAGCTCGGCCAGGTACGCGCTCCGGCTCAAGCCGCGGTCTCTGGCCGCTCGGTCGATCCGCCTGAGGAGCCTGTCGTCTATGGACAGGAGAACCTTCACGCTCCCTAGTATATCCGGATATCTCATCGATTAGATGCGCTACCCACCAGCCGGTGGCAGAACGATGTCCGTTGGAATCTCTTGCGTAGGCAATTGCCTTCAGGGGGATCGGTAAGCAGGCGGACCAGTATCCACAGCCCCCACAGTCAGTCCCCCCAGATACGGTCAGCGCTTGAACACAAGCAAGCTTCTTCATCGCCTTACCCGAGGCGCCCTAACGAATGTTTCGTTCTCGGACTTCCAGAGACTGGTCGAGTCGTGCGGATTCGTCCTCGACCGCGTCCGGGCCAGCCACCATATCTATCAT
>JBKPAF010000080.1:0-27393 GCA_046726275.1 Actinomycetota bacterium
CCGCGACCTTCCTGCCCGCCGCATGTCGCCGGAAGAACCGGCGATACGCTTCGACGTCGGGAAGCTCCGGCATGGCAGGTAGTCTCCCACCGGCGACACCCGGTTCGATCAAGCGGGAAGGAGCGAGCGGATGACCGACCTGAAGGACCTGCACGCGCGTGCGCTGGAGCGGTACGGGAGACTCGTCCAGGCAACCCGTGACGAACAGTGGCACGACCCCACCCCATGTACCGAGTGGGACGTCAGGGTCCTGGTCAACCATCTCGTGTCGGAGAACTTCTGGATGCCGCCGCTCCTCGAAGGCAAGACGATCGCCGACGTGGGCAGTGCGTTCGACGGCGATCTCCTCGGGGATGATCCGAAGGCAGCATGGAACCGGTCTGCGAAGGAGGCTGGGCGGGCCGTGCGGGAGGTTCCGCTTGACCGGTCCGTCCAGCTTTCATATGGGAAGGCCTCGGCGGAGCACTACATCGCCGAAGTCTTCTCGGACCTCACCATCCATGGGTGGGACCTCGCCCGAGCCATCGGAGCCGATGAGACGATCGATCCCGAATCCGTCGACCTCCTGTACGAGCGCTACAAGCCCATCGAAGACGGTCTGAAGGCGACAGGTTTGTTCGGGCCGAAGATCGAGCCTCCCCCGGACGCCGACAAGCAGACCCAGCTGTTGGCGGTGTTCGGACGAGTAGCCTGACCCTTCGAAGATCCGGCGGATATCCTCGGGTGTATGGCCGTCCCTGCGGACGTTCGGCGCTTCGCGATCCGGTTCAATCCCTGGTTGCTACCGCTGTTCTGGATCTCCGGGTTGGGACAGGGCTCGTCGCTCGTCGAGTTGGGGCCTCACCAGTTGCACGTACGGATGGGATGGGCTTTCCAGGCGCGGATCCCTCGATCGGCGATCCTTCGGCCGAGGAGAGGCGGCGACCTGTGGTTCTCCATCGGCGTGCACGGTGGCTTCGGGGTCTGGGCCGTCAACGGCTCGGCCAAGGGAACGGTGTGGTTCGACGTCGACCCTCCGACCCAGGCGAGGGCCGTGGGATTCCCGATCCGCCTACGTCGGCTTGCCCTGGGGGTGGAGGATCCGGAACGCCTCCTTGAAGCCCTCACGTTGGCTCAGCCCTCATGAGTCTTGGGGCCGGGATCGTGATCGTCGGAGCCAGCCTGACCGGCGGAGCCGCGGCGACGACGCTTCGGTCTGAGGGATTCGACGGCCCGATCGCCCTGATCGGTGAGGAGCCCCATCCTCCCTACGAGCGCCCGCCGCTCTCCAAGGAGTATCTCCGTGGGGAGAGCTCCGCCGAGAGCGCCCATCTTCATCCGGTCGACTGGTACAGGGAGAACGACGTCGACCTGCGTCTCGGGAGCCGAGTCCGCCGCGTCGATCCCGGCGCCCGGGTCGTGCACCTCGGGGACGGAACCGGGACGGAGATCCCCTTCGAGAAAGTGCTGGTGGCGACCGGCGGCCGGAACAGACAGATCGCCGTACCCGGGGTCGACTTGGAGGGTGTCCATGCCCTGCGGACCATCGAGGAAGCAGACGGCATCCGGGAGGAGGCGAAGCCCGGCCGGAAGGCCGTCGTGGTAGGTGCCGGGTTCATCGGGTGTGAGGTGGCCGCCTCGCTTCGTGCCCTCGGGGTGGAGGTGGAGGTCGTGGAGATCTTCGGCACCGCGCTCCAGCGGGCGCTGGGACCGGATGTCGGGAAGGTGTTCGAGGGCGTCCACCGCGACCACGGCGTGTCGTTCCATTTCGGTCAGGTGGTCGAGCGGTTCCTCGGGACCAGCCGGGTGGAGGAGGTCGTGACCGATCGAGGAGTACGGATCGGCTGTGACTTCGTCGTGGTCGGCATCGGGATCGAGCCCAACGTCGACGTCGTGGACGGGACGGACATCGAGGTCGACGACGGGATCCTGGTGGACGCGTTCTGCCAGACGAGCCGCGAAGGGGTCTACGCCGCAGGAGACGTGGCCAACCATCGGCACCCGCTCTTCGACCAGCGCCTGCGCGTCGAGCACTGGGACAACGCTCTGAAGCAGGGCGCAGCCGCGGCTCGCTCGATGATGGGTAGGAAGGAACGCTACGACGATCCCCACTGGTTCTGGTCAGACCAGTACGAGCAGAACCTGCAGTCCATCGGCTTGCTCAACGACTGGGACGAGCTGGTGATCCGGGGGAACATGGAGGAACGGGACTTCCTCGCCTTCTACCTGAAGGAGCGCGTGCTGATGGGGGCGGTGGGCCTCAACAGGGGCAAACACGTCCGCAGGTGTGGGGCGCTGATCCGAGCGCGGCATCCGTTGGACCCGGTCGCGCTCAAGGATGAGGATGTCGATCTCAAGAAACTGGCAGCGTCCCTTTAGAGAACTGGAGGCCGGGCGATGAGGATCGGGATGGTCGGGCTGGGCCGCATGGGCGGGAACATGACCGTCCGGCTGATCCGATTCGGGCACCAGGTGGTGGCGTTCGATCCGAGCGAGGAAGCCCTCCGGAACGCGGAGGCAGCCGGGGCTGAGGCCGCCCGCTCCCTCGACGAGCTCATCTCCAGGCTCGACTCACCTCGAGCCGTCTGGATCATGGTGCCCGCCGGACCAATCACCGAGAAGACGCTGGAAGGGTTGGCCGCGGCCATGTCGGAGGGCGACGTCATCATCGACGGCGGGAACACGAACTGGAAGGAGTCGATCCAGCACGCCGAACAGCTGAAGACGAGGGGGATCACGTTCCTGGACTGCGGGACCTCCGGTGGCGTGTGGGGCCTGGCCAACGGGTACTGCCTCATGGTGGGCGGGGATCGAGCCGCTTTCGAGAGACTCGAGCCGATCTTCTCAGCGCTGGCGCCGCAGGACGGTTACGCGCACGTCGGCGCCCCGGGCGCCGGGCATTTCGTGAAGATGGTTCACAACGGCATCGAGTACGGACTCTTGGCCGCTTACGGCGAGGGGTTCGAGATCCTCCGGAACGCGGAGCTCGATCTCGACCTGCCTACCATCGCCGGTATCTGGCGGTACGGGAGCGTCGTCCGCTCCTGGCTGCTGGAGCTCCTGGTCGATGCCTTCCGCCGCGACCCCGAACTGGCCGGCGTCAGTGGGTACGTCGAGGACTCCGGGGAGGGGCGCTGGACGGTGCAGGCCGCCATAGAGGAGAACGTGCCGGCGCCGGTGACCGCGCTCGCCCTGTTCAACCGATTCGCCTCTCGGCAGGACGAGTCGTACTCGGCCAAGGTCATCGCGGCGCTACGGCAGGAGTTCGGTGGTCATGCCATCAAGCAGGAGCCCACGGAGCGGAAAGCCTGATGCCGATCAAGCCGGCCGAGCCCCAGGCGATCGTCATCTTCGGGGCCTCCGGCGATCTCACCAGGCGGATGCTCCTCCCCGCCTTCTTCCACCTGTTCGTGGAAGGCCTCCTTCCGCAGGGGTTCGCTATCGTCGGCTACGCCCGGAGCCAGCTCACCGACGACGAATTCCACGAGCGCGCGCGCCGATCGATCGAGGAGTTCAGTCGGTGCGAAGTGTCGGGGGAGGAGTGGGACGAGTTCAGGTCGCGCCTTACCTACATCGCTGGAGAGTTCGACAGCGAGATGGCGATGGAACGCCTGAAGGAGCATCTGGAATGGGCGGACCAGAACCTGGGGACGAATGGCGGCCGCTTCTACTATTGCGCGACCCCGCCCGACGCCTATCCGCTGATCGTCAAGCGATTGGCCGAGAGCAACCTGCATCCCGACGCCAAGATCGTCGTCGAGAAGCCGTTCGGCCACGACCTCGAGAGCGCCACGGAGCTGAACGACGCCCTCCACGAGGTCTTCGACGAGTCGCAGATCTTCCGGATCGACCATTACCTGGGCAAGGAGACGGTGCAGAACATCCTGGCCTTTCGCTTCGCCAACGGGATGTTCGAGCCGATCTGGAACCGCCGGTACGTGGACAACGTGCAGATCACCGTGGCGGAGGAGATCGGGATCGAGAGCCGGGGCGCCTTCTACGACCGGACGGGGGCGATCCGGGACATGGTTCAGACGCACCTCTTCCAGATGCTGACGTTCTTCGCGATGGAGCCGCCTCTCTCCTTCGAGCCGGGGCACCTCCGTGACGAGAAGGTGCGGGTCCTCCGCTCGATGAAGTCGGTCGATCCGAACAAGGTCACCCGTGGCCAGTACCGTGGGTATCGCGACGAGCCAGACGTGTCCAAGCCGTCCCAGACCGAGACCTACGCGGCGCTGCAGGTCGAGCTGGACAACTGGAGATGGGCTGGCGTTCCTTTCTACCTCCGGACCGGGAAGATGCTCAAGCGCAAGGTCACCGAGATCTCCGTCAGCTTCCGTGACGTTCCCTACAACGTCTTCAAGGGGACCGATGCCACGCCGCTCGGCCGGGACGCGCTGTTCTTCCGGATCCAGCCCGACGAGGGAATCTCGATCTCGTTGAACATCAAGAAGCCCGGTCTCGGGCTCGAGCTGGATCGGGCGACCCTCGAGTTCGACTACGAGCGCGCGTTCAAGACCCCCCTGATCGAGGCCTACGAGCTGCTGATCCTGGAGGCGATGGAGGGTGACCATTCCCTGTTCATCAGCGAGGAGGCGGTGGAGCGAGCCTGGGAACTGTTGACGCCCGTGCTCGAACAGCCGTCACGGGTAATCCCATACGCGCCGGGCTCGTGGGGGCCGGTCGAGGCCGACGACCTGATCCTCCCTCGCCACTGGCACTTGACCCCACCCCGGGATCAGACGTAGTCGGCGTCCCAGCGCCCTGGAGGTTTAGGGGATCACTCTCGGGCGACGGGCCGGGCGGGGTCGCGGCCCCACTCCTCCCACGAGGCGTCGTACAGGGACACTTCTCCGATGCCCGCGCGCTCCAGCGCGAACAGGAGAGCCGATGCGGAGATGCCGCACCCGCAGTAGGTGATGGCCCTCGAAGCCTGGAGGACTCCGCTCCTGGAGAGGACCTCGCGAAGCTCCTCCGGGCTCTTCATCGTGAAGTCTTCCTTGTAGAGCGAGTCGTACGGCACGTTGAGGGCGCCGGGAACGTGTCCCGCCCGGAGTTCGCCACGAGGGGTCCGGGCGATCCCGTCGGTGCTCGCGGCCACCTGACCGGTCTCGAACCACACGAATTCACCGCGGAACTGCTCGGGAGGCCTCGAGTCCAGGATCACCGTGCTCGCTCGGCGGGTGGCCGTAGCCACGTCATCGGCGGTGGCGAGGAGCCCCTCGAACCGGCGAGGAGTCCACCGGGCGGGCGCACGCGTCACGGGCGCCGTAGAGACCGGGCGCCCTTCCGCCATCCATTTGTCGAAGCCGCCGTCGAGCATGCGGACGCTGTCGTGACCGTAGAAACGGCTGGCCCACCACAGGCGAAATGGGCCCGACCCCATCCTGTCGGCGTAGGCCACGACCTCGTTGTCGTCCCCGATCCCGTGAGCTTCCATCGCGCGGCCGAACAGCTGGGGCCCGGCCAGGGTGAACGCCACCGCGCCTTCGGGGTCGACGAGGTCGGTGGACCAGTCCAGGTACGTGGCGCCGGGGATATGGCCTCGCTCGTAGCGGGCTCGACCGGATCCGTCTTCACGCCACCGCATGTCGACCACGATCACGTCGTGATCGTCCAGGTGCGCCGCAAGCCAGTCCGTGCTCACCAACATGGCGCCAGCCTACCGACAGCGAGGTCCGCTAGCCTACGTCTGCTCTAGGACGACATGACCACACCACGAAGGAGGCCGATGTGCCGACGGAGATCGACCGAGGTCTGATCGACAAGGCGGCTGACGTGACGGCCAGTGCGCTCAGAGGAGCCATGGGGGGCCAGGGGAGCCAGCCGCCGTCCTACGCCGCGGAGGTGTTCCGAGAGATCTTCGGGGCCATGAAGGAGGCGATCCAGGAGCTCCCCGAGCGCGGGAAGACGGGCTTCTAGGCGCTCACACCAGGCCCGGCCGCCAAGCCCGGCGGGAACCAGACCCCGACTAGGGACGTATGAGGAGAGAACGAGGCGAACCGGGCCTCGCGGTTCACGCCCGAGTGAGGAGGCGTCCATGAAACGGCTGCTCGTCCCACTTCTCTCGCTGGCAACGGTGGGAGTCCTGGCACTCCCCGCTCACGCCAAAGGACCCATGGAGTCCGCCTCCGGCCAGGTGGTCATCACCGGTCCCGGCCTGAAGGGACCGATCGAGTTCAACGGCAAGGTGGACGGCTTCGCGGAGCCCGGCGGCGACTTCATCCCCACCGGGTCCGGGACCGATTCCACGGGCGAGTTGGAATTCACCGCCTTCCTGTTCGAATCCGGGGTGTTTTCGAACTACGAAGGCGATTATGGCGGCTGGTTCGTGCTCCGGCCCGACGACATGGGCTCGATCGGCCCCGCCTACCAGCTTCGGCTGAACCTGACCGGCGAGGGGTGGAGCGAGTCGATCGCTCGTCAGATCTATCCCTTTGCTCCCGATCGGCCGCTGATCTTCACGCCTGCGGACTCCATCAACATCGCTGCGCGCAGTCGTATGCAATCCCTCCATGGCCTGTGGTGGAGCGCTCCTCCGGCCCTGCTCGCGATCCTTCACGCGCACGGTCTTCCCCGGAGCGCTCCACCAGTGGGGGAGCCGCCGGCCGCGCCGGCCTCGCCTCCCGCCCCGCACCCGCAGGGTTGGATCGTCCTATGGACCGCGATGGCCCTGATGGGGCTGCTGCTGGCGGGAGTCCTGGCGGGGCGCCGCCGCTCCGCGCGTCGCCTTGTGGCCTGACTCGATCAAAGGCAGAGAGGTGGGCGTGAGGCTCTCCTGAGCCTCACGCACCCTTGAGCGCCGGAAGGACCCGCCCGCCGAAGAGCTCGATGGCGCGCGAGGCCGTCTCGAAGTCCATCCCCGGATAGTGCAGTCGGACGATCAGGTGGAAGTCCCTGCGGCCGAACGCCTCGATGATCGGGCGAAGCGCGTGCACGACCTCGTGGGCGCTCCCGACGGGTGTCAACCTTCGCACGGTCTCCTCATCCGGTGGCGCCAGCGTGTATCCCTTCTCGGGCGTGTCGCCGCCCGCGTCCCAACCGCCGTAGATCCCCAGCTGGTTGGGGACGTACTTCCCGGCGACCTCCCAGGCATCCCCGTCCTCCCACACGAACGTGTTCTGGAGCTGGGCCATGGGCATCGAGGACGGATCCTTGCCGGCCGCCCGGGCGCCGGCCTCCACGATCTGGAAGGCCTCCCGCATCTTGTCGATCCCGCCTCCGCGGGTGCGGATGTACCCGTCCGCGATCCGGCCCGCCCGTCGCATGGCCGGTTCCACCGAACCGCCCAGCCAGATCGGAACCCTCGGCTCCCCTTTCCGCTCGGGACCCGGGGTGACTTTCACTCGATCGAACGAGAAGACCTTCCCCTGATAGGAGAACCGCTCGCCGGTCCAGGCCAGGCGAAGCACGTCGATCGTCTCCACCGTGCGGCGGACCCGCTCGGTCAGCGGGACGGCGAACATGCGGAACTCCTCCTCACGCCACGCGAGCCCCAGGCCCAGGATCAGGCGCCCTCCCGAGATCAGATCCACCGTGGCCGCGTCCTCCGCCAGTCGCAACGGGTGGTGGAACGGCGTCAGCAGCACTCCCGTGCCGAGCTTGATGCGATCGGTCGCGCCCGCCAGGGCCGCGAGCGTGGGAAGGAGCGAGGGCATGTAGCCGTCCCCTGACCCGTGGTGCTCGCTCACCCACGCCGAGTCGAACCCGAGGGTCTCGGCGAGTCGGACCATGTCCAGGATCTCCCGGTACTCCTGGGTGAAGGTCCGTTTGGAGCCGGGAGGAACCTGGGCCGTGAACAGGCCGATGCCGATGTGAACTGCCACCGGGCGCAAACCCTACCCCAAGCGTTCGGTGACGCGCGAAGCGGCCGGCCGGGTATCGTGATCACTCGGAAGGTGGGCGCGACTCGGGTCGGCCCGCCGGGAGGAGAGATCATGGACCGGGTTCAGGAGTGGAACGAGCTGGCCGCGCAGCTCTGCGTGGACAGCATCCGATGTTCGACGGCGGCGGGGTCGGGGCATCCCACCTCGTCGATGTCGGGGGCCCATCTGGCCGCCGTGCTGTTCTCGGATCACCTCCGCCTCGACGTCGACGATCCCAAGAACCCGGGCAACGACCGGTTCGTGCTCTCCAAGGGCCATGCATCGCCGTTGCTCTTCTCGGTGCTCAAGGCTGTGGGGGCCATCACGGACGACGAACTGCTCTCCTTCCGCAAGTTCGGGAGCCCGATCCAGGGCCATCCGGCCCCGGTGCCGGAGATGCCCTGGGTCGACGTGGCCACCGGGTCGTTGGGGCAGGGCCTTCCCATCGGGCTGGGCATGGCCCTGGCCATGCGTCTGGACGACCTGCCCGGGCGGGTATGGGTGCTGTGCGGAGACTCGGAGTTCGCCGAGGGGTCCGTGTGGGAGGCGATGGCGACCGGCTCCTTTCACGAGATCCGGAACCTGGTGGCGATCCTCGACATGAATCGACTTGGGCAGCGAGGTCCGACCATGCTCCAGTGGGAAGGAGAGAAGTACAGGGCGCGGGCGGAAGCCTTCGGGTGGCGAGCCCTCGTCATCGACGGCCACGACGTCGAGCAGGTCGACGCGGCCTACCGGCAGGCTTCGGACGGACGAGGTCCCACGCTCATCGTTGCCCGCACGATGAAGGGCCACGGGGTCTCCTTCCTCGCGGATGCGGAGGGCTGGCACGGGAAGGCGCTGGACGAAGAGCAGGCCAGGCAGGCGATCGAGGAGCTTGGTGGGCGGCGGAGCATCACGATCACGCCGCCCAAGCCGGAGCACGTGACCCGAGAGCCCGAGCGGCGAGGAGATGAGGTGGAGCTCCCGAGCTACGACAAGGAGGTCGCCACCCGTAAGGCCTTCGGCGAGACCCTGGCCAGTCTGGTCGAAGGGGAACCCGACCTGGTCGTCCTGGATGGCGAGGTGTCCAACTCCACGCATACGGAGGACTTCCAGAAGGCCGCGCCGGACCGCTTCTTCGAGATGTACATCGGCGAGCAGAACATGCTGGGTGCCGCGGTCGGGCTCCAGGCGTTGGGAAAGAAGCCGGTGGCCGCCACGTTCGGGGCGTTCCTGACGCGCGCCTACGACTTCATCAGGATGGCCGCAGTGAGCCGGGCCCGACTCCTCCTGTGCGGCTCCCACGCCGGCGTGTCCATCGGGGAGGACGGCCCGTCGCAGATGGCCCTGGAGGATCTGGCCATGATGCGGGCCGTCCACGGCTCGACGGTGCTCTATCCAGCAGACGGCAACGCCACGGTCAAGCTCATTCGAAAGATGCTCGATCTCCCAGGCATCTCCTACCTCCGAACCACCAGGGAGAAGACCCCAGTTCTGTACAACGGCAACGAGGAGTTCCCCGTCGGCGGAAGCAAGACCCTCCGGGCGACCGGTGACGACCGGGCAACCATCGTGGGTGCGGGCGTGACGGTCCACGAGGCCTTGAAGGCAGCGGATCAGTTGGCGGGCGCCGGGTTGGCGGTCCGGGTTGTCGACGCGTATTCGGTGAAGCCGATCGACGGGAGGGTGTTGCGCGCGGCGCTCGAGGAGACCGGCCACATCGTGGTGGTCGAGGACCACTGGGTCGAGGGTGGCCTGGGCGACTCCGTCCTCGAGGCGCTCGCGGCGGGAGGAGCGGAGGTTTCGGGCCGGGTCATCAAGCTGGGCGTCACCGAGATGCCCGGTTCCGGGACACCCGAGGAGCTGCGCGACTGGGCGGGCATCTCGGCCGACAAGATCGCGCGAACCGTCCGCTCCGCCGTGGGGAAGGCGCAGGCGAGATGAAGAAGTGCCCTTACTGCGCCGAGGAGATCCAGGACGAGGCGATCAAGTGCCGGTGGTGCGGCAGCGACCTCACCGTGGGTCCCCCCGCCACGGCGCCGGCGGAAGCGGAGCCCGTGGCTGCAGCAGGCCCCCGGATCGGGGAGGGCGCGCTCCGATTCAGCCACTCCGGATTCCGATACCTGCTCGGCTATGGGGCGGATTCCTTCGGCATCTGGGACCGTCAGAGCCCGGGCGGGCCGGTGGCGCGGTTCCCTCGCACCGACGAGGGCTGGAATCAGGCCTGGAACCAGTTTTCCGGCCTGGAGCCGAAGGCTGTGGAGGTCCCTCAGGGAGGGTCCCCGCCGCCGGACACCCGGGTCGCGACGGGGACGTTCCGGTCAGCCCGGACCAGGGCCCGGTGGACCATGGCGCTGCTGGCGCTGACGGCAGCTCTGGCCATCGTCAGCGCGGTCCTGTGGGCCATCCACATCGGGGTGGTCCGCGACTATGAGCAGGGTCTGACCGACGCGGTCCGGGCGCAGGACAGCGAGAACGTGGCCTTCGGCATGTGGGGGTTCATGCTCCTGATGTTCGTGCCGACCGCGATCGCCTGGCTCCTGTGGCAGTACCGTGCGCACGCCAACCTCCGCGCGCTCGGTGCGGCCAACCTCAGCTACTCGCCGGGCTGGGCAGTGGGGTGGTGGTTCATCCCCTTCGCCAACATCGTCATGCCCTACCTGACGGTTCGCGAGTTGTGGAAGGCGAGCGACCCCGAGGCCGGAGCCATCGAGTGGAGGGCGCGAGGCGGAGCGGCCATCGTGGGTTTCTGGTGGACGGGAAGGCTGGCGATGCAGGCGCTGTGGCAGATCGGATCGGTCATCGGGACCGATTCCCCCATCGTGAGCACGACCACGAGCTCGTCGGCCCTCCTTCTGGCAGGCAACCTGGTCCTCGTGGCGTGGGCCGGGCTGGCGATCTACCTGGTTCGGGGAGTGGAGGCTCGGCAGGAGGCGAAGCACCGGGGGATCAGCTCGTGGGCGCAAGGCTTCGCCTCTCCGGCCTGATGCCGCGCCTCGTCACGGAGGACGTCACCCTCCATGCGGAGGTCGATGGCGACGGTCCTCCCGTCTCCGTCCTGGCGCACGGGCTGATGAACTCGTGCCGCGAGCTCGCGGCCCTCACGCCGCTGGTCCCCGGGACGAAGGTGCGGTTCTGCTTTCGGGGGCACGGCCACAGCTCTTCCCCGGAGACGGGATATCGGTTCGCCGACTTCGCCCGGGATCTGTCGGCGGTGGCCGACGAGTACGACGCGACGGTCGCCATAGGCACCTCGCTCGGCGCCGGAGCCATCGGGCATCTCCTGACGAAACACCCCGAGCGCTTCGACAAGCTCGTCTTCGTGCTTCCTGCGGGACTCGATCGGCCCTTTCAGTACAAGCAGAGGATGCTCCACACCGCCGGCCTGATGGATGGCAAGTCCACCGAGGAGGCGATCGAGTCGATCATCTCGGATCCGGCCCGGAGGCAGAGCTACCTGGACTACCCGTGGCTCCGTGACTTCGACCGCCAGAACCTCAGGGATCTGAACACCGTCGGCGTCCCTCGAGCCATCCGCGAGGTCATCGACGACTGGCCGCTCGAGGATCGTGAGCAGATGCGGGAGGTGCGGGCCCCCACACTGCTGATCTGCCGGGAGGGCGATGAGATCCATCCGGCTGAGGTCGGGCGGATCCTGGCGCGGGTCATGCCGAACGCAGAGCTGCACGTCTTCCGCGACGGGGAGGAGATGTACCAGGCCATTCCCGAGATCGTGGCGAGGGTCCGCGAGTTCATCCTGGCGTAGGGAGCCGCGCTATGGCAGGCCTTCAGGAGGGTGAGCTCGAGACGGCGACCGTCATGGCTCAGGCGCTCCACGCCGGAGAGGTGGCGAGCGTCGAACTGGTGGAACGAGCGCTGGCAAGGGCGGAGGCCTGGCAGCCTTCGACCAACGCGTTTTCCCAACAGTGGGCCGACCTGGCGATCGACGAGGCTCGGCGCGTCGACGCCACGGCGATGTCGGAGCGAGGGACGTTGGCAGGCATCCCCATCGCCGTGAAGGACCTGTTCGATGTCGGCGGAAGGGAGACCTCCGGGTGTTGCGCCGCGTATTCGGGGTCGACTGCCGAGCGCGATGCGTGGGTCGTCGAACGGATCAGGCGGGCCGGGCTGGTGATGGTTGGCAAGACGAACCAGCATGAGCTTGCGGCGGGAGGCACCAACCTGATCAGCGACCGCGGCCGTACGGGGAATCCCTGGGATCCGGCGAGTATGACCGGCGGTTCGAGCGGTGGGTCGGCGGCCGCGGTGGCGGCCGGGGTCGTTCCGTGGGCGCTGGGCTCGGATACGGGAGGATCGATCCGGATCCCGTCGTCCATGTGCGGGACGTTCGGCATCAAGCCGACCACCGGACGGATCCCGCTCGATGGGATCATGCCGCTGGCCCCTTCGATGGATTGTCCGGGACCCATCGCGTCCGCCCTGGAGGATCTCGCCACGCTGTACGCGGTTATGGCCGACGAGTCTCCCTGGGGGTCGCCCTCGAAGACGGAGGGTCTCCGCGTCGGGGTCCCCGATGGGTTCTTCTCCGACCGGGTCCACGACGACGTGCTGGCAGCCGTTCGGTCGGCAGCCGATGCCCTGGAGCGTGCGGGCGGCCGCGTCGAGCCGGTGGACGGGAGCGGGCTCGATAGCGTGCGGGTCGTCTGGATGAGCGTCTGCTGCGCCGAGTTCGCCGACGCCCATCCGCTGCTCAGGGATCCCAACCGCAGGGATCTCGTCGCGCCGTCCGTTCGAGTGTGGCTCGACCTCGGAGACAGTCAGACGGAACAACTTCGGGCCACAGCGGGTGAGGAGCGCAGACGGATCCAGCGATGGTTCGACCGGCACATGTCGGGGCTGGATGCGCTGTTGATCCCGACGACGCCCTATCCGGCTCCCCGAGCCGATCAGGATAGCGTGGACCTGGGGAAGGCCGGAACCGTCGATGTGAGCCACGTGGGCCCGGGGTGGATCACCTGCTCGGTCAATCTCGCGGGGCTCCCCGCCATCAACCTCCCGGCCGGGCGGTCCGTCCAAGGCATGCCGGTGGGCGCCTCCCTCGTGGGCAGGTCGGGCGAGGAGGCGACGCTCCTGAGGCTGGCGGCGGGATGGTCGGATGCCGTCGGGTTCCTCGTGCGGCGTCCGTCGCTTCCGGGCTGATGCAGGTCGGCCGCTACCATGGCCGCGTGGGCGTCAGGGGCCGCGTCGCAGCAATCCGCTCCACCCACGGCATCGACCTCGTCGGCGTCGGGTTCATCCTCCTCACGTCGCTTCAGTTCGGGTCGGTCGTCGTGCTGGGGAAGATCGCCACGCGCCCGGCGGGCCTCCCGATCGCCTCGATGTTGGCGGTTCGCTTCACCATCGCCGCGGGCCTGCTCGCGGCTGCGCTGGTCGTCCTGCGCCGCCCCCTTCGCGCGGCGACCGGAGAGGGCTGGCGGCTCGCGGCGCTGGGGATCGCCGGCTATGCCGTCGAGGCGGCATTCTTCTTCGCCGGTCTCAAGCACGGTACGGCCGCCGCAGCCACCCTGCTCTTCTTCACGTACCCGGTGGCCGTGGCGCTCCTCGCCTTCCTCCTCGGCAGGGGGCTTCCGGGTTTGCAGCTGGGAGGTGCCCTCGCGGCCGCGGTGGCAGGGGCGGCCGTCGTGGCCGTCTCCGGCGGTGGCGTCGACATCGACGGGACCGGCGTCCTGTTGGAGCTCGCGTCGTCGCTGACCTTCGCCGTCTACCTGATCGGAGCGGCTGCGGTCCTCAAAGGGACCAACTCGTTGGTCGGAGCGATGTGGGTGGCGGCCTCGGCCGCAGTGGGCCTGGCCGCGTACGCGGTGGCGACCGGAGCGGCGGACGCCCCTGCGGGATGGGATCAGTGGGGACCGGTCCTCGCGATGGCCGTGTTCACGGCCGGAGCCTTCGCCACGCTCTTCGCGGGGCTCCGAAGGCTCGGTCCGGTTCGGACAGCCATCCTTTCCGCGACAGAGCCGTTCACCGCGGCCGCTCTCGCCGCCATCTTCCTCGGTGAGGGCGTGCGGCTGGGAACGATCCTCGGCGGCGTGCTGATCCTGGGGGCAGCCGTGGCGGCGTCGGTGGCTCGAGCCCGGGCCCCGGCTGAGCCGCCGATCCCCTAGACCGGGCCCGGGGGATTAGTGTTCCCTGGCCGTGAGGGCGTTCGTCACCGGAGCCACAGGGTTCATCGGCGGTCATCTCGCCCGAAAGCTGAGAGCACGGGGCGATCAGGTGGTTGCGCTGGTCCGGTCCCCCGACAAGGCCGCCGAACTTCGTCGGCTCGAGTGCGAGTTGGTCGAGGGCGACCTCGGCGATGAGGCCGCCATCCGCGACGGACTCCGAGGGTGTGACGCCGCGTTCCATGCCGCGGCTATGTACAAGGTCGGGATCCCCGCCGGGCAACGAGCCGATATGTGGGAGGCGAACGTCCGAGGGACCGAGCGGGTCCTGGGCGCAGCCGTGGAAGGGGAGGTCCGGCGTACCGTATACATCTCCACGGTGAACGCCTTCGGCAACACCCATGGGAAGGTCGTCGACGAGACGTACCGGCGCACGGGCGACGAGTTCCTGTCCCTGTACGACGAGACCAAATTCCGCGCCCACCAGGCCGCCCGGGAGCTGATGGCCAGAGGCGCCCCCATCCTGATCGCCCAGCCGGGCGTCGTGCATGGTCCGGGCGACACCTCCGAGCTGGGCGACCTCATCGACCAGGTCCGGTCCGGCAGGCTGAAGTACAAGGTCTTCCCGGAGACGGGCTTCAACTTCGCGCACGTGGAGGACGTCGCCGACGGGATCCTCCTGGTCCACGACAAGGGTCGGATCGCAGAGGAATACGTCCTGGGAGGCCAGATCACCACGATGGGCGAGGTGATCGACAAGATCGCCGTGCTATCCAGGCGCCGGCCACCGCGATTCACCATGCCGGCCGCCTTCGTCAAGGCATCCATCCCTCTCGCGCCCATGGTGACGCGCCTCATGAGGCTCCCGCCGAACCTGAGGGAGCTGGTCAGGGCGGCCGACGGGGTGACGTACTGGGCCACCGACGCCAAGGCCCGCCGGGAGCTCGGCTACGCGCCCAGAGACCTCGATACGGGGCTCCGCCAAACCCTGGGCAGCGCCCAGAGTGAGCGGGCGTCCCCGTGAGGTGAGTCGTGCCGGAGCATGGACAGCAGATCGTCCTGGTTCGTCACGGGGAGACCGAATGGAGCGCCACAGGCCGGCATACCAGCCGCACCGACATCCCCCTCTCCGACCGGGGAGGACGCCAGGCCGAAGCGCTCGGGCGGTGCTTGATGGAGTGGCGGTTCGCCCGCGTTCTGACCAGCCCACTCCGCCGAGCCTCGGAGACGTGCCGGCTGGCCGGCCTGGGTGACGTCGTGGAGGTGCGACCGGACCTCATGGAATGGGACTACGGCGAGTACGAGGGCCGGACCACGCCGGAGATTCGGGTACAGCGACCCGGTTGGACGTTGTGGTCGGATGGGGCACCCGGAGGTGAACGAGCCGAGGAGGTAGGCATAAGGGCCGACCGGATCCTGGCCGAGGCGCGGGCGAGCGGCGGCGACGTGGCCCTGTTCTCTCATGGTCACTTCCTCCGGGTCGCGGCGGCCCGGTGGGTCGGACTTCCACCCGAGGCCGGGCGGCGCTTGGCGCTCGGCACGGCGACGATCAGCGTGTTGGGCTACGAGCGCGAGACCCCAGTGATCGCGCGGTGGAACCAGCCCTGCTAGCGCGTTTCGCTCGTCCCCCATTCGATTCCCTTCTACGGGGGTGTAGCCTCGTCGGATCGGAACCCGATTCGAGGGGTGACGGCGAGTGGAGCGACTGGGCCCTCAGGACGCCTCGTTCCTGTACCTGGAAAAGCCGGCCGTCCACCAGCACGTCGGTGGGGTGGCCATCCTCGACCCGGCCACGGCGCCTGGCGGCAGGCTGACGTATCCGGACCTGGTACGGGTCATCTCCTCCCGGCTGCATCTCGCTCCTCGGTTCCGTCAGCGGGTTCTCTTCCCACCGATCGCCGCGGCCCGTCCTGTCTGGGTGGACGACGTCAATTTCGATATCGCCTTTCACATGCGACGGGCGGCCCTCCCCTCACCGGGGGGACATCGGGAGCTGGTCGATCACATCCAGCGGGTGATCTCGCGGCCGCTCGACCGCAGCAAGCCGCTGTGGGAGCTATACCTGATCGACGGCATGGAGCACGGCCTGGCGGCCATCCTGACCAAGGTGCATCACTCCATGGTGGATGGCCTCGCCGCCATCGACCTGGCCTCCGCCGTGTACGACTTCGCCCCGGAGCCACAGATCCTGGACCCGCCTCCATGGGAGCCCGAGCCTGAGCCCACCCGCGTGGACCTCCTCCTCGACGCGATCACGGAGGGGATAGCGCATCCGACCCGAGGGCTCGCCGACCTGATGCAGCGCGCGCTGCAGACGCCCGCCCGGGTGGCCCGGCAGGCCGGCGACATCCTGGGCGGCCTCATGGACATCGTGGGGGCCGGGGTGGTCGCTCCGCGCAGCCCCTTCAACCGGCGGGTCGGTCCGAATCGCCGGTTCGCGATGATGGAGGCCCCGGTCCAAACGTTCAAGGACATCAAGCGGGCCCTGGGGGCAACGGTCAACGACGTCGTGCTGGCCACGGTCGCGGGAGGCCTCTACCGATTCCTCCGCCACCGCGACGAGCCGACCCGGGATCGGTTCCTCCGGGCCATGGTCCCGGTTTCGGTCAGGAGCAAGGACGAGCGCTCGGCGATGGGCAACCGCGTCTCCTCGATCTTCGTCGACCTGCCGGTCGGGAGGATGGGAGGGAAGCGACGACTCGCCATGATCCGCGAGCGCACGAAGCATCTGAAGGAGTCGAACGCCACGGTGGGGGCCGAGTTCCTGATGAGCATCGGTTCGTGGGCTCCTCCGACGATCCATGCGATGGCGGCGCGGCTGGCCGCTCGGGGACGGGTGTTCAACCTGGTCGTGTCCAACGTTCCCGGCCCGCAGATCCCCATGTACATCGCGGGGGCCAAGCTCCTGGCCCAGTATCCGATCATGCCGATCGCCGAGACGATGGGGCTCTCCATCGCCGCGACGAGCCTGGCGGGAACCATGGCGTTCGGGCTCACGGCCGACTGGGACACGCTGCCCGACATCGAATTCCTGGCCGGGGCCATGGAGGAATCGCTGGGCGAGCTGCGCAAGGCGGCCGGGAAATAGGTTCAGCCGGTCCCGGCGCGTTCCTTTTGGCTCGGGTCATCAAGCCAGCGCTCCACTTCCGACAGCCATCGTTCGGGCGCTTCCATCTGCGGGATATGGCCGAGATCCTCGAACACGACGAGTCTCCAGTTGGGATGGACCTCCACCGCCTCGCCAGCGGTGGCCACCGGGACCAGTCGGTCCCGACGGCCGTGGATCACCAGAGCGGGAGCGGCGATGCTCCGCACGAGGGTTCGGTAGCGGCCCGGGGTGACCTGGGCCCGGAAGATCGACCGCGCCGCCGCCAGGAATGCCCTCGTGGCGTAGTCGAACTCCTGGCGAGCCTCGGTCTGCTCGATCATGGCCTCCACGAGCGCGGGGTCGATGGTGGCCGGATCTGCCGCCGTGACCCGGAGCGTCTCGCGCACGAGGCCCTCGGCGCCGAGACGCCGGCTTCGCATCCGGGCGAACCATTCACCGACGCGCCCCGCGCTGTACAGCGCGAATAGCGACGCCACCCGAGGGTCGAACTGTCCCCGGACGGTTCTGGTACGGGGGAAGGCCGCGTCGACGAGCACCAGGGATTCCACGCTCTCCGGCCTCTGCGCCGCCTGGATCATCGACACCATCCCGCCCATGGAGTTGCCAATCAGGACGACGGCGCGGAGGCCGAGTGCTCGGAGGAACCCGTCGAGCACCTTGAAGTTGGATCCCACGCCCGCTCCCCGCTCGCCGAGCGGGGTGAGGCCAAATCCCGCGAGGTCGAGGGCGAAGACAGGTCCGCGCTGGGCAAGCCCTGGGGCCACGAGCGCCCAATTCAGCAGCGAGCCCCCCAGTCCGTGCACGCAGACAAAGGTGGGGCCTCCCGTTGGACCATCCCACAGGCGGTAGTGAACCGGACCGTTCACGTCGATCCACCGGCTCTCCGGCAGCGCGAGTCGGGCGAGGGCATCCATCAGGTGGATAGGCTAGCGTTCGGAGGGAGCGCCCTTGTTCGAGCGGTTCACCGACCAAGCCCGACGAGCCGTGGTTCTGGCCCAGGAAGAGGCCAGGATGTTGAACCACGACTACATCGGGACGGAACACATCCTCCTCGGACTTATCCATGATGGGGAAGGCGTGGCCACATCCGCGATCGAGTCGCTGGGGATCTCCCTGACCGCCGTCCGATCCGAGGTGGAGGAGATCGTCGGCCGTGGAATCAAGCCGCCGCGGGGACACATCCCCTTCACCCCTCGGGCCAAGAAAGTCCTCGAGTTGTCGCTTCGTGAGGCCCTCCAGCTGGGGCACGGGTACATCGGCGCCGAGCACATCCTCCTCGGGCTCGTGCGCGAGGGCGAAGGAGTCGCCGCCCAGGTGCTCAAGAAGTTCGGGGCAGACCTCGGCGTGCTCCGTGAGCTCGTGGTCGCTGGAATCGGCGGGGAGGAGCTGGAGCCCTCACGGGGCAGACGGTTCCCCGAACCTTTGAGCGAGTCGGCCTATGCGCTCCTCGTGCTGGCGGACGTGTCGGCTCGAGACCTCGGCCGTCACGAGATCGAGCCCACCGACATCCTGTTGGCCCTCATCGCTTCGGACGATCCCGAGGTGAAGGAGCTGATGGGCTCGTGGGGGATCGATCTCGCTGCGGTCAGACGCCGGATCGAGGAACTGGCGGCAGATGAAGAGGGTCCGACCGAGGCGACCGACCCGAGCGCTCCCTAGCGCCTTCACATCACGTTCAGGCCGCCCAGATTCTTCATCAGGTCGCTCATCACGTCGGGATCGGTGACGCAGTCGACCAGGGCCGGGGCGCCCTGCTCGGTCGACTTGAGCGCGCGTTCCAGCGCCGGTCGCAGCTCGTCCTGGGTCGTGACCCGCTCGCCGTGGCCCCCGACCGCCTCGGCCAGGAGGTCGTAGCGCATGTGGGACAATACGGCGCCCTGGTCGGCATCCTCGCCGTAGAACATGCGCTGCTCGTGGCGAACGTCTCCCCATCCGCCGTTGTTGACCACGACCACGACCACCGGGAGCCTGTGGCGAGCAGCCGTGTCGAGCTCGATCGCGGATAGGCCAAAGGCCCCATCGCCGGTGAAACAGAACACAGGTTCGTCGGACCGGGCGGCACTCGCGGCGATGGCGAATGGGAGCCCGATCCCCAGCGTTCCCATGGCCGAGCCGATGAAGAGGTTCGTACCCGGTCGATGAGCCTTGGAGAACGCGATGCCCCACAGCACGCTGTCCCCGCCATCCGATACGAAGGTTCCCGCGCCCTGCTCCTCCGCGAACCGTGCCACCTCTCTGGCCAGCCAGCCGGGGTGGAGACCTCGAGCCGGGCGTTCGCACTGCTCGTCCCAGCTCTGCCAGCTGATCCGGACTCCCTGCCGCGCCTGGTCGACCCACTCCGCGAAACGGTCGGGGGGTCCTGTCCATTCCGCGGCCATGGCCTCGAGGGTGGTTAGGACGTCGCCGGAGAGGCTCACCTCAGGCTTCCGGAGCCCACCGAGATGCTCGGGACGGATGTCCACCTGGATGACCTTCTGCCCCGGCGGAAAGAGCGGAGGCCCGCCATAGACGAGGTTCGCGTTGAACCTGGATCCCAGCACGAGCGCCACGTCCGCCGAGGCCAGGGCGATCCCCCCGTGGACCAGCCCCCCCAGGCACCGGGGGTGGTCGTCGTCGACCAGCCCCCGAGCGGCGCTGGTCGTGGTCAGGGGGATCCCCGTGCGGTCGATGAAGCCGAGCAGCGCGTCCCCCGTCCCGGAGAAGAACGCGCCGGAGCCAGCCACCACGACCGGCCTCTCCGCGGCGGCCAACATTTGGACCGCCCGGGTGGTGTCTCCGGAGAAGGGCATAGAACGGATCGCATCCGACTCATGGCCCACCGGCCAGGGCAGCTCGGGCGGCGTCGCCGAGTCGCCGAACACGTCCTGGGGGATCTCCAGGTAAGCCACTCCCGGTGCGCCCGACCGAGCCTGATGCACGGCCTCGCCGACGTACTCGGGGATGCGGGCCGGGTCGAGGCACTCCGCCCGCCATTTGGTCACTGGCCCGACCACCGTGAGGTGGTCCAGGTCTTGAACCGCTCCCCGGTGTCGTTGCCTCAGGCCCGTTCGCCCGCTGATGACCACCACCGGGACGCCCGCGGCGTTCGACTCGGCCAGTCCCGCGAACGCGTTGGCGATTCCCGGTCCGGCCGTCACTGCCGCGACGGCCGGACGCCCTGTGGCCAGGGCCCACCCCTCGGCCATGAACACGGCGTTCTCCTCGTGCCGTGTGTCGATGAGCGTGAGCCGCTCGACTCGCGCACCCTCGAAGAGCGGAAGGACATGGCCCCCCGGCAGGGCGAACACCGTTTCGACTCCGGCTTCCTTCAGGGCCCGGGCGGCCAGGATCCCGCCGTGGTGTGCGGACGATGATGCCGTCGAGCCCATCCCGCCGGAAGTATAGGTTGGGCGTTGGGAGGGCTATGCTCGGCTCCCACATGCGAGCAGCGTTCTTCGAGGCGGCCCAGACCATCACGGTGCGAGAGGTCCCGATCCCCGAGCCCGCGCCCGGGGACGTCCGCCTCAAGGTCAGGTACTGCGGGATCTGCGGCTCGGATCTCACGGTGTACAAGACCGGCGCCCTGGCCGGCCCGAACGTGGTCCTTGGCCACGAGATCAGCGCGACCGTCGACCTGGATCCGGATGGTCGGTGGCCTCTGGGGGCGCGGGTTGCTCCCTTCCCCTCGCGCGGATGTGGCAAGTGCCTGTGGTGTCGGGACGGACACCCGCGGTACTGCCTCCAGCCTCCCTTCGAGCGGTGGGGAGGCTATGCCGAATACACCGTCTATCCCTCCGAGAACCTGATCCCGATCGCCGACGACCTCGACGACCGCTCAGCAGCCGCGGCGGAGCCGTTCGGGGTGGCGCTCAGGGCCGTGGGTATGGCCACACCTCAGCCGGGGGACTTCGCGTACGTGAGCGGGCTCGGACCGATCGGGCTCTTCGCCGTCGCCGGACTGGTGGCGGAGGGATGTCGCGTGGTGGGCGCGGATCCCCGACCCGAGCGCCGCAACCTGGGCTCGGCGCTCGGGTGCGAGGAGACCCTGGACCCCACCGCCGAGGACCCCGTTTCCAGGACGCTCGCCGTCGATCCCCACGGGCCCCGGATCACGTTCGAATGCTCCGGGGCGCCGGAGTCTCTCCAGCAGGTTTTCGACGTCTGCGGATACCAGGGCGTGGTCGGCGTCCTGGGCGTCCCGATGGCGCCGATCCTGCTGCTGCGGATGTTCGTCAAGGAACAGCGGGCGTTCTCGCTGTCGGGCCCCTCCCGGCCTTCCATGAAGCGGGCGCTCGAGCTTCTTGGTGAGCGACCCGAGATCGCCACCGTGATCACGGGGGCGGTCCCGCTCGAGGAGACGGACCAGGCGTTTCGCCGATTGGTTGCGGGAGACGGCGGCGTCAAGGTCCTGGTAGCGCCGGGATCCTGAACCTGGACGTGTTCGGACGCCCGGCCGGGGAATAAGCTGGGGCGGGATTGGAACAATTGCGCCCCGAATGGCGTTTTGATGGAATCGGGGAAATCCCGATTCTCCGCACGATGCGTGCGGGGCATTGTCGTGCGCGGGAACTCCGCGTTTTCAGTTTTCATAACCGAGCAAGCTACCCTGTAGCTAGAGAGAGCCATGGCCGCTGAACCGAAGCCGAACAGGAGATCTGAGCCGACCCGAGCCCTGGGCGAGGCGGACGACGTCCGTCTCTACCTGGAGGCCGCGGCCCGCGAGCCCCTCCTCACCAAGGAGGAGGAGGTCGAGCTCGCCATGGCCATCGAGCGCGGAGAGGAGGCCGAGGCCCGGCTCCAGGGCGGCCGGCTAAGGTCCGAGACCAGCATCCGAAAGGCCAAGGAGGCCGTCCGGAGGGGCCACGCCGCCCGGCAGCGGTTCATCCGGGCCAACCTGCGGCTGGTCGTCTCCATCGCCAGGAAGTACCAGGGGCAGGGCCTCCCGTTCCTGGACCTGGTCCAGGAGGGAAACATCGGCCTGATGCGCGCCGTCGAGCTGTTCGACTGGCGCCGCGGGTTCAAGTTCTCCACGTATGCAACGTGGTGGATCCGGCAGGCCATCACCCGGGCCATCGCGGACCGTGGGCGCCAGATCCGGCTGCCGGTGCACGTCCACGACCAGATCCGGAAGCTGCGGCGGACCTTCGTCCAGTTCAGCCAGAAGATGGGCCGGGACCCTACTCCCCAGGAGCTGGCCAAGCAGCTGGTTCTTCCGGTGGAGGAGGTGGAGCGGCTACTCGAGGCCGAACGGAGGGAGCCGGTGTCCCTGCAGGCTCCGGTGGGCGAGGACACCGAGCTGGGTGACCTCCTCGAGCAAGAGGAGGAGCTCAGCCCACTGGACGCGGTCGAGGACGCCATGCTCCGGGACGAGATCGGGCAGGCAGTCCAGAACATCCTGGATCCGCGAGAGCGGCGGGTCATCGCCCTGCGCTACGGGCTGGGCAACGGCCACGCCATGAGCCTGCGCGACGTGGGCAAGGTGATGGGCCTGTCCGGAGAACGGGTTCGCCTGATCGAGCGCGAGGCGCTTCGCAAGCTCCGGCAGTCCGAGATCATCAACGCCGCAGGGTGGATCTAGAGGCCCAGCAGGCGGTGCCGAAGCGGGCGAAGACGGGGCGGGTCCTGGTGGGGATTTCGTCGTGGACCGAGCCCACTCTGATCAAGCGGGGAAACTTCTATCCCAAGGGGGTATCGAGCGCCGAGGAGCGGCTGAAGTTCTACGCCACGCAGTTCCCGGTGGTAGAGGTCGATTCGAGCTACTACTTCCCTCCGTCGGAGCGGAACGCCGCCCTGTGGGCCGAGCGAACGCCGAAGGACTTCACCTTCAACATCAAGGCGTACTCGCTGCTCACCGAGCATCCCACCAAAGTGGAGTCCCTGTACAAGGAGATCCGAGAGGGTCTGCCGAAAGAGCTCCTCGAGAAGAAGAACGTGTATCGGGACAAGCTTCCCGACCAGGCGGTCGAGGAAGTGTGGAAGCGATTCCGCGAGGCCCTCATGCCCCTGCACTCCGCGGGGAAGCTCGGCAGCGTACTCTTCCAGTTCCCCCAGTGGTTCGTGATCGGCCGGAAGTCCAAGGACTATCTGCTCGAGTGCAAGGAGCGGCTCCCCGACTACCTGATCGCGGTGGAGTTCCGCCAGAAGCTGTGGATGGAGGGACGCAATCAGGAGGAGACGCTGGCGTTCCTCGAGGAGCACGACATCCCGTACGTCTGCGTCGACATGCCGCAGGGATTCGACTCGAGCATCCCGCCGGTTGCCGCGGCCACCTCGAAGCAGCTGGCCGTGGTGCGGTTCCACGGGCGTGACCCGGAGATCTGGGAGAGGAAGGTGGCCACGGCGGCCGAGCGGTTCCGCTACGACTACAAGATGAAGGAACTGGAGGAATGGGTGCCCCGGGTCGAAGCCCTGGCCGCGGAGGCGAAGGAGACCCACGTTGTGATGAACAACTGCTACGAGAACTACGCGGTGAAGAGTGCCCGCCAGTTGTCTGACCTGCTGGAATAGGAGGGAATCCTCTGTGGGCATGCCCGAAGAACGCCGAAAGTGGCTAGGATGGACCAACCGACCCTTCTACGTGCTCCTTTCTCTGGCTGGATTGGGCGTGGGGATCTGGTTGTTCCGCTCTCGGCGCAGGCGACGGGCTTTCAGCCCCATGACGCGTCGCTAGGAGTGACGCAGTCTCGCCCTGACTAGGAACGCTCGACAAAACGCCGGAGGTCCACACTGGGTGGTTTGGACCTTTCAGGCCCCGGGTACCCTCGCTGCATTACTTCGCGGAATGGAAGCCTAGGTCTTTTGGGGGTTTTCGTATCACCAAGATGGAGGTAGAGTAGGCGCCCTCGAAGGGGCACCGAACGCGGTGGGGGGCCTAGGTTCATCGTCGGAGGGGCTTCGGCAATCCAGATCGAGGCTTGTTTGACCACTAGCCGTGGTCGACTTGGGTGAGGTCTCGACTTGAAGTTGAGACCTGTGGAAGGGGAGCAATTGGCTGTACAGCAGGCTGTCGATCGGGCCTCATCCGATCTCGTCACGTTCCGGTGGCGACCCCTCTCGACGGTCGTGCCACTATCGGATGCCATCGCCCTGGCAGCAGCCCTCGTCCTCACGGGGCGCATCCATACGAAGGCGGGATGGCTCTATTTAGGCTCGGCCTTCCTGATCTTGATGGCGATCGGGTCGGGGCGAGTGCGCATCAATCCTCGCCTGAGTGACGACGTGTTCCATCTCCTGGGGTGGCTCTCACTTCCCTTCGTGATCTCGGTCCTGCTGACCAAGGTGGACGTCGGCCACATCAGAGGGCTTGCTGCCATCGTTCCCCTTGCTATCTGCCTCGTCCTGCTGGGACGCGCTCTGGCGTACAAGGCGATCCGAGACGCGCGAGCCAGAGGATTCGTTCGAGAATCCACGCTGATCATCGGAGCCGGAAAGGTGGGGGTGCGAGTCGCGAAGACGCTCGAAGAACATCCCGAGTTTGGGCTCGTCCCCATCGGATTCCTTGACTCATTTCATGACGACGACCTCCCACTTCCGCTGTTGGGAAACGCCGCAGATCTCTCCAAGATCGTGACGCAGTACCGGGTGCAGCGGGTCATCCTTGCCTTCGGTGGCACGCGTGAGCCCGAGATGGTCACGATCCTCCGTGAGTGTGATCGGTTACAAGTTGACATTTACATGCTGCCTCGGTTGTTCGAGCTCGGCATGGGCCCCGAGGGACCGTTTACGGAGGATCTCTGGGGCATCCCCCTCGTGCTCCTTCGGCGTTCGGCCATCCGGAGCCTGGCGTGGAGGACCAAGCGCATCTTCGACCTCGTGGTTGGGAGCCTCCTATTGCTTTTCAGCATGCCCGTATTCGTCGCGGCGGTCATCGGGGTGCGACTGTCCGGACCCGGTCCCATTTTCTTCACCCAGCGCCGGGTGGGACAGAACGGGAAAGTCTTCCCATTGCTGAAGTTCCGCACGCTGCAAGAAAACGACGATTCCGACACAACGTGGTCGGTTGCCCAGGACCATCGCATCACCCCTGTGGGCAAGCTGCTGCGTAGGACGAGCATCGATGAGCTGCCGCAGCTGATCAACGTGCTGAAAGGCGAGATGTCACTGGTTGGGCCTCGACCCGAACGGCCATTCTTCGTGGACAGGTTTCGGGTTGCGGTTCATGGATATGACGATCGCCATCGGGTTCCTGTTGGTATCACGGGATGGGCCCAGATCCACGGGCTTCGCGGCGACACCTCGCTGGAGGAGCGAGCGATCTTTGATAACTACTATGTCGAGCACTGGTCCCTGTGGCGAGACATCGTCATCCTGACCCGGACGATCCTCTCCGTGCTAAAAGGCCAGGGCGGCTAACGGCACGACCAGGGCTCGACTGCTCTATAAATGGCAACAGATCGAGATCTGACTTCGCTCCCGATGGATGAATCACCGCGTTCAGGGGACGTAGGCCCCGAGCTGGTCACGGTAGCCATCCCGGCTCGTGATGAAGAAGGCTTCATCGCTGCGTGTCTGGACTCGGTGTTGGCACAGAGCTACGAGAACCTCCAGGTGATCGTGGCCGACGGGCATTCCCGAGACGGAACCGCCGCCATCGTCAGCCGCTATGCCGAGCGTGACCCCAGGGTCCATCTGATGGAGGTTGGAGATACCACGATCCCGAAGGCGTTGAATCTGATGCTGGCGGCGTCTCGTGGAACATGGTTCGTCCGCGTCGATGCCCACTCCACGATCCCACCCGACTACGTGGACCGGGCCGCCAAACACCTCCGAACCGGGCGATGGGGTGGCGTCGGGGGGCGCAAGGACGGGGTGGGGACCACGCGTTCAGGCAAGGCGATCGCTGCAGCGCTGGGATCGCCGTTCGGTGTTGGAAACTCCCTCTATCACTACGGATCACGGCTCCAGACCGTCGATCACGTTCCATTCGGTGCGTATCCGACCGAGCTTGTCCGGCAGCTGGGTGGCTGGGACGAGCGACTTCTTGCCAATGAGGACTTCGAGTTCGACCACCGGATGCGCCGGGCCGGTCATCAATTGCTCTTCGATCCCGAGCTCAGCATCGCGTGGCGCTGCCGGGAGAGCATCCCCGATTTGTTCCGCCAGTACCGCCGGTACGGACGGGCGAAGCCGGCGGTCCTGCAACTGCATCCCGACTCCATCAAGGTTCGTCACCTCGCCGCCCCGATGGTGCCCTTGCTTCTTGCGGCAGGGATCGCGTTGGGTGTGCGCCGGCCAAAGCTCGCTGCTCTGGCTGTGGCCCCCTATGGGGTTGGCCTGATCACGGCCACGGTGGCGGCAGGGCGAAAGGTGAGTGACCCACAGGCTCGGCTGCGGATCCCCGCGGCGTTCTTGAGCATGCATTTGGGATGGGGTATCGGTTTCTGGGAAGCCGCCGCGTCCCTGATGAAAGCCCGAGTCAGCCGTCGCCCTTGGAACGGAACTCCTTCGGGGCCTTCTTCCATTCCTTAGCGGAGGAATCAGGTCCGGGGTGCTTGTGTTCGCGCTGCCGTGGGTGACGCTCGCGTGACCCGCCCTTCCGTCCACGCGACTGAGGATCTTGGTGGCGAAGCTCTTTCCGCGAGAGCTTGGCGGTCCGCTTCGCGCATTTCGCGCTGGGGCGGGACTCGCGTCCTGGACGAAGGATGTCGGGCGCAGAACGAGTCTCGCACGCATCCAATGCTGGTGCCGCGTGTGTGCCGCGATCACTCGACTGTGAAGGGACGATTCGCCGGGTCGGCGCCTTCGGCTTTGTGTTGTTGGAGATACTCTTCCGCGCTTCGGGGATCGGTGTGACCACGACGTAGACTGCCCCCGTTCCAGCGAGCACGAACGCGCCGATGAAAAGGAGCGTGGTGAAGAGGATGCCCGTGCGAATGATGAAGACCGAGAGGCGGCTGCGCCACACCATCCGGTCGGTTCGTTTGAACTTTGGCCGTCTTGGGTCTTCTACCGCTGGCCGTAAGGGGGTCATCGCTTCGCCTTCCTCGGTCGGCGTCGAATTTTCAGCAGGGCCCTGAGCTTCGCTGCCAATCAAAACGACTCAACGTCGACCGGTCCTCGGGGAAGCGAAACACGCCCAGCATCGCCGTCAAAGTCTATCCGAAGCGTGAACGCGTCGTGCAAGCTACGCACCTGACGAGTCATCGGTCGACATCGACCGATGACGGACTCATCGGATGCTGATCAGAACGCGTGCGCGATCAACTTTGTCGCGTAGAAGACCGCCCCGCCGATCACCGCGAGCTGAACGATCGCTCCGAGTATCAGGACGATCTGCCCAAAGACGCTCCTCGTCTGTCTCTGCCTCATGCGTCTGTCCCCACACGGTCTCGAATGGATTGCTCAGGTTGCGTGCTGGGCA
>JBKPAF010000081.1:0-65121 GCA_046726275.1 Actinomycetota bacterium
CCCCATACATGCCGCGCGACAGCAGAGCGTTGATGTTGGGCACCGCGTCCGCGAGCTGGTCGAACAGCAGCTGCGGGGTGGCGCAGTCCAACCCGATCACCGCGACCCGTGGTCCGTTCGTCATCGATGCACCAGTTCTCCCCAGCGAGCGAGTCGACAGATTCGAAGGGCCGACCGAAAGAGCGCGGGCTCCCCGTGCTGCAAACGAGGACCCGCGCCGTCGAGTAGCCCAAGTATTGTACCCAGCCATGAACACGCTCAGGCGGGTCCTGTACCTCGAAGCCGGGGCGTGGGGCGTGGTCGGAGCCGCGCTGGCGCTGGCTCCTCGGTTCGTCCTGGTCACCGTGTTCGACCAGCCACCCCTCGGTGAGCTGGCCTGGCTCCGCGTCTACGGGATCCACGCCGTGGGGCTGGCCATGTTGATGGTCCTGGTGGCCCATCGGATCGAGCAGCTGTGGTGGTGGTCCTGGGCGTTCGCCCTGGTGACTGCGGCGACGGCCGCCGTGGTCGTGCTGAATGCAGCATTCGGGCTCTCGGCTTCTCAGTCGAGCGCGTTGTGGTGGCTCTTTGGACTCGTCGCTCTGGCGTTCTCCTTCGCCCTTCTGTACGGCCTGTTCGCTTCGTCCAAGGAGCAGCCGTCTCCGGGATAGCCTCGCTCCCTATCCCTCATTCGTCGGAGAGGTGTCGCTCAGGGAACGGAAGGGCTCGGGCTCGTAAGCTTCGAGGGCTCTGAACCACCCGCCGTGAAGCAGGTCGCGGATCACCGGATCATCCTTTCCGAGCCAGGCGAGGTGCCGGAGCGCGTGCTCGACCACATGGTCGATGTCGATCGCCGGCGGAGGCTCAAAGGCCGATCCGCGCGCGAGCTCCCGGCGGCGAACCTCCGAGGCGTGGAACCCATGCACCGATGGCGTGGGACCATCCAGAACGGCCAGGTAGGTTACGACCAGCCGACCTCGCTCGAAGCGCCACGACGTCGAGTGCACGGCGACTGGGTGCACTCCATACGCGGCCAAGGCTGACACGACGGCGTCGCCCGGATGCGCGGAGCCGTCCCCATCCACCTGGAGGGAGGGCCCCGGTGCGGGGCGAAGCCACCAGATCTCACCGTCTTTCAGGTACACAGGCAGGATCTCGATTACCGTCCGAGAACGATCCTCGGCCCCGGCCACCTGTTGGATGGCCCCGGCCAGGCGGGCGGCCACGTCGCCTTTTTCCGAATGCTCGGCCGTGTTGGCGATCATGGCCAGCCGATCGTTCAACAGCGTCAGCATCTGGCCGGCGACGGTCGGTTCCGCTTTGAGCAGACGAAGGAACCCCTCCCGCCCGAACTCGAAGACGACGGTCGGACCTTCCGCCACCGCGTCCGCCGTACGGGGCCCCCTATCCAGCAATCCCAGCTCCCCGAAGACCTCGCCGGGACCCATCCGGCCCAGGAGCACCTCGGTTCCACCCTCGGTCGAGGAAGCGACCCGGACTGTGCCTCGCACGACGATGTACACGCTGGTGCCCCCACCACCCCGGCCGAAGATCACCTCGCCATCCTCGAACGACCGCTCCACGGGCGGCTCCATCGCCTCGAGGCTCGCCGCCCCCAGGCCAGAGAGAGGCCCGGCCACCGAATCGAGCAGGGGGGCCACGTCGGGCCTGGCCACGAACGAGGACCGGTGGGCCTCGTCCTCGAGCCCGTCGGCCATCGCTCTCAGGATCGCGGCGGCCCGGGCACGCTCGATCTCAGCATCCCAGAGCTTGCCCGCCACGGAGAGCGCTCTCGACGCGATGGCGGCGGCTCGCCATTCGAGCATCCGCTCACCGGTCGACCGAGCCTTCTCCTCGAGCGCTCGTGCTCTGGCCAGGATCCCTTCCCACTCACCTTCGAGCGCGCCCGCGGCGACCCGCGCGTACTCGGCCCAATTGACGAGGAGCGGACTCTCCCCGGCGGCGAGCGGACCCAACCGCTCCGCAACCGCACGAAGTTCTTCCGCGTCCCCCGCCTCCTCCCACGCGAGGACCTCCACCTGCCCGTTCTGCAATCGATCGAGGAGCACATCGTCGGACCTCTCGCGCCCTTCCCTGAATAGGTCGAGGGCTCGAGCCTTCTCTCCCCGATGGACCGCGACCCATCCGGCCATCGTGAACACCCGGGGGAGACCGAACTTGCTCTTCAGCCGGTCGGCGATGGCGAAGCATTCGCGGAGCTCCGCCTCGACTAGGTCGAAACGGCGGAGCTCGGCCAGGAGGCCAGATCCGAAGCTCCGGATGGCCAGCTCGAGGCGTGGCGTTCGGAGCTCGACCGCGATCCGGGTGGCTTCCTCCATGTCGACGAGGGCGGGGCCCAACTCTCCCGCGGGATACCTGGCGATCGCCCGGCCGAGGGCGAATCCTTCGTCGCGTCGATTCCCGACCTCCCGGCAGCCCTCCACGGCTTCATCGAATGCCTCGAGCGCTTCGGGGAGGCGTCCCTTGTAGTACAGCGTGTACCCGACCATGTAGAGGTTGTGATAGACCATCGGGCGCTGCCCGAGGGACCGGAACAGCTCGTCGGCTCGCCTGCCTTCGGCCAGGGCCTGGTCCAGCGGGCCCAGGAAGTACTTCGTCTCGCACAGCCCGTGCCGGGCCAGCGCTTCTCCCGCAGGGTCCCCTCCCTCTTGAGCAACGCGGAGAGCCTCCTCGTGCATCGGCAGGGCTTCCCTGTACCGACCTCCGCCGAACTTCAACGTCCCTGCCGTATAGAGGAGACGGGCGAGTAGATGCCTGTCCCCTACCGACCTGGCCTTGTCCAGGGCGTCGGCCAGGATCAGCTCGCCCTCCTCGAACCGGTCCTGGAGCCAGTGGAGATGAGCAAGCGCCCCCAACGACTGGGCCTCCAGTTGGCCGTGGCCGGCGGCTCGAGCGTCCGCGAGCGCCCGTTCGTAATCGGCCTGAGCCTCGACGAACTGACCGAGGAGCTCCCTGGCCTCGCCTCGGGACAGGGCAATCTCCGCCAGCAAGGCGTGGTCGGTCGGCCCAGGGCTGCTCTCCGCCGCCCGGAGCGCTCGGTCGTATCGCTGGATGGCCTCATGAGTGGCGAAGAGTCGCCGGCTTCGGTGGCCGGCGAGCAGGGAATACCTGGCCGTCTTCGGGATGTCGCCCGCCTGCTCGGCGTGGAACGCCAGGATCTCGGCGAACTCCTCGTCGCGGCCGGCCATCTTCTCCTCGACCCAGGAGAGCGCCTCGGCGTGGGCGGCCGCCCGCCGAGTCTTCGGTATGCTCGCGTACGCCACGTCGCGGGTGAGGATGTGGTTGAAGATAAGCTCCCGCTCACCTTCGACCACCGATGTGTCTCTCTGCCAGACCAATCCCTTGTGCACGAGGACGTCGATCGTCGACGTAGCGCCCGGGGAACCGAGGCGCGCGAGCGCGCCCGGCCAGAAGATCCGACCCACCACGGCAGCGTCCTGAAGGATCCGTTTCTCCTGGATCGGAAGCATGTCGATGCGCGAGGCGATCACGCCCTGCACGGTGTCGGGCAGGCTCGCTGGGATCGGGCGCTCCAGGATCCACTCCCCGTTCGACCTGACCAGAGATCCCGCATCGACCACCATCCGCAGGAGTTCCTGGGCGTAGAAGGGATTCCCCTCGGCCCGGGCGAGTAGTGGCTGGATGGCCTCGTCCGGAGCGGGAAGCTCGTCGAGGAGGTGGCGGATCATGTGCTCGCCGTCCTCGGAGGAAAGCGGTGAGAGGGACACGGTGGTGGAGCTGCGCAGCCCGCCACCCCACCCCGGCCGCCGTTCCACCAGGTCAGGCCGGGCCATGGCCACGAACATCACCCGGCTGGTCACCCGCCCGGCGAGGTATTCCACGAGATCCAGGAGGCCCGCGTCGGCCCAGTGAAGGTCCTCCAGGAGGGCCAGCACGGGTTGGTCGGAAGCCAACGAGTCGAAGTAGGCCTTCCACGATCGGGCGATGAGTTCCTTCGCCGCCGAAGGTTCTGCACCGACCAAAGGGTCGGTGGGAACGGGGACCCCGACCGAGGAGAGGAGCACCTGGACTGTTCCGGTGTGCTCGGACACCTCGAACCTCCCCAAGAAGGCTCTGGCCGCCTTCTCCAAGATGGCCTCCGGTTGGTCGCTGTCCAGGATCCCCGCGTCGGCCTTGAGGATCTCCGCCATCGGCCAGTAGGTCAGGCCTTCCCCGTAGGGGAGGCACCGTCCCCGAACGATCCGGACCGGGCGGGAAGCCAGCGTCCGCTGGGCGAACTCATGAGCGAGCCGGCTCTTGCCGATGCCGGCCGGGCCGACCACGGTGACCAGGCTGGCCCCGCCCTCTCGCAGCGTGCGGGAAAGGAGGAGCTCGAGCAGCTCCAGCTCGCTATCTCGTCCCACCATGGGGACCGCCCCGATCGCGCCCGGACGGGGCTCTGGGGCGGCCGTGGAATCGAGCTCCCCGGTCACCTGCCAGGCGGGCAGCGGCCGATCGATCCCCTTGACCGGAACCTCGCCCAACGACCGGTAGCCTATTGCGTGCCGTGTGTCGCGGTAGGTCCTCTCGCCTACCACGATCTCTCCGGACGGGGCGAGCGCCTGGAACCGGGCCGCGACGTTGACGGGCTCCCCGGTCACCAGGTTCTCCCTGTCCACGCCTGTCGCTGTCACGACCTCTCCGGTGTTCAGCCCGATGCGCATCCCGAGCTCGACCTCGGTCGATTCACCGGCGTCCGCGTTGAGCGCGGCGAGGCGCCGCTGCATGGCCAGGGCGGTGCGCACGGCACGCTCCGGATCGTCCTCGTGGGCCGCCGGGACTCCGAACACCGCGACGACGGCATCCCCGATGAACTTCTCCACGGTCCCATCGTGGCGCTCGATCTCTTCCACCATCGCCTGGAAGAACCGGCGCAGGACGACCCTCAAGTCCTCGGGATCGAGACGGGCGGCGAGCTCGGTCGAGGCCGTCAGGTCGGCGAACAACACCGTGACGACCTTTCGTTCCTCCAACTCGGTATCGGGGCCCGCCTCACCGCCATCCTGTGGCGCACCACAGACCCCGCAGAAGCGGAACTGGGAAGGCACCTCGGCCCCGCACGAAGCGCAGACCTTGCCGAGGCTGGCGCCGCACGCGCCGCAGAACCGGAAGCCCGGAGGGTTGACTCTGCCGCAGACGGGGCACGGCGCTTGCACGGAGTCCACCAGCGACCAGTCGCCCTCGGAACCACTCATCTTTAGTCAGATCCTCGACCCAACCCGGCGAGCACCACCTGATTCTCCGACCCGCATCGGGACTTCGACAAGAGAAGAGGGGCCCGGGTGGGGCCCCTCTTCCGGTGCTTCGGCGACAGGTTCGCCTTCAGTGCATGTGGCCGCCGCCCGCCATCGCGGGCGTCTTGTCCTCCTCCTCGGGCTTCTCGACCACGGCGCTTTCCGTGGTGAGGACCAGCCCGGCGATCGATGCGGCGTTCTGCAGCGCGGACCGGGTGACTTTCGCTGGATCCATGATCCCGGCCTTCAGCAGGTCGCCCCACTCGGCCGAAGCCGCGTTGAACCCGAAGGCCCCGGACTCGGAGCGGATCCGCTCCACGATGACCCCGCCGTTGTGACCGGCGTTCTCCGCGATGATCCGGGACGGCTCGGACAGCGCCTTGCGTACGATCGACGCCCCCGTTGCCTCGTCCCCGTCGAGCCCGAGCTTGCCCTGGTCGACGGCTTCCTCCGCACGGATCAGGGCCACCCCACCGCCCGGAACGATGCCTTCTTCGATGGCTGCCCGGGTCGCCGAGACGGCGTCCTCGATCCGGTGCTTCTTCTCCTTGAGCTCGATCTCCGTGGCCGCCCCGACCTTGATCAGGGCCACACCGCCGGCCAGCTTGGCCAGGCGCTCCTGGAGCTTCTCCCGGTCCCAGTCGGAGTCGGTCCGGTCGATCTCGGCCTTGATCTGGTTGATGCGGCCCTTGATGTCCTCGGGATTGCCCTGGCCCTCCACGATCGTGGTGTCGTCCTTCGTCGCCAGGACCTTGCGGGCCCGTCCGAGCATGTCCAGCGCGACGTTCTCAAGCTTGACGCCGATCTCGTCCGTGATGACCTGGCCCCCGGTGAGGATGGCCATGTCCTGGAGCATCGCCTTTCGGCGATCCCCGAACCCGGGGGCCTTGACGGCCACTGACTGGAATGTTCCCCGGATCTTGTTCACGACCATGGTGGCCAGCGCTTCGCCCTCCACGTCCTCGGCGACGATCACGAGCGGCTTGCCGGCCTGGACGACCTTCTCCAGCAAGGGAAGAAGATCCTGCACGCTCGAGATCTTCTTACCGACTAGGAGGATGTAGGGATCCTCGTAGACGGCCTCCATCCGCTCGGGGTCGGTCACGAAGTACGGCGAGATGTAGCCCTTGTCGAACTGCATCCCCTCGACGAACTCCAGCTCGATCCCGAACGTCTGCGACTCCTCGACGGTGATCACGCCGTCCTTGCCAACTTTCTCGAATGCCTCGGCGATGGTCTCGCCGATGGCTCGGTCAGCGGCGGACAGCGCGGCCACGTGGGCGATCTCGTCCTTGCCCTCGACGTCACGGGCCTGCTTTCCGATGTGCTCCACGACCGCGGCGACGGCCCGCTCGATGCCGCGCTTGAGCGCCATCGGGTTCGCCCCCGCCGCGACGTTCTTCATCCCGTGGCGGACCATGGCCTGAGCCAGAACCGTTGCGGTCGTGGTGCCGTCCCCGGCGACATCGTTGGTCTTGGTCGCGACTTCCTTGGCCAGCTGGGCTCCCATGTTCTCCCACGGGTCCTCCAGCTCGACCTCCTTGGCGATGGTGACCCCGTCGTTGGTGATGGTGGGAGCCCCCCATTTCTTGTCGAGGACCACGTTGCGCCCCTTGGGGCCCAAGGTGATCGAGACGGCGTGGGCGAGCTTATTGACCCCCGCTTCCAGGGCCCGCCGGGCGTCCTCGTCGAACTTCAATACTTTCGCTGCCATAGGACCTCCCGGTAGCTATTTGGTGACGACGGCGAGGACGTCGCGAGCGGAGAGGATCAGGTATTCCTCCCCCTCGATCTTGACCTCGGTGCCGCCGTACTTCGAGTAGATGACCTTGTCCCCCACTTTGACATCCATGGGGATGCGCTGCCCATCCTCGAACCGGCCTGGGCCCACCGCAATGACCTCGCCTTCCTGAGGCCGCTCCTTGGCCGTATCGGGGATCACGATGCCGGAGGCTGTGGTCTCCTCCTCTTCGCTGGGCCTGACCACGACCCGGTCTTCCAGCGGCTGCAGACTGAACTTTCCGGCCATTCCCTCCTCCTTCGCCGACTTAGCACTCTCCGCTTCTGAGTGCTAACAGTCTAGCCACCCGGCCGCCAACCAGTCAACGGGAGTCCAGGGGGTAGCAGCAACGAGCCAGCGATGCGGGCGGAAGGGCGCTCCGGCTGCTCAGGTTCGGGCTGGTCCGTCCCTTCCCGCAGGCTTGGTGAGGCGGATCATCAGCCGGCCGATGGCGTTCGACTGGGACTCGGCGATCCAGATGTTGTCATCCGGACCGGTGGTGATCCCGATCGGGTACGAGCCGTCGTCGACCAGGAAGATCAGGCCCCCGCCGGGCCGCATGACGCCCACCCTCCCCACGTCGTTCTGCGTGAACCAGATCATCCCGTCGGCCCCTTCGGTCACCCCAGCGATCCCCGTTCCGTCCGAAGGGATCGGGAACTCCGTGATCTCCCCGTTGGCCTGGACCTTGCCGATCTTGTTGTCCCCCGCAAGAGCGGTCCACCAGACCTCGCCGTTCTTGGCGGTCGTGATGCCGTAGAGCAACTGGGCCGTGGGTGGGGTGAAGTATTCGACGTCGCCGTTGGTGCTCATCGCGCCGATCTGGCCCGGGAGCTCCTCGGTGAACCACAGCCGCCCGTCGCTTCCGGTCGTGATGAAGGTGGGGAAGCAGCAATTCTGGGTCAAGAACTCCGTGATCTGTCCGTTCACGGTGATGCGTCCGATCTGGTCGACGTCCTCTTCGGTGAACCACAGCGCGCCGTCGGGACCCACGGTGATCCCCCACGGCTGGCTCCGGGGAGTGGGGACCTCATACTCGGCGAGGAGCTGGCCGGCGGTGCTGAACTTGGCGATCATGTTGGCGAATCGCTCGGTGAACCAGATGTTTCCGTCGGGGCCAACAGTGATGCCGTAGGGCCCGCTACCGGTACGGATGGGGTACTCCGTGATCTGCCCCGATGGCGTGATCCTGCCGATCTTGCCTGCGTCGGACATGGTGAACCACAGGTTCCCGTCCGGCCCGGCCACGATCTGATAGGGCCGGCTGGAGGGAGTCGGGATCGGGAACTCCTCGACCTTCAACGCACCTTGGGAGCGCGTTGGGCGAGGCGAGCCTTCGGCCGTCCCGGGTAGCACGGACAGGCAGAGCAATCCGATGAGGAAAGGGATCGAGCCGCGCGTTCGCATGGAGCCTCCCCTCGAACACCGGGCCCCGACGTGGATTCGGGTCAGGCTAGGGCCCGCCGCCGAGTTGGTCAATCTGGAGTGTCAGGAGGACCCCCGCAGGTACGCGACGGTCTCGCGCAGCCCATCTTCCAGGTGCGTCCATGGCTTCCAGGCCAGGTGCCGTGCCGCCTTGGAATGGTCGAGAGCGCTCCGACGCACGTCGCCCGGCTGGGCCGGCCCGAACAGCGGCTCCCCCTTGAACCCCGTGACCTCCACGAGCATCCGGAACAGCTCGTTCATGCTGGTCTCCCGGCCCGTGCCGACGTTCATGGTCAGGCCCGAGCCGGCCTCCACGGCCAGGTTCAGCGCATTGACGGCGTCGTCGATGAACAGGAAGTCGCGGGTCTGCTCGCCGTCGCCCCGGATCTCCGGCTTCTCCCCGTGCAACATCTTTCCGGCGAAGCGGGTCACCACGCCGAACCGGGTCTCCGGATCCTGGCGTGGTCCGAAGACGTTCGGGAGAACGATCGTGGTGAAGTCCAGGCCGCGGGAGCTCCGGTAGAAGCGAAGGTAATCCTCCGCAACTCGCTTGGAGATGGCGGCAGGCGTGAGGGGCTTCGCCGCGGGCATCCACGACTCCTTGATCGGAATGCTCCGAGGTTCGCCGTACATCGACGCAGAGGACGTGAAGACGACCTTGCCAACCCCGGCGGCGACGGAAGACTCCAACACGGCAAGGAGACCCATCAGGGCCACTCCGGCTTCGCTGGGAGCGTCGATGGCATCCTCGGCCTTTCCGCTTGCAGCGAGATGCATGACCACGTCCGGCCGGTGACGTTCGAACAGCGCGGGCATCCCATCCACGCGGATGTCCAGGCTGTAGAAGGTGAACCGATCCCCGTACGTGCGAGCCTCGCCGATGTTCGCCAAGCGGCCGGAGGAGAGGTCGTCGATCGCGACCACCGTGTGCGCCTGAGCCAGCAGACTGTCGCACAGGTGAGACCCGATGAACCCCGCTCCGCCCGTAACCAGGACGGTGCTCATGAGGGGAGCTTCACAGCGGGAGGCTGGGGTTCGCGCCCACGTCGAGAGGAGTCCGATCGCCCCGGATGAGCCGGTGGTGGCCGGCGCAGGCGATCATGGCGGCATTGTCCGTACACAGCTCCGGCGGAGGGATGAGGAGCTCCAGGCCATGTTGCTCGGCCCGTTCGGACATGAGCTCTCGCAGCCGGGTGTTCGCCACGACCCCGCCGCCGAGCACGATCTTCCTCACTCCTTTGTCGACGGCGGCGGAGATGGTCTTGTCGACCTGCACCTCGACCACGGCTTCCTGGAACGACGCGGCCACGTCTTCGAGCTTGGGCTCCTCGCCTCTCGCTCTCGCCGCCTTGAGGTACCGGACCACGGCCGTCTTCAATCCCGAGAGGGAGAAGTCGTAGCCTCGCTCCGTCGCCGCACGAGGGAACCGGATCGCCGTTCGGTCGCCCGCGGTGGCGAGCCGGTCGAGGGCCGGACCGCCCGGGAATCCCAGGCCCAGGAGCCTGGCGACCTTGTCGTAGGCCTCGCCCGCCGCGTCGTCGAGGGTCTGGCCGAGGAGCTGGAAGTCGTAGGGCTCCGGCACGAACACGAGCATCGTGTGGCCCCCGGAGACCACGAAAGACACGTACGGCTCCTTCAGAGGTCCGCGCTCGAGGAAGTTCGCGTAGATGTGCCCCTCGAGGTGATTCACCCCGATCAACGGGACTCCCAGGGCCAGGGCCAACCCCTTCGCGGCAGCCAGGCCGACCAGGAGCGCACCGACCAGGCCGGGCCCCACCGTGACCGCCACCGCATCGATCGAGCCGAACGACGCCCCGGACTCGCGGAGGGCCAGCTCGAGCAGTGGATTGATGTTCTCCAGATGAGCCCGGGAGGCGATCTCTGGCACCACCCCCCCGAACCGGTCGTGGAGGTGCGCCTGGCTGGAGAGCAGGTTGGCCTGGATCTTCCGTCCGTCGTCGAGGATGGCGACGGCCGTCTCGTCACACGAGGTCTCGATCCCCAGGACGCGCATGGATCCGGCCCCGGTTCCTAGCTCAGCTGGGCTGGATGCCGAACGGGACCTGCTCGATGATCCGATCGAGCCGACCCCGGTAGTCGGGAGAACGGATGCCGTCGACCCACATGACGACAGCATCCTCGCCGGTCTCCTGGTAGTAGTTCTTGCGGATCCCCACCGGTCGGAACCCGAATCTACTGTACAGTCGCTGGGCTCCCCAGTTCGACACCCGCACCTCCAGTGAGACCGCCCGGGCTCCCATCCGGATCGCCTCCCGGACCAGCTCGAACAGGATGCGCGTCCCGATCTTCCGCCGGTGGTGGTCGGGGTCCACGGCGATGGTTGTCACGTGGGCTTCGTCTCCGTAGCACATGATGCCGCCGTAGCCGACCACTTCCCTGTTGATCCGGGCGACCAGGTACATGCGGTTCCGAAGCTCGTTCATCTCCGAGAGGAACAGGTTGGGACTCCACGGACGGGGGTAGACCTGGCGCTCGATCGCCATGACGCCCTTGAGATGGCGTCGGCGCATTCGGCCTATCTCGAGCTCAACCGGCTCGTCGACGGTGGTCCCAAGCGATCTCCGCATCACTCTTCCTCACGTAGAACGGCTGGACGTCAAACAGCCGGTCGTACTCCTCCCGCGAGAACCGCGGGATCGCCAGCTCGACCAGCGCGGTGGCCGCGGGAAACGAATAGGCGGCCGAGGCGAACTCCACGTGGCTGCCCGCCTCTTCCAGCTGTCGACGGTACACGAGCGCGCCGTTGCCGACCAGCAGGACATCCTCCGGTCTGGCCTCCAGCTCGGCGGCCAGGTGGGCCGGGGTCCCCACCAGGAACTCCGTCTCCCGGGATACGCCGCCCGGAACCGGGCGGTAGAACGCGAAGAAGACCTCCGACCTCTTGGCGTCGATCACCGCGCAGATCGATCGGCGACAGTACCGGACGGAGAACGCCACCACGTCCAGCGAGGCCAGCCCGACGATCGGAATCGAGAGCACCTGGGCCAGGGATTTGGCCGTGGCGATCCCCACCCGCATCCCCGTGAAGAGGCCGGGACCCAGCCCGACGGCGATCCCACCGAGCGACGACAGCGGGACCTCCGACCACTGCAGCAGGTGCGTGATCGCCGGCATGACCGTCTCGTCCCCGGGACGGCCCATGGAGAGAACGGTCCCCGCGATGATGCCTTGCTCCGTGCCGAGGGCAACCGCCGTCTGAGGGGTGGAGGTCTCGATCCCCAGCACCAGCATGTCGTCTCAGGCCTTCCAACGTTCCAGGACCTGAGCAAGGCCATCGATCCGCTCGGCCCACGACGGCCCGTACCAGGTGAGCTCGAGCCGTCGCCCATCCCCCTCGGCCGGCAAGGTCAGCTCGACCTGCAGATGGTCCGCAGGGAGCAACGGGTCGATGGCGTCGCCCCACTCGATGAAGATCACGGCTCCCTCGTCCAGGATCTCGTCCAGCCCGATGTCGAGGGCGTCCTGCATTCGTTCAAGTCTGTACACGTCGAGATGGTAGACCGGGAGCGTTCCCCTGTACCGACGGACCAGAGTGAAGGTCGGTGACAGGACGGGCTCCGTCACCTTCAGCCCATCGGCGGCGCCCTGGACGAACGTGGTCTTCCCGGCCCCGAGGTCTCCGGTGAGGGAGACTGCGTCCCGAGGCTTGAGGAAGGTCGCCAGGGTCCGTCCGATCGCCCGGGTCTCCTCGGGGGAAGTGGTGACGAGCGCCAGGCCGGTCCGCATCTCCTCAGAACAGGCCCAGTTGCTCCTCGCCCCCAACCGGCTCTGGGACGGGCTCGTCGAGCACCTCGCGGATGAGGCGGAAATCGGCTCGGAGCGCGGTCATCTGCGTCCCGGCCTCGCCCCCGCCGTGCAGCACGGCCGCCGGGTGGAAGGTCGGGATCACCGTCCGCCCGTCGATGGTGAATCGCTGGCCCCGAACCCTGCTGATCGAGACCTGACGGTCGAGGATGAAGCGCGTAGCGAAGTTACCCAGCGTCACGATGACCCTCGGCTGGATGTTCTCCAGCTGGCCCTCGAGGTAGGGCCGGCAGGACTCGATCTCATCGGGCAGGGGATCCCGGTTCCCCGGAGGGCGGCACTTCACCACGTTGCAGATGTACACGTCCTCGCGACGCAGGCCGATCTCCCCGAGGAGCTTAGTCAGCAGCTGGCCGGCGGCGCCGACGAACGGCTCCCCCTGCTTGTCCTCGTAATAACCTGGCCCCTCGCCGATGAACATCAGCCCGGCGTGCGGATTCCCAACGCCGAACACAACCTGGGTCCGTCCCTTGGCCAGCCGGCATCGGGTGCACGTCGATGCTTCCCGTCCCAGCTCCTGGAGAGTCATGCTCATGGCTGCATCCCTTCGCCTACCGAGGGGAAGTTCCGAACGCTCTCCGCGAGGAGGACGCCACGCCGGATTGCCTCCGTCACCGCCGACGTGGCCAGCTCCTCCAGGGCCCGCTGATCCGCCTCCACCTCACCCGTGGCGAGCGTGAAGACCGCGTCCCCATCCCACATTGTATGCGCCGGTTGGATGGCTCCCGAGATGCCGTCGTGTGCCGCCCTGGCCAGGAGGTTGGCGCGCTCCTTGGAAAGCTTCGCGTTGGTCGCCACGACGACCAGGGTCGTGTTCGTCGGCCCAGGGTTGCTCGCCTGGTCCGGGGCCTCCGGCGAACCGACCTCGGCCACTTCGCCGCCACGTGCACCTGCCAACACCGACCCATCCTCAGCCACGATCTCACCAAAGGCATTTACCGCGGCCAGGGCGCCCACGATGAGCTCCCCATCCTCGCCTGTGGCCGTTCCCATGCCGCCTTTCAGGGCTCGTTCGACGCCGTGGAGCTTGGCCACGGTCGCTCCCGTGCCGGCGCCCACGTTTCCTTCGGCGACCTCCCCGCCCGCTTCCGCGCAGGCCCGGTAGCCTTCGCTCGCCCCCGGGCGCGCCGCGGGATCGCCGACGCCCAGGTCGAACAGTACGGCCGCCGGGACGATCGGCACGCGGGCCACCCTCGTGTCGAATCCGATGGCCCGCTCCTCCAGGAAGCGCATGACGCCGTCCGCGGCGGCAAGCCCGAAGGCGCTCCCGCCGGTGAGGAGGACCGCGTGGACCTCATCGACCAGCGTGCCCGGCCGCAGGAGGTCCGTCTCCCTGGTTCCGGGCGCCCCGCCCCGGATCTCCCCCGACCCGACGGTCTCGCCAGGGCAGAGGACGACGGTGCAACCGGTGAGGCCGACGGGGTCGGTCCAGTGGCCCACGCGGATCCCCGGGACCCGCGTGATCACCGTCTCTCGACCTTTTCCCGGGACGATCCCTTTGAGCGGGTTCCCTTCGGTCGCCGGGAACGGGGTCTGGGACCCTCGGTCTGGCCGGCGGCGCGACGTTCTACGGCCTCGGCCAGGAATCCCTCGACGAGCTGGTTGAACTCGGCGTGGCGCTCCAGCATGGTGCAGTGGCCCGAACCCCTGAACACCACCATCCGGCCGTTCGGCAGCATGCGCTTGATCGCCAGCGCGGAGGAGGGAGGGGTCAGACGGTCGACGTCCCCCACGATGACAAGTGTGGGCACCGTGATATGGGCCAGGGCGTGGTTCAGATCCATCTCGACGAGGCTTCCCAGGAGGTCGCTCCACACCTCGACCGGGGCCCGCGCCGCCACCTTGGCCACGTAGTCGACCAATGACGGCGGCGCCTTGGCGCCGAAGTTCGTCATCCTTGCCGCGATGAAGGCCAGGTCGCCCCGCCCCGAGAGGGCCCGCGCCCTGATGCGGTACACCCTCCGGGGATCGCGGGCCACCCGAAGGAAGGCGGAGGTGACCACCTTGCCCAGCTGCGCCCCCAGTCCTGCCGCCGCGGCCTTGACCAGCTCGGCGGCCGCGGTGTTGGCGAGCACGACAGCGCAGACCCTGGTTCCGAATTCCTGGGTGAAGAGCTCCGCGAAGGACATGATGACCATGCCACCCATGCTGTGTCCCACCAGGGCGACCGGACCACGGGGAGCGAGCTCATCCAGGACCACCTTGAGGTCCTTCGCCATCGCTTCGAGGGAGTAGTCTCCCGCGGTCGCGGGGCCGCTTCGCCCGTGTCCACGTTGATCGACCAGGACGCACCGGTACTCCTCGCTGAAGTGCCTCCATTGGTAGTGCCAAAGCGTGAGGTCAGCGCTGAACCCGTGGAGCATCACGATCGTTGGAGCCGTTTCCGGCCCGACGATGTTGACGGCGAGCTCGGAGCCGTCGAACGATCGGATCCGATGCTCGGTTCCTGGGCGCTCTTCCAGCGGTTCGCCACGCTCCGGGTCGGGGCGAGACCGTGCGCGGCGGACCAGGTAACGCTCGCCGGCCACACCCAGAGCCGCCGCCGTGGCCGTGGCTCCCGCCACGACGAGCGCCTTCTTCGCCACACGCCGGGCCACACGCACGCGGGGCGTCCCCTCGCTCACCCGACGTACTCCCTCGGAACCCGCTCGCTCACGCTACACACCACCTCGTATCCGATCGTTCCGATCCAATCGGCCACCTGATCGGCGGTGATTCGCTCGTCTCCCTGCTCACCGATAAGCACAACCTCGTCACCGACCTCCACGTGGTCGTCTCCGCAATCGACCATGAGCTGGTCCATGGTGATGGTCCCGGCCACCGGATACGTTCGGCCCCAGATGAGGACCTCCGCCTTGCCGCTGAGCATCCTGCTGTATCCGTCCGCGTACCCCACGGGGACCGTGACGATGGTGGACGGCCGGGCGAGCGTGTAGCGCTGACCATAGGATATGGCCTCCCCCGCCGGGACCCGCTTCACCATGGTCACCGCGCTCTTCAGCGACATCGCTGGTCGCAGCTTCCAGCCCGCTTCCTCGGCGAGGTTCGGCCCCGGGCTCAGCCCATACATGGCGATCCCCACCCTAACGATGTCGAGGTGGGACTCCGGGAAACGGATGGTCGCGGCGCTGTTCGCAGCGTGACGGTACCGGGGAACGACGCCTGCCTCGCGCAGCGTCGCCGTCACCCCGTTAAACCGGTCGAGTTGCCACCGCGTGAACGGGTCGTCAGTCTCCTCCGACTTGGCGAAGTGCGTCCACAACCCTTCGAGCTCAAGGACCTCTTCCAAGAGGGCCGAGACGAAGGGAACGATCCGGTACGAATCGAGGCCCACGCGGTGCATGCCCGTGTCCACCTTCACGTGGACTCCCACCGGTCTGCCCAGTGATCGCGCTGCCTCTGCCAAGCGCTCCAGGCCCTCGCCTGTGTACACCGTGGGGATGAGCCCCGCAGCGAGGGCCTCCTTCTCCGACCCGAGGGGGAACTCGGAGAGCACCAGGATCCGGCCGGTGATGCCGGCGTCCCGCAGCTCGACACCTTCTTCGACCAGGGCAACGCCCAGCCACCCCGCGCCCGCCGCCTGGGCGGCCCGCGCGACCTGCACCGCTCCGTGCCCGTACCCGTTGGCCTTCACCACGGCCATGAGCTCGGCGGTCTTCGGCTTGAGGGTTCGAACGTTGTGGCGGATCGCGTCCAGATCAACCACCGCGACGGTCGGGCGGTGGCGCATCACGGCTCCCTGGTGATCAAGCCGAGGAAAGCAGCAGGGATCCTCGCGGACACGTCGGACGCGACCGTGCCTTCTCCGAGCTCCGACGCGGCCATCCGGCCCGCGATCCCGTGGGCGTATGCACCGAGGACCGCGGCGTCGGCCGGCCGCAACCCGCGCGCCAGGAGGGCCCCGATCGCGCCGGTCAGGACGTCCCCCGTCCCGCCGGTGGCGAGGTACGGTCCCCCGGTCGAGTTGACGTACACGATCCCGTCCGGGCGAGCGATCACGGTTCGAGATCCCTTCAGGAGGACCGGACACCGGAACTCCGCCGCGGCCTTCCGGGCGTGGCCGACTCGATCCTCCAGCACCTCCGACGACGAGAGTCCAGCGAGGCGGCCGAACTCACCGGGGTGGGGCGTGAGCAAAGCCTCGGACCTCCGCTCGGCCAGCTCCGATGCCCTGCCGGCGAAGGCGGTGAGGCCATCGGCATCCAGGACGAGCGGCACGGGCGAGTCGGCGACGAGCCGCCGCACGAGCTCGACCGTGGATGGATCGGTGGAGAGGCCGGGCCCGACCGCTACGGCGTCGATCCCCTCCAACCGCTCCAGGATGACCGACCAGGCCCCAGCCGAGACCGATCCGCGATCCGTCTCGGGAAGGGGCAGAAACGTGGTCTCGGTGATCGCGCTCTCGACCACCGGGAGGATTCCTTCGGGGACGGCCAGAATGACGAGCCCCGCGCCCGCGCGGTACGCCGACGACGCGGTGAGGACGGCCGCTCCAGTCATGGTCCGGGACCCCGCCAGGACCAGGACCACGCCGGAGGCACGCTTGTGGGACTCCGGCGCGCGGGCGGGCAGCAGGGCTGCAGCATCGTCCCGCTCGACCAGCCACAGATCGCTCCGGACCAGATCGGGAGGGAAGCCAATGTCCGCGACCTCAATCTCGCCGGCATGCTCCGCGCCCGGTGAGAACACGATGCCGGGTTTGAGCGAGCCGAAGGTCACGGTGAAGGTCGCCCCGACGGCGTTGCCGCGGACAGAACCCGACTCTCCCTCCACCCCCGACGGGATGTCCACCGCCACGACCTCCGCTCGGGAAGCGTTGATGAGCTCGATCGCGGACGCGAAGTCGCCCTCCGGCGCCCCCCGGAAGCCGGTACCGAAGATCCCGTCGATGACTACATCCGCTCGGTGCAGCTCTCTCGAGAGCGTCGCTGGAGAGAACCTTCGCCACCGTCCGCCCGCATCCGCGTACCGATGGAAGTTCGCCGCGGCAGCATCGCGAAAGCCCCCTTGAGCAGCCATGAGGATCGCGGTGACACCCATCCCCCATCGCTCGATGTGGCGCGCCGCGACCAGAGCGTCGCCGCCATTGTTTCCCTTTCCGCAGACCACGACGGCCCGCCGGCCATACGCCCCGCCCGCGACGGCCGCAGCGACCCGAGCCACGGACCACCCCGCCGCCTCCATCAGCGACGAGACGGAGACACCTCGTTCGGAGCTCGCTCGGTCAAGAGCCGAGCTCTCCGCCGGCGTCAGGATCGGCAGCACCGGTCAACCCTCCTCACGAGCCGACGGCCACACAGAACGCCGCAGCCATCCGGCGTTCATGGGTGAGCGCCACCATGACCTCCGTCACGCCCAGCGAGTCCATCCTGGACTTCGAAGTTCCTTCCAACAGGAGGCGAGGGGCCCCTGAGGGAGCCCGGTCGACCTGGACGTCGTGCCAACGCATCCGATGGATGCCTCCGAGCGCCTTGCGGCAGGCCTCCCGGGCAGCCCACCGCGCGGCGTAGCACTCGGCCGGCGACGCCTGTCGCTCGCAGTAGGCGATCTCGGCGGGGGTGAAGACCCGTGGGATGAACGTGTCATGCCGATCCGCCAGATGCTTGACCCGTTCGACGTCGACCAGGTCCACGCCGATGCCGACGATGTTCACGGGGCTATTCTCTACCCCCTCCCAGGCGGGAACGGATTACTCGACGGTGACGCTCTTGGCCAGATTTCGGGGCTGGTCGACGTCACAGCCTCGGAGCTTCGCGATGTGGTAGGCCAGGAGCTGCAGGGGAGCCGTCACCACGATGGGGGCCAGCAGCTCGTGCGTGCGCGAAACGAGCAGCACGTGGTCGGCGAGCTTCTCGATCTCCCGGTCCCCCTCGGTGGCGATGGCGATCACCTCCGCCCCGCGGGCCTTGACCTCCTGGATGTTCGACAAGACCTTGGGGTAGACGTGGCACTCCGTAGCGATGGCGACGACCGGAACCCCGGCCTCAACCAGGGCGATGGGGCCGTGCTTGAGCTCGCCCGCTGGGTACCCCTCGGCGTGGATGTAGGAGATCTCCTTCAGCTTCAGCGCTCCTTCGAGCGCGGCCGGGTAGCCGGTGTGGCGGCCGATGAAGAGGACGTCTCGCACCTGGTGGTACCGGTCGGCGAGCTCCCGGATCCGGTCGTCGAGACCGAGGGCTCTCCGGACCTGCTCGGGGAGAGAAGCCATCTGCTCGACGTACCCGGAGATCTCGTTCGGATACATCGTCCCCCGGACCTGGGCCAGGTAGAGAGCCAGCAAGTGCAGCGCCACCATCTGGGTGGCGAACGTCTTGGAGGCCGCCACCCCTCGCTCCGGCCCGGCCCGCGTATAGAGCACGGCGTCCGATTCCCGGGCGATGGATGACCCCACGGTGTTCGTGATGGCGATCACCGGAGATTGCTGATGCCGGGCGTGGCGGACCGCCTCCAGCGTGTCGATCGTCTCCCCCGATTGCGAGATGGCGAGCGTCAAGGTGTTCGCGTCCAACACAGGGTCCCGGTAGCGGAATTCGCTGGCGATGTCGATCTCGACCGGGAGCCGCGTCCAGTGCTCGATGGCGTACTTGGCGACGAGCCCGGCGTGGAACGACGTCCCGCAGGCAACCACGAACACCTTGTCCACATCCTCGATCTGGTCCTCTCGCATGCGGAGGTCGTCGAGGGCGAGACGGCCCTTGGAGTCGAAGCGTCCGCGCAGCGTGTCGCGGATGGCCGAGGGCTGTTCGTGGATCTCCTTGAGCATGAAGTCGTCGTAACCGGCCTTCTGCGCGGCGGCCAGGTCCCATTCCACGTCCTCAGGCTTCAGGGGGACCTCCTGGCCTTGGAGATCCGTGATCCGCACGGAGTCCGCGCGGACCTCCACGATCTGGTTCTCGGCGATCGGGACGAACCGACGGGTTTTCTGCAGGACCGCGGGGACGTCGGAGGCGAGGAGGTTCTCGCCCTGCCCGAGACCCACGATCAGCGGTGAGGAGACCTTCACGCCGACGATGACGTCCTGCTCGTCCGCATGGGTGATCACGAGCGCGTAGGCCCCGGAGAGGTTGGCAGTTGTCTCCCTCACGGCGTCGGCCAGGTCTCCGTCGTAGGCGTCCTCGATGAGGTGGGCCACGACCTCGGTGTCGGTATCCGACGAGAACACGTGCCCACCCTTGGTCAGGCGGTCCTTGAGCTCCTGGAAGTTCTCGATGATCCCGTTGTGGATCACCGCCACCCGGCCGGTGCAATCGAGGTGGGGGTGCGCGTTGCGATCGGTGGGTGGGCCATGGGTCGCCCACCGGGTGTGCCCCATCCCCGTGCTTCCTCGAGGCGCCACTCCCTCACCGAGAGCGGCTTCCAGCTCGGCCAGCTTCCCTGCCCTCTTGACGACGCTCATCGCGCCGTCGAGCACCGCGATCCCCGCCGAGTCGTACCCGCGGTACTCCAGCCGCCGGAGGCCCTCCAGAAGGATCGGCAGCGCTTGATCCGGCCCCACATAGCCGACGATGCCGCACATGAGGCAGTTATGGTACCCGGCGGCCGGCCCGAGGCCTCCTCAGGTGAACCAGAAGGTCACAGGGCTGTCGGACACCCTCAGTGGCCGGGTGGAGCAGCACCCAGGCAGGACCGGACCGTCTCGGCGATGGCCTGGGCGTGTCGGGTCGCCTCCTCCTGGCTGGGTGCCTCGACCATCACCCTGACCAGGGGCTCCGTTCCCGACGCCCGGACCAGGATCCTGCCCCGGTCCCCCAACGCCTCCTCGACCGTCCGCACGGCTTCCCACACCGCCTCGGTGTTCTCCAGCCGATCCTGGTCCTCCACCGGCACGTTCAGGAGGACCTGGGGGAACCGCTCCATGCAGGAGGCAAGCTCGGTCAGGGAGACTCCCATCCGGCGAGCCAGAGAGAGGAGCTCCACAGCGGTGAGCAGCCCGTCGCCGGTCGTGGCGTGCCGCAGGAAGATGATGTGCCCGGACTGCTCGCCTCCCAGGACTCCACCGCTCTGCAGCAGGCCCTCCAGGACATACCGGTCCCCCACCTTCGTTTCCACCACCTTGATCCCAGCATCGTCCATGGCCCGCCGGAATCCGAGGTTTGCCATGACCGTGGTCACGACCACACCTCGCGTTAGCTCGCCGGCCTGGTGAAGGTCGAGCGCACAAGCGGCAAGGACCTGGTCCCCGTCGATCACCGCTCCCCCCGGGTCCGAGAACATGGCCCGGTCGGCATCGCCGTCGTGGGCGACGCCCGCGTCGGCGTCAGCCTCGACCACGACGAGCCCCACGACCTCGGGAGCCGTGGCCCCACAGCCGTCGTTGATGTTCCAGCCGTCCGGGGCGTCGTTGATCGGCAGGACCGTGGCTCCCAGTCGCCCGAGCAGCAGGGGGGCGATCCGGGAGGCCGCCCCGTTCGCGCAATCCACGACTACCCGCATCCCGTCGAGGGAGGCCGAGGCCAGCAGCTCCAGGTGCTTGAGATAGCGGTCCAGCGCGTCCTCCACCGAAACGATCCGCCCGACCCCCCGCCCGGTGGGACGGGGACCGGAATCCGAGTCGATCAGCGTCTCGATCTCCTCTTCTACATCGTCGGGGAGCTTGTAGCCGCTGGACCCGAAGAACTTCATCCCGTTGTATTCGGCGGGGTTGTGGGAGGCGGAGATCACCACGCCAGCCCGAGCGTCGAGGTCGGTCGTCAGGAATGCCACTCCCGGTGTCGTACACACCCCCAGGAGGATGGCGTCCCCCCCGGCCGAGCACACACCTGCCGCGAGCGCCGCTTCCAGGAACTCGCCCGAGGCCCTGGTGTCCCGCCCCACCACGATCCGAGGACGGGCCTGGCCGTGGTCGGCGAGTGCGATGACCGCAGATCGACCGAGGCGGTAGGCGAGATCGCCGGTCAGGTCGAGGTTGGCGATCCCACGGACGCCGTCGGTTCCGAACAGCCTCGGCATGGTCCGGTTATCTTACGGACAACCATGTCTGACCCGGACGTCCCACCGCCTCTGGTGGTGGCCTTCAGCACCACGAGCATCCCGGAAGGGCTGCTGGTCAAGGGGCTGCTCGAGGCCGAGGGCATCCCCGTGACGGTGAAGGGCGAGAGCGAGGGTCCGTACCGGGTGGGCCCGGTGTACCTGTGGGTCCCTGAGGACCTGGAAGACCGGGCCCGCCAGATCATCGAGGAGGCCCAGTCGGCCGACCTTTCAGACGACGGAGACAGGATCGAGGGCGGGACTACCGCTTCGAGTACTGAGGAGCCTTCCGGGCCTTCTTGAGGCCGTACTTCCGGCGCTCCTTCTCGCGGGCGTCCCTGGTGAGCAGACCCTCTTTCTTGAGCTCGGGCCGCAGGCTCGGGTCGAGGTCGATCAGGGCCCTGGCAATGCCCTGGCGGAGGGCCCCAGCCTGGCCGGACACCCCACCGCCGTCGAGGTGCGCGACGATGTCGAAGTCCTTCTCCCGGCCGACCACCCGGAGGGGCGCGGTCACGATCATGCGGTGGGCGCGGGAGGGGAAGTACGCCTCCAATGGGCGACCATTGAGCTCGAATCTGCCCGTCCCCTCCCGGAGGCGGACCCGGGCGACGGCCTCCTTGCGGCGGCCCGTCCCGGCGGGCACCTTCGTTGCTACGTCGGCCACTTAGGACTCCTTCTCGCTCTTCTTCCTTCTGGACCGGCGTGCCGAGCCTGACGTGCTCTCTCCGGCTCGCGCGCTCGAACCCTTTGCCTTCGGGGACTTGGCCGGCGCCTTCGCCGAGGTGGTACTGGCCTTGGCCGTCCTCTTCCTCCCCGAGGATTTCGGCGGCGAGCCCGAGCCGGACTTCGGGGCACCGGCGGCCGCTTTCCGCGCCCGGGATGTGGTCCCGGTGGGCCTGCGGGTCTGTCCAGGCCTCGAATCGTCCTTCCCGCGCGGTTTCCTTCCGGTGGGCCCCGGTTGAGACGGGCGCTGTGGCTGCGGCTGGGGCTTGGGCAGCCCCTCCCACTTCGGGATCTGGCCGAGTGGCAGCGAGACCGGCTTCTGGGCCTGGTGGGGATGGTCGGATCCCTCGTAGACCGCGAGCTTCCTGGCCATCTGCCTGCCCAGACGGTTCTTCGGCAGCATCCCTGTGACGGCCTTCTCCACGACCTGCACGGGGCGCTTGTCGATCATTCGGGAAAAGGCGATCCGGTTGAGACCCCCTGGATACCCCGAGTGCCGCACGTAGACCTTCTTCTCCTCCTTGCCACCCGTGACGCGCACGCCCTTCGCGTTCACCACGATCACGTGGTCGCCGGTGTCCATGTGGGGAGCGAAGATGGGCTTGTGCTTGCCCCGGAGGATCTTGGCGACCTCGGACGCCAGGCGGCCGAGCACTGCACCATCGGCGTCGATGACGTACCAGCGACGCTCGATGTCACGCGGCTTTGGCGAGAAGGTTTTCACGGTAGTTGCACCCATCATGAAAGGCGGCCGGAAACCCGGCCGACAGGGCAGTTTACCTGCGCTTTCGCTGACCGTCAAAGATAGAGGAGCGAGGCACGTCTCAGAGGTACTGATCGACTGTCACGAAGTCGTAGCCCCGGGCCTGGATCTCCTCGATGATGCGTGGCAGGGCCTCGGCGTCCAGCGTCGAGTGGTCGGTGGGATGGGACCCCACGTGCATGATGACGATCTCGCCCGGCCGGAGGCCCGCCAGCACCCTGTCCACGACCTTCTGCACGTCCTGTCCCTCCGAGGTCCCCTGCCATCCCCTCGTATCCACGGTCCAGTTGATCGCTCCGTACCCGAGCGCATTGGCCAGATCGACGGTGCGCTGATCAGCCGCTCCGAAGGGGAACCGGAACATCGGATGGGTATCCCTCCCCGTCGCCGCCTCGATGGCCTCAGCAGCCTTGCGGATCTCTTCGTGGACATCGGGGTCCGAGAGCTTGGTCAGGTCCGGGTGGCTGTAACTGTGGTTGGCCACCGGATGCCTGGCCCCGATCCTCGCAGCATGCCCGGGATAGAGCTCGACCCATTTGCCGGTGAGGAAGAAGGTTCCCGGCACGTCGTACCGGGCGAGGGTCGACAGAATGGATGGGACTCCGTCCGCATTGGCCCCGGCGTCGAAGGTCAGCGCCACAACCTTCTCGCTCGTCGGGAGCCGGTACCACTGGGTTCCAACCAGAGACTGAGGGATCCCGTTGCCGGGGTCTGGCCGGGGCGTGGCACTGGGGCCTGGGAACGAGGGCCCGCCGGTCGGTGCCGCTGGGCGCCTCGCGTCGATCGTCCCGGTGGCGCAAGCCGATCCAAGGAGGGCGAGGATCGCCATGAAGGCGGTTGCCCAGGCGAACCGAGCTGCAACCCGGGGCTTCATGCGTCCGATCGTCGCGGCGAACGGCAACCCCGGGTTCACCCTGGGGTAACAGTGCGGTCACGGGGCGTTCGCGCCCATGGCGGGTCGGCCGTACTGGACCCGAACCAGGGTCAGCCCGTGGGGCGGGGCGACCGAGCCAGCTGCGGCCCGGCTTCGAGAGGCGAGGATCTTTGGCATGGCGTCCGGCTCGATCTTGCCTTCTCCCACAGCCACCAGCGTGCCGACCAGGCTGCGAACCATCTGGTGGAGGAACGCGTTGGCGAGTGCCCGGATCTCCACCCGGACTCCGGAAGCGCTCACGGCCAAGCGGCGAAGGTGCCGCACCGTCGCCGACCCGTCGTCCGGGGCCCGGCAGAACGAGGCGAAGTCGTGCTCCCCCTCGAGGAACCGGGCCGCCGCCCGCATCCGAGCGACGGAGACCTGTCCTCGGCGATGCCAGACGAAGCGTGCGGTGAAGGGACTGGGGAGATCGCCTATGTCGATGCGATAGCGGTACTCCCGCCCGGTGGCGCTGTGCCTCGCGTCGAAGCTTTCGACGGCCGTCGATGCCCTGAGAACCACGATCTCAGGGGCGAACACCGTGTTCAGCATCCGCTGGACCCGTTCGGGCGCGAGATCGTCCGGTGCCGGGAACGACGCGACCTGCCCCTCCGCGTGGACTCCGGCATCCGTCCGGCCGGCCACCGAGAGTCGAGGAGACTCCCCGAGCATCCGCGCGAGGGCTTCCGTGAGCCCGCCCTGGATCGTGCGGATGCCGGGCTGGGCGGCCCACCCGTGAAAGTCCGTTCCGTCGTACGCGAGTACGAGCTTGATGACCTTCATCGGGAGAAGTAGGCCCTCTGCTTACCCCTGTTGCTCTTCGGGCAGGAGCTCGATGAGCGCCATCGGGGCTCCGTCGCCCTGGCGTTGCCCCAGCTTGAGGATCCGGGTGTACCCGCCGCTTCGCTCGGCGTACCTGGGCCCGATCTCCGAGAACAGCTTGTGTACGACGTCGCGGTCGGGCACGGTCTTGAGGACCTCCCGCCTGGCGTGCACGTCCCCCTTCTTGGCAAACGTGATGAGGTGCTCGGCCACCGGACGCAGGGCCTTGGCCTTGGCCTCGGTAGTCCGGATCCGGCCGTGCTGGAACAGCTGGGCCGCGAGCGTGCCCAGCAGCAGCCGCTGATGGTCCGGACCGGACCCCAGGCGAGGCCCCTTCTTCGGCTTGGGCATCTACTCCTCCCGGAGCGTCAGCCCGAGCTCGTCGAGCTTGGCCTTGACCTCGTCGATGGACTTCTGGCCGAAGTTGCGGATGTCCATGAGCTCGGCCTCGCTCTTCTGCACGAGCTCGCCGACCGTGTTGATGCCTTCCCGCTTGAGGCAGTTGTACGACCGCACCGACAGGTTGAGCTCCTCGATGGTGAGCGCCAGGTCCCCGGTGAGCTGCTGCTGGTCTTGGGCGGCGCTGACCTTGATCCCCTCGCTCACCTCCAGCTCGCCGAACAGCTCGACCAGATTCTGAAGCGTGGTCCCGGCCGAAGCGAGCGCCTTCCGAGGCGTCAGCGAGCCGTTGGTCTCCACGTCCAGGATCAGGCGGTCACGGTCGGTCATCTGCTCGACGCGGGTGTTCTCGACCGTGTAGGTGACCCTCCGGACCGGGGAGAAGATCGAATCGACCGGGATCACTCCGATGGGGTCCCGGGGGTTCTTGTTCCGCTCAGCCGGCACGTATCCCACCCCTCGCTGGACCAGCAGCTCGAGCTCGAGGTTCGCTCCCCTGGCCAGCGTGGCCAGATGCAGGTCGGGATTGAGGATCTCCACCCCTGCCGGCGGCTGGATGTCTCCCGCGGTCACGTCGGCGGGGCCCTTGGCCTTCAGGTAGGCGCTCACGGGCTCGTCCACCTCCGACCTGATCACGAGCTGCTTGAGGTTCAGGATGATGTCGGTGACGTCCTCGGTGACCTTAGGGATGGTCGAGAACTCGTGGAGCACGCCGTCGATCCTCACCGAGGAGATCGCGGCGCCCGGGATCGATGAGAGCAACGTTCGCCTGAGCGCGTTCCCGAGCGTGTAGCCGAAGCCCGGCTGCAGCGGCTCGATGGAGAACTTCGAGCGCGTGGGCGTGATGGTCTCTTCCTGGATCTGGGGTCTTGCGACGATCAGCACTGTGCACCTCCCGGCGGAGGATCATCCATTCCTGCTCCGCCTGTCCTTGCCTCCCCGAACCGCTCGGCTCGGGGCCTTTCTCTGCTAGACGCGCCGTCTCTTCCTCGGCCGGCATCCGTTGTGCGGCACCGGGGTCACGTCTTGGATCCCGAGGATCTCGAGACCGGTGGCCGCCAGTGACCTGATTGCCGTCTCCCGCCCGGAGCCCGGTCCCTTGACGTAGACGTCCACCTTGGTCAGACCGTGCTCCTGGGCGCGTCGCGCCGCCGCTTCGGCGGCGAGCTGCGCGGCGAACGGCGTGGACTTCCGGGAGCCCTTGAAGCCGACGTTGCCTGCGCTGGCCCACGACAGGGTGTTCCCGTCGAGGTCCGTGATGGTGACGATCGTGTTGTTGAACGTGGACTTGATGTGGGCCTGTCCGTGCGAGACGTTCTTCTTTTCCCGCCGGCGAGGTTTCTTGGTCTTGGGCTTGGCCAACCTACTTCCCCTTCTTCCGCTTCACGCCCACGGTCTTCTTCGGTCCCTTCCGGGTCCTGGCGTTGGTGTGGGTTCGCTGCCCGCGAACGGGAAGGCTCCGGCGGTGCCGGACCCCCTGGTACGAGCTGATTTCGATCTTTCTCTTGATGTCCTGGGCCACGTCCCGGCGGAGGTCTCCCTCCAGCTTGTAGTTCCGGTCGAGCCACTCCCGGATCCGGATGACCTCTTCCTCGGTGAGGTCACGCACTTTCCGTCCGCCGTCCAGGTCCAGCCCGCGAACCGTCTCCAGGGCCCTGGTCGGGCCGATGCCGTAGATGTATCTGAGGGCCACGTCGACCCTTTTGTCCCGGGGAAGGTCGACTCCCGCGATCCGAGCCATTGCCGTCGTCCTCCTAGCCCTGTCGCTGCTTGTGCCGGGGGTCCTTGGAGCAGATGACCATGACCCGGCCGTGCCGCCTGATCAGCTTGCACCGGTCGCACATCTTCTTCACCGATGGCCGAACCTTCATGTCGAACGCTCCATCTGTCCTTTTCGTTCCCGGCTTATCTATATCTGTAGATGATCCGCCCCCGCGAAAGATCGTACGGGGAAAGCTCCACCAGGACCCGATCCCCCGGGAGGATCCGGATGTAGTTCATCCGCATCTTCCCAGAGATGTGGGTCAAGACCTTGTGGCCATTGTCAAGCTCGACCCGGAACATGGCGTTCGGCAGAGGCTCCACTACCGTCCCCTCGACCTCGATGGCATCCTTTTTCGCCAAGCTCCCGGATTTCCTCTCGAACACGCAGAAATACGCCGGCTGATTGCCGACGCGTACCCAGTATACGGGGCGATAAGGGAGAACGTCTACCGCCGTCAAGCCGCGGATGGTGGCGTCTGCTCCAAGACCTGGGCGGGATCTTGCTGGGGGAGAACGAAACGGGGCCGCCCCAGATAGAACCCCTGGCCGTACCGGACGCCCAGCGATCGGAGACAGTCGAGCTCGTCCCTCGTCTCGACCCCTTCGGCGATGATGGTCGCCCCCACTTCGGCGGCGAAGGAGATCATGGCGGAGGCCAAAGCCCGGCGATTTCGATCCCGGTCGATGCCCTGGGCGAGCGACATGTCCAGCTTGATGAGGTCCGGTTGGAGTGCCACCACATGGCGGAGGCTGGCGAACCCGGCCCCGGCGTCGTCGATGGCGAGTCTGCCCCCACGGGACCGAAAGCCCTCGAGCGCCTCGAGCAGGTCGGCGTAGTCCGCCACTCGGGCGTGCTCCGTTACCTCGACCACGATCCTCCATGCCTGCTCCCGCCCGAGCAGGCGCTGGACACCTTCGGACGTGATCGCATCCGGCGAGAGGTTCACCGACAGGAACCAGTGGGCGGGGAGGCGATCGAGCCAAATCAGACACCGAGCGAGGGCCGCGAGCTCCAAGTCCACCCGCAGGCCGATGGCGTCCGCCTCCTCGAACCACTCGCGCGGGCCCCAGTCCGGGGGCGGGTCGAATCGGGCCAACGCCTCCACGCCCTCGACCCGGCCGGATCGGAGGTCGACGACGGGCTGCAAGGCGGCGGTGAGCCCGTCGCCTTCGATGACCTTGTGAGTCCGGACCGACAGCCGGACGAAGTCCTCTGACTCGCGCTCCTGATGCCTCAAGTACCGATCGATCTCCTCGACGAGCGTGGCGGTGACCTTCTTCGAGAGGGTGAACCCGCCCTCGACGCATTCCCTGATTGCCGAGAGGATCTCCTCAGGGCGGTCTCCCTTGACCAGGTAGCCGGCGACGCCCGCCGCCAGCATGCGCAGCATGTCCTCTCGTTCCTCATGCGCCGACAGGACGATGACCTGAGTTCCAGCCGAGCGTGATCGAAGCTCACGCACGACCATGTCGCCCCCTCCCCCCGGCATCTGGACGTTCACCAGGGCCACTTCTGGGTGATGCCGCTCGGCGAGATCGATCGCCTGGGCGGCATCCTCTGCCACGCCGACGAGATCGAGCGACGCCTCCCGGTCGATCAGCTCGATCAGAGCTTCACGCAAGGCCGGGTCGTCACCCGCGACGAGTACCCGGATTCTGTCCACGGCGACCTCCCTGGCCGACCATTCCCGACACCTGACCCTGTCCGGCCGCAGCTCGCATCGGAAGCCGCGCCCTCCCCCGCCGCGACCGTCCGACGAGCTCTCGCCCCCAGCGCTTCCACCCGCACGCGTTGCAATGGGTGAACGAGATGATTTCGCCGTGGGGATTCATGGTCACGGTGAGCATCTCGTCCGAACCGCACTTCGGGCAGCCGTGCTGCGGGTCGATTTCCATGGGACTCAGTTCATCTTCGCCACCGCAGGCCCCGGCGCGCACCGGCCAACCGTCCTATTTAACTAGTTAAATTAGAAGGGCGCGAGGCTAGTTCGTTCGAACTAAACCCTGTCTCCCGAGCGGCACGGTTTCCGGGTGAACTGCCGAGCTCGCTCAACGAGGCCGCAGTGAGGTCGATATTCGAAAGCGAGGGCGGCAGCCGACCGACAGCCCGGATCCTTTGGGAGAACAGAATGGCCGATCCCGACGAGGCCACCGAGCACGACCATCGCCAGAATCCCCCGATCCTCCTGGTGGAAGAGGACGTCACTCAAGTAATGCTGGTCGAGCGTGTGCTCCGGAAGGCCAAACTGGCCAATCCCCTGTTGGCTCTTCGAGACGGCGAGGAGGCCATCGCCTATCTGGACGGGCGCGGCGAGTACGACGATCGCTCTCGACACCCCCTGCCGGCCCTGGTTCTCTTGGACGTCCACATTCCGGGCGCGTCGGGCCTGGAGATCCTCACCTGGCTCCGAGACCAGCCCTCCCTCGACCACATCCCGGCGGTGGTTCTGTCGGGATCGGCCGAGTCAGAGGTCATCGATCGGGCCTTCGAGCTCGGCGCCGCGTCGTACCTGGTCAAGCCCGTAGCCTTCGATGCCCTGCTGGACGCGGTAGGAGGCCTGGGGTTGTCGTGGGTTCTTCTCGGGAAGAGCCCGGGCAGCTCGAATGGGCGCTAGTCCTCGACGGCTGATCCTCATGGCCGGGGCCGCGGTCCTGGCCACGGCCGTCATGGTGACCCGGCTGCTCAGGAGAGGAGATTACGGGGAGCTCTTCCTCGCACTCGGCGCGACGGTGCTCTTCCTCCTTGTCCTGATCGGCCTCAATTCCCTACGTCGGCGGGAGCTCATCCAGCAGGCCCTGTACGACCCATTGACCGGACTCGCCAACAGGACGCTGTTCTCCGATCGCCTTTCCCATGTCCTCGGAGGGGCCATCCGGCACGGACGAACGGTTTCGGTTCTGGTGATGGACCTGAACGGGTTCAAGGCCGTGAACGACACGTTCGGTCACGCCGCCGGCGACCAGCTCCTGGTCGAGATCGCGGACCGGCTTCGGGCGAGCGTGCGGCCAACCGACACGGTGGCCCGGCTGGGCGGGGACGAGTTCGCCGTCCTTTTGGAGGAGGCGCCGGTCGCCGACGCCATCGGAGTCGCCGAGCGACTGCTCGAGAGCCTTGGGACGCCGATCGACATCGAGGGCCGCGAGGTGTTCGTCGACGGAAGCATTGGCATCGCCGAGTCGCCGTCGGGTTCCATCAGCGCGGAAGCCCTCCTGCGAGATGCGGACGCCGCCATGTACACGGCGAAGCGTGCGGGGAAAGGCGCCTATGAGGTCTTCCAGCCCGAGTTCCACGTGGAGGTGCTCAAACGGTTCGAGCTGTCAACGGACCTCCGCCGGGCCCTGGAGCACCGGGAATTCGTCCTTCACTACCAGCCCATCGTCACCCTGAAGGAAGGGACGATCATCGGCGTGGAGGCATTGATCCGTTGGCAGGCACCGGACGGGCACTTGGTCCCACCGCTCGACTTCATCCCAGTGGCCGAGCAGACCGGGCTGATCGTTCCCATGGACCGGTGGGTCATGAAGGAGGCGTGCAGGCAGGCCAGCTCATGGACGAAGGAACTGCCGGACGACCAGGCCATCTCGATCAGCGTGAACGTCTCGGTCAAGCAGCTGAACGAAGCCGGGCTGGCCGAAGCGGTACGGGAGACCCTCCAGGAGACGGGCCTCGACGCTCATCGCCTGACGCTGGAGATCACCGAGAGTGTGCTCATGCAGGACGCCGAGGCCACGTTGGCCATCCTGCGTGCGCTCAAGGCTTTGGGGATCCGGCTCGCCATCGACGACTTCGGGATCGGGTTCTCCTCGTTGAACTACCTGCGTCGGCTGCCTGTGGACGTGGTCAAGATCGACCGGTCCTTCGTGGCGGGCATCGCCAGCCAGAGCAGCGAGTGGACGCTGGCCCGGGGAATCATCCGGCTCGTGCACGAGCTGGGCCTGGAGACCGTGGCGGAAGGGGTCGAGCGCGCCGACCAGAGGGCCCACCTTCAGGCGCTGGGATGCCGGTTCGCTCAGGGATATTTCTTCGGCCGGCCGTTGGAGCCGGAAGGGGTGGCCGAGCTCCTGGCCAAGGCCAACTCCCGCACCGCGTGACCGCCCCGAGGCCCGGCGGGGGCTGCCCGTCTAGGCAGCCGAGCGAGCCGTGAGGATCTCCGGTCCATCTTCGGTCACCGCGATGGTGTGCTCGAAGTGGGCCGAGATCTTGCCATCCGATGTCACCACCGTCCACCGATCGGCGAGGACTTTGGTCCGCCACGTGCCGAGGTTCACCATGGGTTCGACCGCAACCACCAGGCCCGGGCGGATCAGCGGGCCCCGGCCCGGGTCGCCGTAGTTGGGGACCTGAGGGTCCTCATGGAGGGCCCGGCCGACCCCGTGGCCTGCGTACTCGCGGACGCAGCTGAACCCAGCGCCCTCGGCGACCTGCTGCACGGCATGCCCCACGTCGGAGAGCCGGCGGCCAGGTCGGAGCTGGGCGATCCCCGCCTCGAGCGATTCCTCCGTGACCCGGACGAGCTTGATCGCCTCCTCGGAAGGAGGTCCGCCCACGAACACGCTCACAGCCGAGTCCCCGTGATACCCCTCCCAGATGCAGCCCACGTCCAGCTTCAAGATGTCCCCGGGGATCAGTTTTCGCTTGGGACTGGGGATCCCGTGGACCACTTCGTGATTCACGGACGTGCAGATGGTCGCGGGGAATCCTCGGTAGCCCTTGAAGGAAGGGAGGGCGCCCTCGCCTCCGATGATCTTCTCCGCCATGGCGTCCAGGTCCGCGGTGGTCATCCCCGGACGGACCGCTTCCATCAACCTCTCCACCGTCAAGGCCGTGATGCGTCCCGCCTTCCGCATCCGGTCGATCTCTTCGGGGGATTTGAAAATGATCATCGGGCGTCCCCCACCCCGTCCCGTCCGGTCAGGTCCGCCAGGGCGTCCACCGCGAGCTCGGTCACCTGCTCCTCCGTCCGGGCCGCGTCCACCTCCCGGAGGAGACCACGCTCGGAGTAGTACTTGAGCAGGGGGGCAGTGCTTTCTCGATAGACCTCGAGGCGCCGGCGGACGGTGTCCTCGTTCTCGTCGCTCCGCTGGATGAGGGGGCCTCGGCAGACGTCGCACACGCCCTGCGTCTTGGGCGGACCGAAGAACACGTTGTAGGGAGTCTGGCAGTTCGCGCACGTCCTGCGCCCGGCGATCCGCTTGATGGCTTCCTCCTCGTCGAGGATGAACGCCAGGGCCGCGGAGAGAGGTCTCGACCTCACGCCCAGCTCGTTCTCCAGGCTCTCCGCTTGGGGGACGTTGCGCGGAAAGCCGTCGAGGACGAACCCATCGGGTGCCCGGTCAATGGCGGCGAGCACCATCCCGATCGTCACGTCGTCGGGAACGAGCTCGCCCGCGTCGAGGTATCTCCTCGCCCGGCGGCCGAGGTCCGTTCCCTCCTGGATGTTCCAACGGAAGAGATCCCCGGTGGCGATGAGAGATAGCCCATACCGCTCCACCAGCCGCCGGGCCTGTGTTCCCTTCCCCGCGCCGGGCGGCCCGAGGAGGACCAGCCGGAGGTCCGGGACGCTCAGCGCAGGAAGCCTTCGTAGTGCCGCATCATCAGCTGAGACTCGAGCTGCTTCATCGTCTCGAGCGCAACCCCTACGGTGATCAGGATGCTGGTCCCCCCGAAGGGGAAGGCGGTGATCGCCCACACGGCCAGGAAGATGGAGGGGATGAGGGCGATTGCGGCGAGGAACAGCGAGCCGGGCAGCGTGATGCGGTTCAGGATGTTCGACAGGTATTCCGCGGTGGGACGGCCCGGGCGGATACCCGGGATGAACCCGCCGTACTTGCGGATGTTGTCGGCGGTATCCACCGGGTTGAAGGTGATCGCCGTGTAGAAGTACGCGAAGAAGACCACGAGCGTTCCGTAGATCAGCATGTACACGACGTTGGTCTGACGGAGCAGCGTGTTGTTGACGAAGTTCTGGAACCACTGAACGTGGATCACGTTCTGCAGCAATGTGGGGAAATAGAGCACGGACGACGCAAAGATGATGGGAATGACTCCGGCCTGATTCACCTTCAGGGGTATGTACGTGCTCTGTCCACCCATCATCCGTCGGCCGACGATCCGTTTGGCGTACTGCACCGGGATCCGTCGCTGTCCCTGCTCCATCCACACGACCGCGAGGATGATCCCCACGCCAAGGGCCAACAGGAAGTAGAACTTGGCCGCTCCGGCCTGGTTCAAGATGGCTGCGCCCTCTGCCGGCAGCCTGGAGATCACGCTGGTGAAGATCAGGATCGACATCCCGTTGCCGATCCCTCGTTGGGTGATCTGCTCACCCAACCACATGACCATGGCGGTGCCCGCGGTCAGGGTAAAGACGATCAGGGCCACCCGAGGGGCCGTGAACGTCCGGACCACCTTGAACTGGTTGTTGAACAGGAACACCAGCCCCGTGGACTGGAGGAAAGCCAGCGTCACCGTCATGTAGCGCGTCCATTGGGTGATCTTCTTGATCCCGATCTCCCCTTGCTTCTGCCACTGCTCGAGCTTCGGGATCACCACGGTCAGCAGCTGCATGATGATCGAGCTGGTGATGTACGGCATGATCCCCAGCGAGAAGACGGCGAACCTGGTGAGCGCGCCCCCGGAGAACAGGTCGATGAACTGCAAAGCGGACAGCCCCCGCGCCGGGTTGGCCGCGTTCTGGAGCTCCTGGAGACGGCCCAGTTCGACGCCAGGCACCGGGAGGTGCGAGCCCAGCCGGAAGACAGCGATGATTCCGATGGTGAACAGGATCTTCTTGCGAAGGTCCGGAATCTTGAACGCGTTGACGAAGGCCTTCAGCACTGCGTGGGGAGCCTCCTGATCCTCTCGAGAGCCCCAGTGTACAGGCTCACAGGATCTCTACTGCGCCTCCGGCCTGCTCGATCTTCGCCCGGGCAGAGCTGGACACGGCATGCGCACGAACGGTCAGCGCCCGGTCGAGATCTCCCTGCCCGAGGACCTTCACGGGCAACGCCTTCCTGACCATCCCCCGCTCACGGAGGAGCTCCGGGGTCACCTCGGTTCCGGCATCGAAGGCCTGGCCGAGCTTAACCACGTTGACCACGGCGTATTCGACCCGATTGGGATTGGTGAACCCCTTGAGCTTGGGAATCCGGCGCTGGAGGGGCATCTGGCCGCCCTCGAAGCCTGGCTTCGGGTTGTGCCGGGCGTTGTACCCCTTGGTCCCTCGACCGGCCGTCTTGCCCTGCCCGGCCGCCTTCCCGCGGCCCACCCGGCGCCGCTTGCGGACGGCGCCCTCGGCGGGACGGAGGTGATGAAGCTTCACTGGGGCACCTCCTCGACTCTCACGAGGTGCGAGACCTTGGCGATCATCCCGCGGACCTCTGGCCGATCGTCCTTGACCACCGAATCGTGCAGGCGGTGAAGACCGAGGCGGCGAACGGTCGCCTTCTGGTCCTTGGGCCTGTCGATGACGCTCCGAATCTGGGTGACCTTAAGCTTCGGCACCGGACCCCTCCTCGAGACCGGCCTCGGCCCGTTTGGCGGCCATGGCCACCTCGGCCACCTCGACCCCTTCGACCATAGCCCGTGGCGCGATCTCCTCGACGTCTCTGCCCCGAAGCCGGGCGATCTCCTCGGGACGACGCAACGACCGGAGGCCCGCCATCGCCGCGTGCACGATGTTGATCGGGTTGTCCGAGCCCAGCGACTTCGAAAGGATGTCCTTGATCCCCGCGGCCTCCACCACCGCCCGGACGGGGCCGCCCGCGATGACGCCGGTGCCTGGGGCGGCGGGCTTGAGGAGGACGATCCCAGCGCCGTCCTGGCCGGTCACCTCGTGCGGGATCGTGGTGTTCATGAGCGGGACGACGAACATGTTCTTCTTGGCTTCCTCCACGCCCTTCTGGATGGCCGCGGGAACCTCCTTGGCCTTGCCGTAGCCCACTCCGACCCGGCCGGCGCCGTCACCCACCACGACCAGCGCGGTGAAGCTGAACCGCCGGCCGCCCTTGACCACCTTGGCCACGCGATTGATCGAGACCACCCGTTCCTCGAACGGGCTGCGCTCTGCCTGTTGGTCGTACCGTCTCAAATCTCCAACCCACCTTCGCGGGCGCCCTCGGCGACCGCCTTGACCCTGCCGTGGTAGAGGCGACCACCACGGTCGAACACCACTCGATCCACCCCGAGAGCCTTGGCCCGTTCGGCGATGGCCTGGCCGACCTTCTTGGCCCGGTCACCCTTGCCCCCCTCGACGATGCTGAGATCCGACGCGGCGGCCAGCGTCCTGGCCCCCTGGTCGTCCACGAGCTGGGCATAGATGTGGCGATTGGACCGATAGACGGCCAGCCGGGGGCGCTCGGGCGTCCCTCCCAACTTCCTCCGCACCCGGCGGTGGCGGCGCATCCGAGCGCCTCGCTTGAGCTCGGGACGCATCAGGCTGCCCCCTTGGCGGCCTTCCCGGCCTTCTTCCTCACGTACTCGCCTTCGTACCTGATCCCCTTGCCTTTGTACGGCTCGGGCTTGCGCATCTTGCGGATCTCCGCTGCCACCTCGCCGACGAGCTGCTTGTCGATCCCTCGGACGGTGATGCGGTTGGCTGCTGGGACCTCGAACTCGATCCCCGCTGGGGGCCGGAAGGCGATCGGATGCGAGTACCCCACCGCGAGCTCGAGGTCGGATCCTTTCAGGGCGGCTCGGTAACCGACGCCCACGATCTCCAGCCGCTTCTCGAACCCGTTGGTGACCCCCTCGACCATGTTGGCCAGCAGGGTGCGGGTGAGCCCGTGAAGGGATCGGTGCAGGCGCTCGTCCGAGGGCCGCTCGACCCGCAGCGTCCCATCTTCCATGACGATCCGCATGTCGGCGTGGAAGGTCTGTTCGAGGGTCCCCAGGGGGCCTTTGACGGACACCCGGGCCCCCTCAATCCCCACGTCGACTCCCGACGGGATCGCTATCGGTTGCTTTCCGATCCGAGACATATCTGCGCCTTCTCGCTCACCACACGTAGGCGAGGACCTCGCCGCCCACGCCCTGCTTCTTGGCCTGGCGATCCGTGAGGAGTCCTCGGGAAGTGGACAGGATAGCGATACCGAGCCCGCCCAACACTCTGGGGATCTTCTCCTTGTCGGCATAAACGCGCCGCCCAGGCGAGGAGATCCGCTTCAGGCCACTCAGCGTCCGCTCCCGGTTTGGCCCGTACTTGAGCCGGATGACGATCCGCCGATCCTTCCCTTCCCCCTCGACGGCCGTCCCCGACACGTAGCCCTCACCGACCAGGATCTCCGCGATGCGCTCCTTCAGCGTCGAGGCCGGCACGATCACCTCGTCCTTGTACGCCATGCTGGCGTTCCGGATCCGGGTGAGCATGTCGGCGACTGGATCGGTCATGACCATGCGATCACCTCACCTCACCACGACGCCTTGGTCACGCCGGGAATCTCGCCTTGATGGGCCAGCTCGCGGAAGCACAAGCGGCACAGCATGAATCGTCGGAAGACCGCCCGCGGACGTCCACATCGCGCGCAGCGCGTGTAGGCCCGGGCCTTGAACCTACGGCCAGCTCGCCTCTGCTTCTCGATGAGCGCCTTCTTCGCCATGTCTGCTCTCCTCTAATCCGCGGTTGCCGAAACGACCGGCATGCCGGCGAACGGGAAACCGAGGGCTCGCAAAAGCGCCCGCGCCTCGTCGTCGTCCTCCGCCGTGGTCACGACCGTGATGTCCATCCCGCGGACCTTGACCACCTTGTCGTAGTCGATCTCCGGGAAGATCAACTGCTCGGTCACGCCGAGGGTGAAATTTCCACTTCCGTCGAACGCATCGGGGTTCAGCCCTCGGAAGTCCCTGATCCTGGGCAGGGCCGTGGCGAGGAGGCGGTCCAGGAACTCCCACATCCGGTTTCCGCGGACGGTGACCTTGGCGCCGATCGGCATGCCGGCTCGTAGCTTGAAGTTTGCGATGGACTTCCTCGCCCGGGTCACCGCGGCCTTCTGCCCAGTGATCGTGGCCAGGTCCTCCAGCACGGCGTCGAGCAGCTTCGCGTCCCGGATGGCCTCGCCCACGCCGGTGTTCACCACGATCTTCTCGAGCCGAGGCACCCGCATGGGGTTGGACATCCCGAGCTCGCGCTGGAGCGCCGGTAGGACCTCGTTCTGATACCGCGCCTTGAGCCGCGGGATGTAGGTGTCCTTGGTCGTCTGAGCCATCACGTCTCCGAATCACAATGGCGGCAGACCCGGGCCTTGACGCCGCCATCCTGGCGGTGCCCGATCCTGGTCGGCTTGCCGCAGTGCTTGCAGACGAGCATCACGTTCGACAGGTCGATGAACAGCTCTTTCTGGATGATGCCGCCCTGCTGGAGGGCCTGTCCGCTCCGAGACCGCTTTCCTCCCGAGCGGGTGTGGGCGGTGGCCCGGGCAACGCCCTCGACCATAATCCGGTTCTTCTTGGGCAGGACGTGGACGACCCGCCCGCGCTTGCCGCGGTCCTTGCCCCCGATGACCTGCACCTCGTCGTTCTTTCGAATGTCCACCGGCATGGTCACAACACCTCCGGCGCAAGCGAAATGATCTTCATGAATCGCTTCTCTCGAAGCTCCCGGGCGACGGGCCCGAAGATCCGGGTCCCCCGGGGGTTCCGCTGCTCGTTGATCAACACCACCGCGTTGTCGTCGAACTTGATATAGGAGCCGTCCGGACGGCGTCGCTCCTTCGCTGTACGCACGACCACGGCGCGCACGACTTCGCCTTTCTTCACGCCGCCTCCGGGAAGCGCGTCCTTGACCGAGCCGATGATCTCGTCCCCGATCCCGGCGTAACGCCGCCCCGAGCCGCCGAGCACGCGGATGCACAGGACCTCCTTGGCCCCGGTGTTGTCCGCCACGCGGCAACGCGACTCCTGCTGGATCACGGGTGATTACCTGGCCCTCTCGACGATCTCGACGACCCGCCACCGCTTCGTCTTCGATAGAGGACGCGTCTCCGAGATCCGGACTGTGTCTCCGACGTGCGCTTCGTTGGCTTCGTCGTGCGCCTTGAGCTTGGTGGTCCGGCGCATGATCTTGTGATACAGGGGATGGCTGACCTGGCTGGAGATCCGGACCACCACGGTCTTGTCCATGGAGTCCGCCACCACCACGCCCGTCCGCACCTTGCGCCGGCCGCGCTCCTTGTTCTCCGTCACTGTTCGCCTTCCTCATCGGGAACGGCCGTGGCTCCGGCCGCCGCCTCTCGCTCGATGACCGCTTCCTCGGCCATGTCGCCGAGGGACCGCCCCTTCAACTCACCCGAAGCGATGGCCTCTCGCCGCTCCTCCAGGGAGACCCGATCGGCCCTGGCCACGGCCTCGCGGAGATCCTCCTCTGTCTGTCGCCCCCGGAGCAGGGTGAGGATCCGCGCGATGTCGTGGCGGACTTCCTTGATCCGCATCGGGTTGTCGAGCTGCCCGGTCGCGGACTGGAACCGGAGGTTGAACAACTCCTCCTTGGAGAGCTCCAGGCGAGCGAGCAATTCCTCGTCGGGGAGGTCACGAAGCTCCGTCGCCTTCACGCCTTCACTCCCCTCACTCCTGAGCCCCGGTACGGACGATGAACTTGGTCTTCAGCGGGAGCTTGTGGGCGGCCCGGCTGATCGCCTCTCGAGCGATCGTTTCGGGCACCCCGGAGAGCTCGAACATCACCCGCCCTGGCTTGATCACAGCCACCCACCCTTCCGGGTTGCCCTTGCCGGACCCCATGCGGGTCTCAGCCGGCTTCTTCGTGACCGGCTTGTCCGGAAAGATGTTGATCCAGACCTTTCCCCCTCGACGGATGTGACGGGTCATCGCCACACGGGCGGCTTCGATCTGCCGGTTGGTCACCCACCCGGGCTCCAGGGCGAGCAGCCCGTAGTCGCCGAAGTGGACCTCGGTGCCACCCTTGGCCCGACCCCTCATCCGGCCACGATGCTGCTTGCGATGCTTGACCCGCTTCGGCATCAGCATGGCTACGGCCGACCTCCCTGAGGTTTCCGGGTGGGACGACGGGGAGCGGGACGGGCCGGGCGTCCGGGTTCCTCGCGCGCTTCCCTGGGCTCCGTCGCGGGCACCGGCGTACCCTCCTCGACCTCCCGGACGTCGGTGATCAGGGCGCCGGTGGAGGCTCCGCCTGCCCCGCCGATCGGCACGCCGGCCAGGGCCCGGGCACGGGCGCGTTCGATCTCCTGCTCGTGCACAGGGATCTCGTCCCCGTGGTACACCCACACCTTCACGCCGATCACACCGAAGGTGGTCTTCGCCTCGGCCGTGCCGTAGTCGATCTTCGCCCGAAGGGTATGAAGGGGCACCCGGCCCTCGCGGTACCACTCCCGACGGGACATCTCCGCCCCGCCCAGACGCCCACCACACTGGACCCGGACGCCCAGGGCGCCGGCCTTCATCGCGGTCTGAACGGTCCGGCGCATGGCCCGACGGAAGGAGACCCGGCCGACCAGCTGCTCGGCCGTGCTCTGAGCCAACAGCGTGGCATCGGTCTCGGGCCGGAGCTCGCTGGCCGACTGGTTCATGTCCTCGACCTTCACGTCGACCCGCTTCCCGGTCATCTTCTCGATGTCCTTGCGGATGCGGTCGACCTCGGCGCCCTTGCGGCCGATCACGATCCCCGGCCGGGCCGTTCGGATGAAGACCTGCACCTGATCGCCCTTGCGTTCGATGTCGACGTTGGAGATGCCTGCCCGGGTGAGCTTGGCGTGGATGTACTGGCGGATCCGGACGTCCTCGTGGAGCGCCTGCGCGTATTCCTTGCGCGCGTACCACTTGGACTTCCACGGATAGATGACCCCAAGCCGGAACCCGTACGGACTAACCTTGTGTCCCACCGCTCACCTCCTCGAGGCTCTTCAAGACGACCGTCACGTGGCTGGTCCTCTTCCGGATCTTCGTGGCCCGGCCGTAGGCGCGGGGCTGCCACCGTCGGATCGTCGGCCCGTCGTCCACCCAGGCGCCAGCCACCACGAGGTTCTCCGGGATGGCCTGCTGCTGTTCCGCGTTGGCCACTGCTGAATTGAGAACCTTGATCAGGGTGCGGTTTGCCTTGTACGGCGAGAAGGTGAGGATGCGTCGGGCATCCTCGACGTGCTGCCCCCGGATCAGGTTCACGGACCGCCGCAGCTTCCTGGGCGAGATCCTCACGTATTTGGCGATGGCCTTCGCTTCCATATCCGACCTACTTCAGTGACGTGCTTCGTTCGGTGTGGTGGCCGTGGGTCCGGAAGACCCGCGTCATGGCGAACTCTCCGAGCTTGTGGCCCACCATCGACTCGGTAACGAACACCGGGACGTGCTTCTTGCCATCGTGCACGGCAATGGTGTGACCCACCATCTCCGGGACGATGGTCGAACGCCGCGACCACGTCTTGATCACTCTCTTGTCTCCCCGACGGTTCATCTCGACCACCTTCGCCATCAGATGGTCATCGACGAACGGCCCCTTCTTGATCGAACGCGGCAAGGGTTATCCCCTCCTCTTCCCGCGACGGCGCACGATGAGTCGATCCGACGACTTGGGCTTGCGGGTCCGGCCCTCTTTCTTCCCCCACGGGCTCACGGGATGGCGTCCGCCGCTGGACTTCCCTTCGCCGCCGCCGAGCGGGTGGTCCACGGGGTTCATGGCCACCCCCCGCACCGACGGGCGCTTGCCCAGCCATCTGCCCCGGCCGGCCTTCCCCAAGGATACGAGCTCGTGCTCGGGGTTCCCCACGACTCCGACCGTGGCCCGGCACTTCGCGTCCACCAGCCGAATCTCGCCCGACGGCATCCGGAGCGTGGCGAAGCCGCCTTCCTTCGCCAGGAGTTGGACCCCGACCCCTGCCGACCGAGCCATCTTCGCACCCGCCCCCGGCTTCAGCTCGACGGCGTGGACGATCGTTCCGACCGGGATGCTGGCCAGCGGGAGGGCATTTCCGGGCCGGATGTCGGCACCCGAACCCGACACGATGCGGTGGCCGACCTCCAGGCCCTGGGGAGCGAGGATGTAACGCTTGTCGCCGTCCGCGTAGTGGAGAAGGGCGATCCTGGCCGTGCGGTTCGGGTCGTACTCGATTGTGGCGACCTTGGCCGGGACCCCATCCTTGTTCCGCTTGAAGTCGATCAATCGGTACTGGCGCTTGTGGCCGCCGCCCTGATGCCGGGCCGTGATCCGTCCGTAGGTGTTCCGGCCGGCCCGCTTCTTCAAGGATCGGGTCAGCGACTTCTCGGGACGGCTCCTGGTGGTCTCCGAGAAGTCGGCCACGCTGGCGCCCCTGCGGCCCGGCGTGATCGGCTTGTACTTACGGATCGCCATGGGTTACGGCCCCTTCGCCTCGAAGATCTCGATGGTGTCTCCCTCGGCGAGCGTGACCACCGCCCGCTTCTGGTCCGGCCGCTTGCCCGTGGACAGGCGGGTCCGCTTGATCTTTCCTCGTCGATTCAGCGTGTTCACATCCAGCACCCGGACGTTCCAGATCTGCTGGATCGCTTCCTTGATCTCCGTCTTGTTCGCTCTGGGATCCACCAGGAACGTGTAGGTGTTGCGCTCCAGGCCCGCATACGACTTCTCGGAGACGACCGGCCGGATGACAATGTCGCGGGGGCTCTTCACTCAGAACCTCCCTTTTCTGTCTTAGCCTCCGTCTCCAGCCGGGGGGCTGCGCTCGGCTCCGCCTCGCTGCTTGAGCCCCCCGGACCCCCCTCAAGGGCGTCGAGAGCTTCGGCCGTAAACAGGACCCGGTCCGCGGCCAGAACGTCGTATGTGGAGAGGTTGCGTGGGTAGTCGATCTTCACGTAGGGCAGGTTCCGGAACGACTTCTCCACGGCCTCATCCCGGTCCGCCAGGACGAGGAGAATCTTGCCCTCGAGCTCCAAGGCTTCGAGGACACCGACCGCGTCCTTCGTGCGGGGGCCGTCGAACGCGAGACCCCCGATCACCGCGAGCTTGCCGCTCCGCGCGGCGTCGCTCAGCGCGGACCGCAGGGCGAGGCGCTTCATCCTCTTGTTCACCCGCATCTCGTAGTCGCGCGGCTTCGGACCGTGAGCCACGCCACCCCCCACCCACTGGGGTGCGCGGATCGATCCCTGCCGTGCTCGTCCCGTGCCCTTCTGGCGCCACGGCTTGCGACCACCACCTGCGACCTCGGCCCGGGTCTTGGTGGAATGCGTTCCGGCCCGGATCGCCGCGAGGCCCGCCACAACGACCTGGTGCATCAGCGGCGCGTTGACGGGGGCGTCGAAGATGCCGGCCGGCAGCTCGCGCTTCTCGAGCACCTTTCCCTGCGCGTCCCGGACCTCGACCGTCGCCATCAGTGACGCCTCCTGCCGGTCTCGCCGGACTTGACGCTCGACCGGACCATCACCAGGCCCCCGGTGGGGCCAGGTACCGCTCCTTTGAGCAGCAGGAGGTTGCGCTCGGGATCCGCCCCCACCACCTCGAGGTTCAGGACGGTCACTCGCTCGTTGCCCATCTGGCCGGCCATTCTCGTCCCGCGGAACACCCTGGACGGCGTGGCGCACGCTCCGATGGCACCCGGCGAGCGGTGCTTGCGCTCGGTGCCGTGGGAGGCTCCCATGCCGCCGAACCCGTGTCGCTGCATGGGGCCGGCGAATCCCTTTCCCTTGGACACCCCGACGACGTCGGTGTGCTCCCCGGGTTCGAAGATGTCGGCCTTGATCTCCTGGCCGAGCTCGTAGTCGGAGGCGGCCTCGGTGCGAAGCTCCACGAGGTGGCGCATCGGCTGCTTCAAACCCGCGCCGTCGAAGTGACCGGTGGTTGGCTTGTTGGACTTGCCCTTGCGGGCCTCGCCGAACGCCAGCTGGACGGCCTCGTACCCGTCCCGCGCTTTCGTCTTGACCTGCACCACGCGGCACGGGCCGGCCTGGATGACCGTGACCGGAACGGCCCGGGAGTCGTCAGTGAAGATCTGCGTCATCCCGAGCTTCGTCCCGAGGATACCCTTCGCCGCCGCCATTTCCCTTCCCCGTTAGAGCTTGATCTCGATGTCCACCCCAGCCGACAGGTTCAGGCGCTGGAGCTCCTGCACCGTCTTGGAGGTGGCTTCCATGATGTCGATGAGCCGCTTGTGGGTGAGCATCTGGAAGTGCTCGCGGCTGTCCTTGTCCTTGTGAGGGCCGCGGATGACCGTGTACAGGTTCCGCTCGGTGGGAAGGGGAACCGGCCCCACCACCTTGGCCCCTGTGCGGATCACGTGATCAACGATCTCCCGGGCGGCCTGATCGAGGATCTCGTGGTCGTAGGCCCGCAACTTGATCCGGATCCTCGGCGCCGCCATCACGCACCACCCTGGTTGCGCGAGACCGGGCGAGCCTGATCGCTCAAGCGGGCGAAGCGCTCCGCCACGCGCTCCGCGAAGTAGTGCTCTTCGCGATGGGCCTTGACCTGTTCCCACACATCGGGACAGTCGGCGTCACCAAGCTCGAGCACCTCCCGCACCGCCCGATCGAGGGCGCGCTTGTCTGCGGCCGAGGGATCGGCCGGGAGGAGCTCGGCGAGGTGACGCGTGTAGCAGCTCACTTGAGGATCTTCGTGACCCTTCCGGCGCCGACGGTCCGGCCACCCTCGCGGATGGCGAACCGAAGTCCCTCCTCCATGGCGATCGGTGCGATCAGCTCGACCTCCATGGTGGTGTTGTCCCCCGGCATGACCATCTCGGTGCCTTCGGCGAGCTTGATGGTCCCCGTCACGTCGGTCGTACGGAAGTAGAACTGCGGCCGGTAGTTGGTGAAGAACGGCGTGTGCCGGCCACCCTCTTCCTTGGACAGGACGTAGACCTGCGACTCGAACTCGGTGTGTGGGGTGATGGAGCCCGGCTTGGCAAGGACCTGGCCACGCTCGACCTCGTCCTTGTCGATGCCCCGGAGCAGGACGCCGACGTTGTCCCCGGCCTGGACCTCGTCCAGGAGCTTGCGGAACATCTCCAGGTCGGTCGCGACCGTCTTCCGCGTGGGCTTGATGCCGACGATCTCGACCTCCTCCATCTTCTTCAGCTGTCCGCGCTCGACCCGGCCGGTGACGACCGTGCCGCGGCCGGTGATCGAGAAGACGTCCTCGACCGGCATGAGGAACGGCTTGTCGACGTCACGCACAGGCTCGGGGATGAAGTTGTCGCACGCCTCCATGAGCTCGAGGATCTGGCCCTTGGCCTCCTCGTCCCCCTCGAGCGCCTTCAGCGCGGAAACCCGGATCACCGGGACGTCCTCGCCGGGGAACTCGTAGGAAGAGAGCAGCTCCCGGACCTCCAGCTCCACCAGGTCCAGCAGCTCCGGGTCGTCCACCATGTCCACCTTGTTCAGGGCCACGACGATGTAGGGCACGTTTACCTGCCGGGCCAGGAGGACGTGCTCCCGGGTCTGGGGCATGGGACCGTCGGCCGCGGACACCACGAGGATGGCGCCATCCATCTGGGCGGCCCCGGTGATCATGTTCTTGATGTAGTCGGCGTGCCCGGGGCAGTCCACGTGGGCGTAGTGCCTCTTGTCGGTCTGGTACTCCACGTGGGCGATGGCGATGGTGATGCCGCGCTCCTTCTCCTCGGGAGCCTTGTCGATCGCGTCGAACGGGGTGAAATCGGCCAGGCCCTTCTCCGCCAGCACCTTGGTGATGGCGGCCGTGAGCGTGGTCTTGCCGTGGTCGATGTGGCCGATCGTCCCGATGTTGACGTGCGGCTTCGTCCGCTCGAACTTCTTCTTGGCCATCTCCTCTCCTTCCGGGCCCTCGGCCCTTTACTCCCCTCGAACCTTCGCCACGATCTCTCGAGAGATCTGCGACGGGACCTCTTGATACGCGTGCAGCTGCATCGGGGTATGCGAGGCTCGCCCTTGCGTCCTCGACCTCAGGTCGGTGGCGTAGCCGAACAGCTCGGCCAACGGGACCAGCACCCGGACGGCCCGCATCCCAGAGCGCTCGTCGATGTGCTCGATCCGGCCGCGACGGGCGGTGACGTCACCCAGGACCTCGCCCATGAACTCCTCGGGCGTCAGCACCTCGAACGACATCACCGGCTCGAGGAGGACCGGGTCCGCCTTGCGCGCCGCGTCCCGGAAGGCCATCTGCCCGGCGATCTTGAAGGCGATCTCCGAGGAGTCCACCTCATGGTACGACCCGTCCACCAGCGTCGCCCGCATGTCGACCATGGGGTATCCCGCAAGCACCCCGGACTCCATGGCCTCCTGGATGCCCTGATCCACGGACGGGATGAACTCCCGCGGGATGGTCCCGCCCACGATCTTGTTGACGAACTCGTAGCCCCCGCCGGGACCGGTCGGCTCGAGGTCGACGACCACGTGACCGTACTGACCGCGGCCTCCCGTCTGACGGACGTACCGGGCCTCCACCTTGTGGACCGGCTTGCGGATGGTCTCGCGGTAGGCCACCTGGGGCTTGCCCACGTTGGCTCCCACGTTGAATTCCCTGGTCAGGCGGTCGATCAGGACCTCCAAGTGGAGCTCGCCCATGCCCGAGATCAGGGTCTGCCCGGTCTCGTCATCGAACTTCACCTGGAAGGTGGGGTCCTCGTCCGCCAGCTTGGCCAGCGCGTTCGACAGCTTGTCCTGATCGGCCTTGGTCTTCGGCTCGATGGCGACGGACACCACCGGGGTGGGGAAGGTCATGGCCTCCAGGATCACCGGGTTGGCCGGATCGCACAGGGTGTCACCGGTGGTGGTGTGCTTCAGCCCGACCACCGCCATGATCTCTCCGGTGAACGCGGCCTCCTTGTCCTCACGGTGGTTGGCGTGCATCTGGAGGATCCGGCCGATCCGCTCCTTGCGATCCTTGGTCGAGTTCTCCACGTGCGCCCCGGTCCGGACCATCCCGGAGTAGACCCGGATGTAGGTGAGCCTCCCGACGTAGGGATCGGACATGATCTTGAAAGCGAGCGCCGAGAACGGCTCCTCGTCGCTGGGCTGTCGAACCACTTCTTCGCCGTCCGGCCCGATCACCCGGACCGCTGGCACGTCTACCGGCGACGGCAGGTAGGCCACGACCGCGTCGAGGAGCGGCTGGATCGCCTTGTTCTTGAACGCCGACCCGCACAGCACCGGAGTGCCTTCCACGGCCAGCGTGGCTCGACGGACGGCCCGCCCGAGCTCGTCGGCCGTGGGCTCCTCCTCATGGACGTACTTCTGCATGAGCTCGGGGTCGTGGTCCGCCAGCTGCTCGAAGAGGCGATGCCTCCACTCGGCGGCGGACGCCCGAAGTTCCCCCGGGATCTCAACCGTCTCCCACGATTCGCCCATCCCCTCCGCCCACTTCAGGCCCTTCATCTCGATGAGGTCCACCACGCCCACGAAGGAGCTCTCCACGCCCCAGGGCAACTGGATCACCAGAGGAACGGCGTGGAGGCGATCCTCGATCATCCGGACGGTTCGCTCGAAGTCCGCGCCGACCCGGTCCATCTTGTTCACGAACGAGATCCGAGGGACGTGATACCGGTCCGCCTGGCGCCACACGGTCTCGCTCTGGGGCTCGACCCCGGCCACCGCGTCGAAAATGGCGATCGCACCGTCGAGGACCCGCAGGCTCCGCTCGACCTCGACGGTGAAGTCGACGTGCCCGGGGGTGTCGATGATGTTGATCCAGTGGTCCTTCCACAGGCATGTGGTGGCGGCCGACGTGATGGTGATGCCACGCTCACGTTCCTGGACCATCCAGTCCATCTGCGCGGTGCCTTCGTGGACCTCGCCGACCTTGTAGGACTTGCCCGTGTAGTACAGGATCCGCTCGGTGGTCGTGGTCTTGCCCGCGTCGATGTGGGCCATGATCCCGATGTTGCGGGTGCGGACGAGCGGGTATTCCCGGATGACCAGGGACTTCCCTGGCCCGGACTGGGCCCTTCCCGCTTCCTTTGCCGCCTGTGCCATGTCGTTCAGCTTCCTCGCCGGGGCGCTCACCGGAGGCCACCCCCACGGAACGCCGGACCCTCCGCGGGCCCGGCCACGTCTTTCGTCTCGCTTACCACCGGTAGTGCGCGAACGCCTTGTTCGCCTCGGCCATCTTGTGCATGTCCTCCCGGCGCTTCACCGCAGCTCCCTGCCCGCCGGCCGCGTCCATGATCTCCCCCACCAGACGATCGGCCATGGAGTGCTCGCGGCGGGCTCTGGCGTAGTTCACGAGCCACCGCAGCGCCAGGGTCGTCCCCCGATGAGGTCGCACCTCCACGGGCACCTGATAGGAGGCTCCACCCACCCGCCGGGACCTCGTCTCGAGGAGCGGCCGGGCGTTCTCCACGGCCTTGCGCAGCGTGATCACAGGATCGTTCGCCGTTCGCTCGCTGATGATCTCCAGGGCCCGGTACACGGTCCGTTCGGCCAGCTGCTTCTTCCCGTTGGACAGGATCTTGTTGATCAGCTGCGTGACGAGCGGGTTCTGATAGATCGGATCCGGGTGGATCTCGCGCTTGGTCGCTGGTCCCTTCCGAGGCATCGCGGACTCCTTATGCGCTGGCCTTGGCGCCGTACCGGGACCGCGCTTTCTTCCGATCCCGTACGCCGGCCGTGTCCAGCGTTCCGCGGATGACCTTGTAGCGGACGCCGGGCAGGTCCTTCACCCGGCCACCTCGCACGAGCACGATGGAGTGCTCCTGGAGGTTGTGGCCGATGCCGGGGATGTAGGCGGTGACCTCGATCCCCGAGGTCAGACGGACCCTGGCGACCTTCCGAAGGGCCGAATTCGGCTTCTTGGGAGTGGTGGTGTAGACCCGCGTGCAGACGCCACGCCGCTGCGGAGAGCCCCTGAGCGCTGGGCTCTTCGTCTTGGTGCGCGGGCGTTGACGCCCGCTCCTGACCAACTGATGTACGGTCGGCATGGCTCTCTCGTCTGCACTCTTCTCGCCTGTTCGCCCCGTCCGAGTCCGCGTGAAGGCTGGAACCCAAGTCCCGGCCCAGGGAGCACTACCAACGAGCTCCCTTAGGGGTCATTCGGTGGCACGTCAAACGGTCCGGCTCATCCGAACCGCAACAGGAGATGCTACTGATTGGTGAGTACCACTGTCAACGCGGCGACCTGCGGAAACGGGCCCCGGATGAACGGCCCGAACCCGCGAAGGTTCCGGATCCGGGCCTCCACAGGGCCCTACTCAGACGGCAGAGACCGCCAGCGCGTCGATCGCCACCGGCTTCCCCGAGCTGTTCACCACGATCTTTACCGTGCCGGTCTGCACGGAGCCGAAGGTGATCATGTGCAGGTACACCTTCTTCCGGGTGCTCCCCGCGTTCAGGGAGTACGTACGCTTCAGGGAGCCGTTCCAGTACAGCTTGATGCTCCCGCACCCGCGGCACTTCATGACCATGACGTAGATCTGCTTGGCCCGGACGCCCGTCCGGGTCAGGAACTTCCCGAACGAGGTCGTTCGGGTGTAGGTGTTGTTGAAGAACCCACTCCCATTGAGCCTGGACCACCCGCTCGAGGGCGTGAGCCCACGGTCGTCGAGCGGAACCACCGCGCACCGCTCCGCGGTGAACCCCCACGGCCTGGGCCCGCCGGCGGTGTCGTCGTAGGACTGGGCCGAGAAGCAGTACGTGTGCCCGAACGAGCCGGTGAAGGTGGCACCCCCGGCCGGGGCCTGCTCCCGCCACAGGATGGGCGCGCCGAAGCTGCCGTTCCAGGGGGCATCCCGGTACCGCACGTCGGCGGCGGAGGCCTGGTTGCCCAGGAACCAGTTCACCGGGAAGGACTTGCCCTTCTGGTACTTGGTTACCGGCCCGTTGAGGATCACAAACGGCACCGGGTTGGTGCCCCAGTTGTACGTGCGCCAGTCGATGTCGTCTGCGTCGTTGCTGGCCACGTTCCATTGGTTCGTCAGCCAGATCCGGCCGTGGTTGGACCACAAGTTCGACGCCGGGTCAGGCACGGCGCCCGAGTAGTCACCCCACCGACAGATGTTGCAGCTGAAGTCCTCGTTGAACCCGGGGGAGGCCTTGACCTCCACGAACCCCGACGGGGCGTAGTCCCTCCACTGGGACACCATCTGGATGCGGACGAAGTCTGAGGCCGAGGAGGTGTTGAACCCGACCACGAAGGCGTCGCCGAACCGCTTGGTCGCCCCGCTCACCTTACGGTCGGAGGAGATCGCCGCGTTGAACGTGTACAGGGAACCATCCGAGACCTCCCCCGAACGCATGGGGTCGCCGGCTCCGTGGTCGATCTCGTACCACCGCACCTCGCTGCGGGTGCCCCCGCCCACCGTGTGCTGGGTCCAGATGGCCGTCTTGCTGTTCGAGGGGTCGAAGCCCGACACGGCCTGGGTCAATCGGGCGTCCAGCGTGTCCAGCAGGGCCCCCGTCCCCGGCTGGGGAGCGTTCGGCGGCGGCGAGAAATCCGACACCGGGTGGGCCACCGGCGCACCCACGGGGTTGGTGAAGCTCGTCGACACGGCGTAGGAGTCGACGAAGGTGTCCCCGACCGTGGAGGTGGCCACCACGTACCCCGTCGCGCTGGTGTCCGTTTGGTTTGCGGGCACTGGGGTGAAGGCGTCGAAGCCGTCGCTGGACTGCAGGGGGTCGGGCAGGTGGTTCGCGGCCAGCGCTGGGCACCCGGTCCCTGGGCCCGGTTTGGTGATCCACGCGATGTCCGCCCCGACGAACTGCAACGTCGCCGTGTCGAACAGGTTCGATCCGATCAAGAGGAAGGCACTATTGTCTCCCAGCTTCGGATAGTCGGGGAGAACGTCGAAGGGAGGATCGGGGGGGATCGTGGGGAAATAGGGGAGGGAGTACTTGCACCAGTTCGTCCCGGTGCCGTTGCTGGGTGACGACGTCCTACTGAACCCGATGTATAGACGGTTCTCCGGGTTGGGGGCACCGGGTGGACTCTCGCAGTTATCGCCCAGGAAGTGGCTGAACTCCAGGGCCACGTAGTAGAAGCGGTTGGTCTGCGGGTCCCAGATGACCTGGGGGTCCGTTACACAATCGGTGTTGGCCCCGAGGAGGCTGCGCAGCCCGCCCTGCCCCAGCACCCCGCCGATGCGGTCGTAGATTCCGAACCTGTCGTTGACCAGCTGGATGTAGCGGCTCGGCCCGATGGCCCCTGTCGAGTCCGGAGGGGTTACAGCGAGGTCGGTCTGTCCGGTCCATGAAGGACCGATATCTGGATCGCCGCTTGCGATCAGGATGCCGGCCTTTGGAGTCCGGCTTGCCGTCGCAGTCGACTGTGCCCCCTGCCCGGCCCCAACTGCGGCCGCGGCCTTGACTTGCTCGTACCGAGCCTGGTTCGGCACCAGATATCCCTGCCTCTGATAGAGCTTTGCGGCGGGGCTCATGGCTTTCGGCGTGCCGCGCCTCGGCTCGTTAGGCGAGGCTGCCTTGAGGATAACTGGACCGGAGTGACCGCCGGGCCAAGCTCGCGTGCCGGCTTGCTCAGCTGAGATGGCAGGTACAGTTAGGCCGGCCGCGAGCAGCAGCGTTCCGATCACGAGCGCAAGACGTTTCATCGATCCCCCCGATGTGAAGACGCCAGAGCTTACGGGGCGTCGCCGGACAGAGTGGGCGGGATTCTCTCACGGGCGAAGCGAGGCCGACAACGAACTTTCGGGGGAGATCCCGGATAGGGCAAAAGCCCCACGCCGCGCGCGGCCCTTAGTATTCGCAGGAGACGCGGGGACCGATCCCTGGGCCATTGACGCACGTGTCCGACCCCTGGCCACCGTTCATTTTGTCGTTGCCCGGTCCCCCGAATTCGGTGTCGGCGCCCCAGCCGCCGTATTCGATGTAGGTCACGGGATCACTTCCCGTGCACGACCCCTGGCTCGAGCTCGTCGATACGAGCGTGACAGAGTCCGGCAGGTAGTTGATCAGTGCCACCCCTGTGGCCACACCGGGCCCACCGTTCCGCACTGCCACCACGTAGGTGAGGCTCGCGTTCATCTTCAATGGGTCCGGAGAATCGGAGATTCGCAGGGGAAGATCGGCCGGAATCCCTATTTTTCGACGCACTCTCCCGAGGCAGAGCAGGACACCGTGACGCCAAACTCGAACCTGGCCCAGGTCGTCCCGTCGGGCTCCAACGTCACGTCCGTGACGGGAAACCCCAGATGACCTGAGGCTTCGCCCGTCGAGACGTAGTAGTGGAGGACATCTCCGTGCAGCTCGTGGGCGTCTCCGTCCCCGATGCCCTCCTTGAAATACACGTACCCCTTCTCGAACCGTCCCTTCCAGCACGTCTCCTTGGTGCATCCGGGAAGGTCCAGCCCGGCGGCGTCGGACCGCGGCATACCGAGTAGGCCGCCCGACTCGCCGAGCGCTCGATACTTGTCGTACACGGGTCCGCGAACCCAGAACGCCACTCCTCTGGCCTGGTTCCAGTAGAGTGCCCCGACGGCGAAGCGCTGGCGTGTGCCCCCGGGCACCGCCTGCTGGCTCGAAGTGGGCATGCCGGGCGCGCACATCAACTTGTCGTACCTGGTGCGGATCACCCCGGTCACCTGACCGTTGGCGTTGATCGACACCCGATTGTCCTTCAGCCCGAGCCCCCGCCGGAGCTCGGTGCCGTTGAGGCTGGCCTGCCCGGATGTCCCCACGACGGTGACCTTGACCATCCGTCCGGACACGCCGCGGACGGGATCGGCGAACTTCGTGACCGTCCCGATGTTGCCGGTGTACGGACGCAGCCTGGTGGTCACGGTCGCATCCGACAGGGGTCCCACCTTCCAGATCGTGTTGGGGTTGGCTTCCGTGTAGTCGCCCGGATCGCAGACTCCACGGAGATAGGGCAAGGGGGTCCCGCCCCACTGGAGCTCGTTGTGTTCGGTGTAGCCGCCGCTCGCGGAGTGGTAATAGGCCTGGATGGGAGCTCCGTTGTACAGAACCACCACGCGGTTGGTGTTCTGGACCGCGGTGACCCACCGGCTCCCCAGGGGACCGCCTTCCTTGTCCCACCCCGCGTACACCTGGTCTCGGGTGTCGTCGTACAACCCGCAGTTGCAGATGGGCCGATGCTGGCCCACCCGCTTCACCTTCTCGAAGGCATAGGTCCGGGCCGCCACTGCCTGGACGCCGAGCGCAGTCATCGGCCACCCGCTCGGCACCTCTGCCAGTCCGTAGAGGTAGGACTGGGGAATCAGGGCGATGATCAGGCGTTCGCAGTACGGGACGTTGGGGCAGGACTTGCTCGCGTACAGGTTGAACTCCAGATATCCGCGGTTGTAGGTGTGGCCCGCCTGGGGGACCCGGACCTTGCCGATGTTCGCGTACGTGGCGAAGAGGTTCGTCTTGACCCCTCCCCACAGGTGCCCCCCGACCATCTTCCCCGCCTCGGTCAGCACTCGGTATCTTCCGGACTTGTCGACGAGCACGCGCCAGGTCTCGCCCTTCTGGATGGACCTTCCTCCGATGAGCTTCCCCTGGGTCGATCCCACCCGAAGCGCCACGGAGCCCGAGACAGCGGAGACGTGCAACGTCTTCGTGGTCTGCACCAGGCCGATCCGAAGCTTGCTCGGGACCGATGGCGCCGGACCGACCTTGGTGCTCTGGTAGAAGTGCTCGAGGATCCTCGACTGGCTCCAGCCCTTCTTTGCGAGCCCGTACGCCCCCCACTGAGGAAGCCCGAGACCATGCCCGTAGCCGGACCCGTAGAAGGTGAACGTCCGGGGTTCGGCCGCATGGCCGGAGGCCGGCGAGAGGAGCGAAACGGCGAGGGTCACGGCTATCAGGGCGGCTGCCCTGCGTACCGGAGTTCGGGCGATCACGCGTCACCTGTCCCGGCACCGAATGATGGAGACGCACTGGGAGACGGGCACGGCGAGGGTGAGGGGGACGGGCTGGGTGAGGCGGAGGGACTCGGGGTAGGACATGGCTCCGGCACAGGATGGATGGTCAGGACGAATTCCGCGGGCCGGGCTCGGCCGGTCGCGTTCCAGGCCTGCAGGACCACCCGGTAGATGCCCGGCGGCACGGCCTCTCCGTCCCGGGTGAACCCATCCCAGGTGAGGGAGAACGTCGAGCCACGGCGGGTCCATGCCCTGATGATGTTGTCGTCCTCATCGCGGACCTGGAGGTACCACTTGATCGTGGCCGACGCGGTGGCGCTCCACCGGACCGACCCCTCACCCGTGATGAACCCCTGAGGCTTCTGTTTCGTGTTGAAGATCTTGGGCAGACCGGTCCGATAGACGACCGATCGGATGGTGCGCAGGTAAGGGTAGAGATACTTCCCCGGACAGCTCGTGTAGCCGGCGTCGCGGTGTCCGGCGATCGTTCGGAACTTGACCCAGGTCCCGGGCGGGTACTTGTTCCCGGTACTGCCACGGGAGTACATCCACACCGAGGCGCTGGGATTGACGTGGGCCCAGTCGAGCCGCCAGGCCAGCAGGCGTTCGATCGCCCGGATCATCACCGCTGGAGGCCGGGCGACGTGGAAGTTTCCGATCGCCGACACCGCCACGCTTCCCGTGTTGAAGCCCTTGGTCGCGCCCGGGAGCACGGGGTTGGTCATGCCGCCGAACCTTCCCTCGAACAGCTGGCCGTACTTGTCCACCAGGAAGTTGTACGCGATATCACACCAACCCAGGCTCTTCGTGTGATACCAGTAGATGGCCCGGACGATCCCCGGTGACTGGCTTCGGCTGTACCCATTCGCATTGGCCGTGTGGTGAACGAAGGCCATCTTCACTCGCGGCGAGTAGTACGGCCCGCAATTGCGGTACCGCTCGTTCGCACCCCATCTGGCCCGGGTGGTGATTCCCGGTTTCTGGGTCATGGCCTCGGCGGAGGGTACGCCCAGGAGTTGACGCGGGCCAACCGCGCCCGCCGGCGTCGAAGCCTTCCCCCGGGCTGTTCCCTCGGTGTTGATGTATACGGCCCGCATGTCGGACAGCTCGCTGTTCGCCGGAAGCGTGAGCTCGATGCGCGCGCACTCGGCGGTTCCGACCCACACGAGCCCGGTCCCGGTGCGGCCGGCCAGGGACTCCCGTGAGCCGGCATCGGGTCCTTCGTCCATCGACTCCGTGTCGAGGGGGCGGCTCCAGCGCCGGGAGTCGAGCCCGGCCCAGACCCGCGCCCTGATGACTCCGTCACCCCGCTGCTTCCAGGTGAGCGCCACCGCGGTGAACCGGATCGGGGGGCACACGGCCATCGGCCGGAGCGTGACGCCCCGGCGGATCCGGACACCTCCCGCGATTTCCTCGAGGGAGCCGGCGGGCGCCTTGGCCAGCAGCGCCGGGCCTCGGATCGACATCGCCCGGGACTCCGTCGCGGGGATCCCACCCGGAAGGGTCCGCCCCATCAACGGAGTGGGAAACCAAGTGAACGCCGTCAATGACAGCGCGAGCGAGCCGACAGCCGCGGCACGGCGCACCAGTGGTGACGGCGAATGGTGCTCTTGGCGCGTACTCGATCGCATGACTCGAACCCAGAGAGAGGCGAGGCGCCCCGGACCGCGTTTGCCCCTAGGCATCGGCCGTCCCCCCCGGGGCCCTTAGCCAACCATCCGGCCCGGGGTCTTGGGAAGGGGAGAAAGGTAAAGAAACCCACGCGCCGAACGCCAGAAACTGACAAAAGGAGGCCCGGGCACCCCCCACGGGTGCCCGGGCCTCCTGGTTCGCTTCAGACCGTGGCTAGCCTTCGTCTCTGCCGGTGAAGGCGCCACCAAGGGCCTGTTCGGCCTCCTCGCGCGTCATCGTCCCCAGAGGCGTCTGGGGCTCGGCTCCAGCCTCCCGAGCCTCTGCCAGCTCGCGCTGGCGGGCCAGCCAGTACTCGGGGATGGAATCAGGGTCGATCCGCACCCGGATGTTCCGGTACCGGCCCATGCCGGTCCCCGCCGGGATCAACTTGCCGATGATGACGTTCTCCTTCAATCCGAGGAGAGGATCGGACCGTGCGCTGATGGCGGCCTCGGTGAGGACCCGGGTGGTCTCCTGGAACGATGCTGCGGCCAACCAGGAATCCGTGGCCAGCGAAGCCTTGGTGATGCCCATGAGGATGGGCCGGGCCGACGCTGCCGACTCGGCCTTTCCGCTCGACTGCACAACCTCGGCGTTGCGCTCCTCGAACCGCTTCCGGTCCACGAGCTCGCCGGGGAGGAAGTCGGTGTCACCGGGCTCGATGATGTGCACCTTGCGCAGCATCTGCCGGATGATCAGCTCGATGTGCTTGTCGTGGATGGTCACTCCCTGCGACCGGTACACCTGCTGGACCTCGTCCACCAGGAACATCTGCAGGGACTGAACGCCCTCCACGCGCAGCTTCTCGTGTGGGTTCACCGACCCCTCGGTGAGCTGCTGCCCCACCTCCACCTCTTCGCCGTCGGAGACAGCCAGCCGCGCACGCATGGACACCGCGTACTGCACCTGGTCCCCGTCCTCGGAGGTCACGGTGACGCGGCGAACCTTCTTCTCCTCGTCCTCGTCGACCTCGACCCGTCCGGCCAGCTCGGTGATGACGGCCTCGCCCTTCGGCTTGCGAGCCTCGAACAGCTCGACCACCCGGGGCAGTCCGTGGGTGATGTCCTCGCCGGCCACACCACCCGTGTGGAAGGTCCGCATGGTCAGCTGGGTGCCCGGCTCCCCGATCGACTGAGCCGCGATGATCCCCACGGCCTCACCGATGTCGACTGAACGCCCCGTCGCCATGTTCCGGCCGTAGCACGCACGGCAGACCCCGACCACGGCGTCGCAGGTCAGCGTGGACCGGACGAACACCGTCTCGATGCCGTGCTCCGTGGCCCCGGAGAGAAGCGTCTGCATCTCCGCGTCGCCCACCAGCGTGTTCCTGGCCACCACCGTGGTCCGCCCAGCCTTGACGTCCTCCGCCAGCACCCGGCCGAACAGCTTGGTGTCCAGGATGGACCTGGTGATCAGCTCGAGTCTTCCATCTGGTGTCCTGTGGCCGATCCGGACAGGGAGACCGCGGTCGGTCCCGCAGTCCTCCTCCCGGACGATGACCTCCTGGGCCACGTCGACCAGACGACGGGTCAGGTATCCGGAGTCTGCGGTTCGCAAAGCGGTGTCCGCCAGACCCTTTCGGGCTCCGTGCGTGGAGATGAAGTACTCCAGGACCGTGAGGCCTTCCCGGAAATTGGCCTTGATCGGGCGGGGGATGATCTCGCCCTTCGGGTTCGCCACGAGCCCTCGCATCCCGGTGATCTGGCGGATCTGTTGGAGGGTCCCTCGGGCACCGGAGTAGGCCATCATGTAGATCGGGTTGCGTTCGGTGAAGTTGGCCTCCATGGCATCCTTCACCTCGTCGGTGGCCTCGGTCCAGATCTGGATCAGCTCCTGGCGACGCTCCTCGTCGGTGATGATGCCGCGGCGGTACTGCTGCTCGATCTTCTCCGCCCGCTTCTCATGGATGTCGAGGATCTTCGACTTCTCCTTCGGCGTGATCACGTCGTCCAGCCCGATCGTGACACCCGCCCGGGTGGAGTAGTGGAATCCGAGGTGCTTCAGGTTGTCGAGGATCACCTCGACGGTGGCCCGGTCGTAGACGCTGACGCACTCGTCGACGATGCTGCCCACGTCGCCCTTCTGGACGTGGTGATTGATGAACTCGAAGTCGGCGGGGAAGGCCTCGTTGAAGATCACCCGTCCAACAGTGGTCTCGACCACCGGGCCGGGACCCTCCCCGTTTCCTTCCCAGCCTTCCGGAAGCATCTCCGGGGCGAAGGACTTCCCCTCGAGCCGAACCTTGATGACGTCGTGCAGGTCGACCGTTCCCGAGTCGAGCGCCATCAGGGCCTCGTCTGCGGAGCCGAACCGCCTGATCTCCTCGTCCTTCTCCGGCCGGGGGTTGGCGATCGTCAGGTAGTAGATGCCCAGGATCATGTCCTGGGTGGGTACAGCGATGGGCCGGCCGTGGGCCGGGGACAGGATGTTGTTCGTCGAGAGCATCAGGACCCTGGCCTCGGCCTGGGCCTCCGCCGACAGGGGAACGTGCACGGCCATCTGGTCTCCGTCGAAGTCGGCGTTGAACGCCGTGCATACCAACGGGTGGATCTGGATGGCCTTGCCTTCCACCAGCACCGGCTCGAAGGCCTGGATGCCCAGGCGGTGCAGCGTCGGAGCACGGTTCAACATCACCGGGTGCTCCTGGATGACCTCCTCCAGGACGTCCCACACCTGGGGACGGGCCCGCTCCACCATCCGCTTGGCGCTCTTGATGTTCTGGGCCAGATTCAGGTCGACCAGCCGCTTCATCACGAACGGCTTGAACAGCTCGAGGGCCATCTGCTTGGGCAGGCCGCACTGGTGCAGCCTGAGCTGCGGACCGACCACGATGACCGATCGGCCCGAGTAGTCGACGCGCTTGCCCAGGAGATTCTGCCGGAACCGGCCCTGCTTGCCCTTCAGCATGTCCGAGATGGACTTGAGGGGCCTATTGCCTGGCCCCGTGACCGGCCGCCCTCGGCGGCCGTTGTCGAAGAGGGCATCGACGGCCTCCTGCAGCATCCGCTTCTCGTTGTTCACGATGATCTCGGGCGCCTGGAGGTCCAAGAGGCGCTTCAGCCGGTTGTTCCGGTTGATGACCCGACGGTAGAGGTCGTTGAGGTCGCTGGTGGCGAACCGGCCGCCGTCCAGCTGGACCATGGGACGGAGGTCGGGCGGGATGACGGGCACGGCGTCCAGGACCATCCCCAGCGGCGAGTTCTTGGTGTTCGTGAAGTGCGACACCACCTTGAGCCGCTTGATGGCCTTCTGCCGGCGGGTTCCCTTGGCCGTCTTGATCTGCTCGCGCAGGAACTCGGCCTCGGCCTCCAGGTCCAGGTCGATCAGCAGGCGCTTGATGGCTTCGGCGCCCATGCCTCCCTCGAAGTAGTCGCCGAAGCGCTCCCGGAGCGACCGGTAGACCGCGTCGTCGGCCACGAGCTGCTTGACCGAAAGGTTCTTGAACGCGGACAGGACGTCGTCCAGGTGCTGGGCTTCCTGCCGAGCGGCCTCGGTGATCTTCTCGACGTCCCGCTGGGCCTCCCGGCGGGCAGCGGAGAGCTGGGCGCCCTTGGCCTTCTCCGACTCCATGTCGCGGAGCCGGTCCTCCAGCTCGGACAGCCGCTTGGAGATGGCTTGGTCCCGCTGGGTGTCGATCTGCTTCTTCTCGGCGTCCAGGTCCTTCTCGATCTCCGGCAGGTCCTTGTGGCGCCTGTCGGTCTCGACCCTGGTGACGATGTACGCGGCGAAGTAGATGACCTTCTCCAGGTCCTTCGGGGCGAGGTCCAGAAGATAGCCGAGGCGGCTGGGGACGCCCTTGAAGTACCAGATGTGGGTCACGGGAGCGGCTAGCTCGATGTGGCCCATCCGGTCTCGGCGGACCTTCGAGCGGGTGATCTCCACGCCGCACCGCTCGCAGATGATGCCCTTGAACCGGACCCTCTTGTACTTGCCGCAGTGGCACTCCCAGTCCCGGGTCGGTCCGAAGATCCGCTCGCAGAACAAGCCATCCTTCTCCGGCTTGAGCGTCCGGTAGTTGATTGTCTCCGGCTTCTTGACCTCGCCGTTCGACCACGCGCGGATCTGGTCGGCCGTGGCCAGCCCGATCCTCAGTTCATCGAAGTAGTTGACATCGAGCACTAGCTCTGCGCTCCCTTCTTTAACTCACCCTGGCGCGCTGAGGTCGGCGCGCCGGCACCTCAGTCAAAGTCCGCTCCGGCTGGTTCTCTCCGGGAGAGGTCGATGCCGAGCTCCTCGGCGGCCCGGAACACGTCCTCGTCGGTCTCGCGCATCTCGATCTCCTTGCCCTCCGCCGAGAGCACCTCGACGTTCAGGCACAGGGACTGCATCTCTTTGATCAGGACCTTGAACGACTCGGGGATCCCAGGCTCGGGGATGTTCTCGCCCTTGACGATGGCCTCGTACACCTTGACCCGGCCGAGCACGTCGTCCGACTTGATGGTGAGCAGCTCCTGCAGGGCATAGGCGGCACCGTAAGCCTCCAGGGCCCACACCTCCATCTCCCCGAACCGCTGGCCCCCGAACTGCGCCTTTCCACCCAGTGGCTGCTGGGTGATCATCGAGTACGGACCGGTGCTCCGGGCGTGGATCTTGTCGTCCACCAGGTGGAGCAGCTTCATGATGTAGATGTAGCCGACCGTCACCGGCACGTCGAAGGGCTCCCCGCTCCGGCCGTCGAACAGGATGGCCTTCCCGGCCTCGTTCACCAGGGAGTACCCCTCCCAGGACGAGTTCGCCGAGTCGAGCGCCTCCAGGATGTCGCCCTCACGGGCACCGTCGAACACCGGCGAGGCCACGAACATCGAGTCGGCGGGCCAGTGGCTGCCAGCAACCTGGGAGTCGTCCGGCCGGGATCCGTCGCCCGGTGTCGGAGCCGGCGTCTGCCCGTTCCTGAACCCGACCCTGGCGGCCCATCCGAGGTGCGCCTCGAGCACCTGACCGAGGTTCATCCGGGACGGCACTCCCAGCGGGTTCAGCACGATGTCCACGGCGGTCCCGTCGGGGAGGAACGGCATGTCCTCCTCCGGGAGGATCTTCGCAATGACCCCCTTGTTCCCGTGGCGGCCGGCCAGCTTGTCGCCGTCGGAGATCTTGCGCTTCTGCGCAACGTAGACCCGCACCAGCTCGTTCACACCGGGCGCGAGCTCGTCGCCCGCATCTCGCGAGAACACCCGGACCCCGATGACCTTGCCCGATTCCCCGTGGCGCATCTTCAGCGAGGTGTCTCGAACTTCGCGGGCCTTCTCACCGAAGATGGCCCGGAGCAGGCGCTCCTCCGGGGTCAGCTCGGTCTCACCCTTGGGGGTGACCTTGCCGACCAGGTAGTCGCCGGGGTTGACCTCGGCTCCCACCCGGACGATCCCGCGCTCGTCGAGGTCCTTCAGGATCTCCTCTGACACGTTCGGGATGTCCCGGGTGATCTCCTCCGGACCCAGCTTGGTATCCCGAGCATCGACCTCGTGCTCCTCGATGTGGATCGAGGTGAGAACGTCGTCCTTCACCAGCCGCTCGGACAGCACGATGGCGTCCTCGTAGTTGTGGCCCTCCCAGGGCATGAACGCCACCAGCAGGTTCTTGCCGAGCGCCAGCTCGCCCTGCTCGGTGGACGGCCCATCGGCGATGACCTGTCCCTTCTTCACGTGATCGCCCGATCGGACCATGGGCTTCTGGTTGATGCACGTCCCCTGGTTCGACCGGCGGAACTTGAGCAGCGGGTAAGTCCGGAGCTCTCCCGTCCGGGCTCGGATGACGATGTCGTCGGCGGAGACTTCCTCCACCACGCCGCCGACATCCGAGACGATCACGTCGCCGGCGTCGACCGCGGCCCGGAACTCGACGCCCGTCCCGATGAGCGGCGCCTCCGCTCTCAGGAGCGGAACCGCCTGGCGCTGCATGTTCGCGCCCATCAGGGCTCGGTTGGCGTCGTCGTGCTCGAGGAACGGGATCAGCGCGGCGGCCACCGACACGATCTGCTTGGGCGAGACGTCCATGTAGTCGACCTCGTTCGGCGGGACGAAGTCCACCTCACCGCCCTTGCGACGGACCAGCACGTGATCCTCGGTGAAACGCCCCCGGGCGTCGACGGGCGTGTTGGCCTGGGCGATGACGTGCTTGTCCTCCTCGTCCGCCGTCAGATAGTCGATCTGGTCGGTGACCCGGCCCTTCTCCACCTTGCGGTACGGGGTCTCCACGAAGCCGAACTCGTTGATCCGCCCGTACGTGGACAGCGTCCCGATCAATCCGATGTTCGGACCCTCCGGCGTCTCGATCGGGCACATCCGCCCGTAGTGCGACGGGTGCACGTCGCGGACCTCGAACCCGGCCCGCTCCCGGGACAGCCCGCCGGGCCCGAGGGCCGACAGGCGCCGCTTGTGGGTGAGCCCCGCGAGGGGGTTCGTCTGGTCCATGAACTGGGAGAGCTGGGAGGTCCCAAAGAACTCCTTGATGGCCGCCACCACCGGGCGGATGTTGATGAGGGTCTGCGGCGTGATGGCCTCGACATCCTGGGTCGTCATCCGCTCCCGCACCACCCGCTCCATCCGGGTCAGCCCCAGGCGCACCTGATTCTGGATCAGCTCGCCCACGGACCGGATGCGACGGTTGCCGAAGTGGTCGATGTCGTCGACCCCGTACCCCTCCTCGCCCGCGTGGAGCTTGGCCAGGTACTGCACCGTCTTGGCGATGTCCTCGAACGTCAGGACGCCCTTGAACAAGGGGGCCGCCTTGTCCTTCTCCCCGCTGTATGGCTCGGCGAACACCCTCCATCGCGGCTGTTCCCAGTCCTTCTTGTCGGGGTTGTCCTTCTCTTTCAGCGCGTCGAACTTGGCCTTGAGCTGCTTGCGAGCCAGGTCGCTGGCCGGCCCCAGCTTCTTGCCCACCTTGTACCGGCCGACCTTGGCGAGGTCGTATCGCTTGGGATTGAAGAAGAGGTTCTCCAGAAGGGTCTGGGCGGACTCGGCCGTCGGGGGCTCGCCAGGCCGAAGCTTCCGGTAGATGTCCTCGAGGGCCTCCTCCTGCGTCTTGAAGTGGTCCTTCTCCAGGGTGGCCACGATGGACGGGGCATTGTCGAACAGGTCGAGGATCTCCTCCTCCGTCCACCCGAGGGCCTTGAGCAGCACGGTCACGTTCTGCCGGCGCTTGCGGTCGATCCTGACGCCCACAGTGTCTCGCTTGTCCACCTCGAACTCGAGCCACGCCCCGCGAGACGGGATGACCTTGGCAAGGTAGATGTCTTTGTCGGAGGTCTTGTCGAGCTCCTTGCTGAAGTAGACGCCGGGACTGCGGACCAGCTGCGACACGACGACCCGCTCGGTCCCATTGATCACGAAGGTGCCCTTGTCGGTCATCATGGGGAAGTCGCCCATGAAGACCTCCTGCTCCTTGATCTCCCCTGTTTCCTTGTTGATGAAGGCCGCCTCGACGAACAAAGGAGCCGAGAAGGTCATGTCCTTGTCCTTGCACTCCTCGACGGAGTACTTGATCTCCTTGAACTGGTGGTTGCCGAAAGCGAGCTGATACGTCTCGGTGAAGTCCTCGATCGGGGAGACCTCCGAGAGGACCTCGGCGAGACCATCGCTCAGGAGCCAGTCGAACGACTGCCGCTGGATTCCGATCAGGTCGGGGAGGGGCAGCACCTCCGGGATCCGGGAGAAAGAGACGCGCTCACGACCAGGCACGATGACTTCAGGCAAAAAGGATCCCTCCTAGAGGAAGAGACGCGACAAACAGGCGCTCGCGGGAGACGGCACGGCAAACGAGCAGTATAGGACTCCAGGCACGCAAAATCAAGCGGGGCGGGGGGCTCACGAAGTCTTCCAACAGCCCCCACCCGGCTTCTATTCCGGGGGATTGTAGCCCATTGCGCCCCGGTGCGGAAGACCCACTCCGCCAACCGGGCGGCCGTACAGTTGGGGGGTGATCGAGGCAAGACAGGCCGGATCCCGACCGCTGGACGGCGCCCTGTGGGCCGCCTCGTTCACCCTCTTGGTCCTGTCGTTCGTCCTCTCATGGGGGGCCCCACCCGATTTCGGGCCGAGGTTCGAATGGAGCGACAAGGCCTGGCACTTCCTCGGCTATGGGGCCCTGTGCGGGACATTGCTGCTCGCCGCGGTGTGGCGTCCCGGACGGGGTGACGGCCGGTTCCCCGGGAAGGGGTTCGGGGTGGCCGTCGTCGTGGTCCTGGTTGCCTGGCTCACGGAGGCGTTCCAGGCCCCGTTTCACCGTGACGTGGACCTGCTCGATGCCGTCGCGGACACCGCCGGTGTAGCTGCGGCCTTCCTCGCCTGGCGGGCTCTCAGGCGGTGGACTCTTAGGTCTGGTCCCACCTCTGGAAGCTCGGGAGATCGCCGTTCCGTCCGAAGACCACGTACCGAGGGACGGCAAAGCCGTTGACGCCGGTGGAGGTGTAGCCGGGCGCCACCCAGACGTTTCCGGAGGGTTGGAAGCTCCGCACCCTCGAGTAGTCGCCCCAGAAGTCTCCCCCAGCGTCGCCGGTGCTCGTGTTGACGGTGTAGATCTCCCAGCTGGGGGGGCTCCCGTTGAAGTCATCGTCGAGCCCCACCACCTGTGAGGGATACGCGTTCGAGGTGAAGGAGCTCACGTTCAGCCCGACGTCCCCCCGTTCGTTCTCCGCTCCTGAGGCATAGGCGTACGCTGTGCCCGCGCTCCACAGGTTCGGCCGGGCGATGTAGTTCAGGGAAGTGCCGAACGTCGCCGCGTTGACGTAGGGAAGGGGAAAGCCCCCGCCCTCTGCCACGTTCCAGAATTCCCACAGCTGCCAATACTGCCCATTCAGCCTTCGAACGAAAACGGAGCTGACCCGGTCATCGGTCCGTGCGCAGGGGTTGGACCCACCACCCTGGATCGGGCAGTGGGCGCTCCCGCGAGGGGTCGGCGTCCACGCGGGGATGTCGGTGTCCGTGAAGAGAAGGCTGCCGCTCCCCTGGTGCACGTAGAAGATCCGCTCGGTGTTGGTGTCCAGGTGTGACACGAAGTACTGCGTGTACAGGGCCCCCTGGGCCGGGGTGATGGTGAAGACAGCGTTCGTCGACCACGTCGTATAGCTGAGCGACCCGCAGATGGAGAGCACACTGAGCGGGAACCGCATGACCACCGACTTGATCCAGGTGTCGGTCAGGTCGAACAGGTTGGTCGTCATCCACAGATACCGGTTCGTGACGGCCACGTGGGGGTAGTCGTGCCACGCGTTCGTCTCCCCGATCTGGGCGGGGGTGATGTCGAAGCTGCAGAAGCTCCCTCCACCGTTGGTTGAGGCCCCGAGCTTGATGACGTTCTGGGTGCCTCCGTCGGGCACCAGTCCCATCCGCTCCCAGATCAGGACGTTGCGGCCTGTCGAGTAGACCGCTTCTTGGTCGCAGCAGAAGTCCGGGAAGCCGACGAACGGATCGATGCCGGTCCACGTCTGCCCGCCGTCGGTCGATCGATGCGCGTACCAGTTGTGGGTGTAGAAGGCGAACTTGCCCGCCTGCCCGATCGAGGGCTCGTTGATCGAGGACCCGTACCCGTTCGGAGGATTGGGGGCCGTGTTCCGCATGAGCTGGAAATCCGTGAAAGCGTTGATTCCCCGGGGTTCGCTCTCGGTGCCGGGTGTGGGCCCCACGACGGTCGCGTCGTCAGCCGCTGGGGTGCCCCTCTTCGATGACGCCCTCTCGATCCGCTCCATGAATGCCTTGGCCCGCTCCAGTTGATGCTTCGAAGCGCCGGTCGACCCGGTGGTCCGAGACGGCGTGAAACGCGTGGGTGCCGAGGCTCGCGCCGTTCGGGCCTGGATGACCCCATCGGGCCTGGGGCGCTGGACGGCTCGTGCTCCTCCCGACACGATCATCAGGGTCCCGGCCACCAGGCCGAGCGCGATCGAGCCGGCCCCCCATCGACGGAGTCGGTTGGGGGCGATCTTCATCTCAACCTCCTAGGGCGCGGGATCACTAGCTCCACCCATCGGCGTTTTCGCCTCCTAAGCTGAGGCGCCCATGCGCCGATGACGCTTTCGAGCATGGACGACACCCTCCTCGATCCCGACCCGCCGGCCCCCGCCCAAGCTGCCGATCCATCGGCCGTGGCCGGGGCGCTCGTGTCGCGAGCTTTGGGGGCGCTGGTGGGTCGGGCCGGCCTTCTGATCGTGTCGTTCGGATTCGCGGTCATGGTGGCCCGCATCCTGGGTCCGGCCGGTCGGGGGAACTTCGCCCTGCTCCAGGCCACCAACGGGCTCACCGTCGTTCTGGCCAACTTCGCGATCGGCGGGGCCGTGGTCTACCACCTGGGCAAGGGGCGGATATCCCACCGGAGGGCAGTCGGCGCCGCCTCGACCCTGGCCGTGGTCTCCGGCGGCGTTGCGGCGTTGATCCTCATCCCGATCGCCTTGGCCCTCCGGTCCAAGCTGTTCCCGGACCTGGCTCCGGCCCTGGTCATCGGGGCGGTCCTGCTGGCCACCCCTCTCCTGCTCCGCGAGTACGTGGGCGGGACGCTGATCGGCCAGGGGCGTCCCCAGCGCTATTTGCTCAGCCACGCGGCCCAGCCTGTCGGGGCAACAGTGGCCCTGGCCACGATCGTCGTCGTCGGGAACGGGACCCTGGCGGCCGTGGTCTGGGGATGGGCCATCGGGATCCTGCTTTCCGGCCTCACCGTGGTGGCGATGTCCGCGAGCCTGGTCCCCGGCCGTCCGCAGGTCCTGCCCGAGGACCTGCTCACGCTGGGACGGTTCGGCGCGCGGACCTACCCGGCCCTGCTGGCCAGGTTTCTGAACCTCCGGCTCGACCAGTTCCTGGTTCGATTCCTCGCCACTTCCGCGGTTCTCGGCCAGTACGCGGTCGCGGTCAACGTGGGTGAGCTGCTGATCCAGATCCCCGTGGTCCTGTTGTGGGCGCTCTCGGGGTCGATCAGCTCGGCCGACCGGGACCGGAGCGTTGATCTCGTGGTCCAGTTCTCCCGGTGGTCTCTGATCATCCTGGGCGCGGCTGCCGTCGCTGTTGCGATCCTCACGCCTGTCGGATTGCCTCTGGCATTCGGCCCGCAGTACCGGGGTGCGGTAGGCAGCGTCCTTCTTCTCCTGCCCGGCATGATCTGCTACGCACCGGCCACGATCATCGCCGAGTAC
>JBKPAF010000082.1:0-10259 GCA_046726275.1 Actinomycetota bacterium
GGATCATGCTCCCTCGCCACTGAACCGCAGATGGCGCACTTCCAGCCGTCGGCCGGGCCTCCACACTTCGCACACAGGTTTTCCGTCGACACGGCTCAACTCCTTTCTGCTGGCGACCGGGCAGGAGAGGCTGCCATGGCAGCCTCTCCCACTCAACCTTGGCGTTGGGCGAGGAGTCCAGGCAGCGCGATGGCCGCGCCGGCCACGAAGATGATCACCGCCAGGTAGATCAGCCCCAGGTGGCCAAGGGTGTCGAAGTTGTTCGGATAGTGAGCAGGCAGGGCCACTGCCAGCGCTAGAACCGGAGCTGCAACGGCCCCGACCCAGGCCCACAGCTCGCCCCGACGAACGCCGAAGGCGACTAGGAACAGGACGGCCACGCCTGTGGCGGCGATGAACCCGGACACCGCGATGTGCAGGTGGCCCACGTAGTGGAACAGGGACGGACTGAACGCCTGGATGGCATCCTTGCCGACGTTCACCTCGTTCGAGCCGATCCCGAGCTCCAGGAAGCTGTCAGTGAAGTTTCGGACGAAGAAAATCACGGCGTAGCCGATGAATCCAACGGCGGCCAGGCCCATGAGCCAGGACCCGATCCGCAGGCTGCCCGTGCCGCTGCGCTCCCCCGCTCGTTCCCTCACCATGGTTGACATGTGACTCCACCTCCTTTGCCCATGAAGACGCCGGCGAGGACGCGCGCATTGCGAGATAAAGACGATGCAATAACGTCGCCTTCCGGATCGTCCATTCTCTGATAGGCCAGGCTCACGGAGCCCATGGAATGAACGAGGTCGATACCCGAGACCGCACCAAAGAGGCCTTCCAGCGGCTGGTCACGGCCGAGCTACCTGGCCTGTACTCGCTGGCCCGCCGGTTGGTGCGAACCGGAGCAGAGGATCTCGTCCAGGAGGCTCTGCTCCGCGCATACCGCTCGTTCGAGAGCCTGAGGGACGACGCGGCGACGGGTCCTTGGCTCAAGAGCATCCTGGTGAACGTGTTCCGGGATCAGGTTCGGAAAGAGGCGAGGCTCCCGCGGGAGCTCCCGGTGGAGGACGTGGAGGGCTTCTCGCTCTATCGCACGCTGGTGGAGGAGGATCCGCTCCCCTACTCGGACACTCTGCACCACGACTTCCTTGAGGCGTTCGGGAGGGAGGACGTGCGAGAAGTCCTCATGCGGCTATCCGAACTCTATCGGGTGCCGCTGGTCCTGCGGTACATGGACGGGTTCGCCACGAAGGAGATAGCACGCATGCTCAATGTTCCGCTTGGGACTGTGCTCGCCCGGCTCCACAGGGGCAGGAAGGTGTTCGAGAAGCAGCTATGGACGTACGCGGAGGAAACCAACCTTCTCCGCGAGGAGGCAGCGAGATGACGGAGAAGGAGGCAACGCTCACCTGTTCGGAAGCGGTTCGTCAACTCTGGGACTACCTGGACCACGCGATCGCACCAGAGGATCAGGAGAAGGTGGAAGCGCACCTGGCTTTTTGCCGTACGTGCTGCGGCGAGCTCGAGTTCGCCAAGGAAATGCGAGCCTTCCTCGCGTCCAAGGGTTCGGAGGAGATCCCCCCCGACGTGAGGGCCCGTCTGGAACGATTCGTCGAGGAACTCTAGGAGCCAGGATGGGCCGCGATCTCATGTTCCAGGAGGAGATAAAGGACGCAGTGCGGCAGGCCTACGCTTCGATCTCTACCGGCGGTGGAGAAACCGTGGCGAGCCGCCTGTATTCGCCGGAGGAGTTGTGGGAGGTCCCCGACGGAGCCATCGAGTGGGCCCTCGGGGTGGGCAATCCCGTGCGATATGCCTTCCTCCAGCCCGGGGAAACGGTTCTGGACGTCGGGTCGGGCGGCGGCATCGACACGATCCTTGCGGCCCGCCGGGTCGGACCCGAGGGGATGGCCATCGGACTCGACGTCCTGGAGGAGATGTGCGAGCGGGGGCGGCGGCACGCGGCGCACGCCGGTGTAGACGGATGGACCCGATTCCTTCTCGGGGAGATGGAGCACATTCCTCTCCCCGACGATACGGTCGACATCGTCGTCTCCAACGGCGTGTTGAACCTCTCCGCCCGAAAGAGCCGAGCGCTGGCCGAGATCTTCCGGGCCCTCCGTCCAGGGGGTCGGATCTGTATCGCGGACCTCACTGTGGAGGGCGAGCTTCCCCCCGAGGTGGCCAACGACCAGAGCGCCTGGGCCGGCTGAGTGTCCGGGGCCCTGGCGGAGCGTGTCTTCGCCGGAAAGCTGGAGAGAGTGGGATTCGAAAGCATCTGGGTCGGGGGGCATCGACCGTTCGGGATCGAGGAGGCATCGCTCTACCCGCTGTTCACGCCCGAGGTCATCGAGGTCATGCGGCGGACCATTCCCCCGGGGCACCAGGACCACGTGGCCACCGGAGTGATCGTGAAGGCCCGGAAGCCGGCGTGATCGCAGGTCTCTGCGCTGGTTAGCGCGTGGCGCGCGGGGTGGAGCACTGCCAATCTTGGGCACATGAAGGGCCTCAAGCCCTGCGAGTGCGTCTCGACTGCGGGCGCACCACAGGAGGAAGGGAGTGGATCGATGGACCAACCAACCGCGGAGCAGGCGCTGCGCCAGCTCGAGGCTCTGGTCGGCGAGTGGACCTTCGAGGCGAAATGGCCCGACGGTAAACCATGGCCGGGTGGCGGAAGAATCACTTTCGAGTGGCACGAATCGGGGGCACATCTGATCGAGCGTGGGACGGCCGAGCTTCCCGAGGCGCCCGACAACGTCTCCATCATCGGATGCGACGCGGCCAACGGGACGTACTTCCAGTTGTACTCGGATGAGCGTGGCGTCTGCCGCGTATACGAGATGAGCATTGGCAACGGCGAGTGGAAGCTCTGGCGGGAGGGCGAGCCGTTCTCCCAGCGCTTCACAGCGACCTTCAGCAACGACGGGAATACGATCCCCGGACGCTGGGAGATCGCCGAAGACGGCACCAACTACACGACCGACTTCGACCTCATCTGCCGCAGAGTCGACACCTAGGCCCGGATCGATGGGAGTGCTGCGGCGGGCTGAATGCCCGATCTGGTGCGGCCTCGCTCCAGGGCCAGCGTTGGGAAAGGGTCTTCCCACGAGCGGCCTTGGTGCGCATCGTCGGCGCGCCTTAGCATGGCTGCTGTGCGCGAGCTACAGGCTGGACTTTGGCACTGGCAGGCGCCGCACCCGGACTGGACGCCGCGCGAGCGGTGGCCACAGGTGGTGTCGTCGTACGCGATCGATGACGGAACCCGGCTGCTTCTCTTCGACCCACTGGCGGTACCGGACGAGATCCTCGAGCTTGCGGCCGACCGCGAGCCGGTTGTCGTGCTCACCGCCCCGTGGCATGAACGCGACACGCGAAGCCTGGTCGAGGGGCTCGGCGCGCCGGTGTTCGTGCCGCCGCCTGACACCGCAGACGACCTCGTGCGCAAGTTCGGCATCACTCCCGAACAGGCTGGCGGCGGCAGCCCGGACGTCGCGTGGCTGATGGCCGGGGACGCCGGCGAGGCCCACCTGTACGGGGCGGGCGACCGGCTTCCCATCGGCATCGAGGCCTTCCTTGGAAGGGAGCATAACGACCTTGTGCTCTGGATCGAAAGCCGGCGTGCGGTGATCCCGGGCGACACATTGGTCGACTTCGGCCGTGGGTTCGAGATCAACGAGTGGCTGCGGGGGGGGCGTGACCCGCGAGCAGGTCATCGAACGACTGCGGCCGCTGCTCGCGCTGCCGGTCGAGGTCCTGCTCCCGGCCCACGGCGCACCGACAGACCGTGGTGCGCTCGAGCGCGCAGCTTTCTTGACGGCTGACGTGCTGGTGGGCGCTAGAGGATTTGAACCTCTGACCTCTTCCGCGTCAAGGAAGCGCTCTCCCCCTGAGCTAAGCGCCCGGTCCCCTCATTGTAGAGGCAAGCCCGCCCGGTGATCGCGGGCCGTCAGAACTCGAGGCCGCAGTTCTCGCACAGGAACAGGTGCGCCTTCACGTTCAGGCTGTGGCCCCCGCACCGGTAACACCGCCGGCACGTCCCAGCCACGGCGCAATCCACGGGGTCCGTCGTCTCGCCCGGTTGGTCCCAGGTGGTGGCCCCTTCCGCCGGCCGGGGGATCTGGATCGAGAGCAGCACCAGGCCCTCTTCCCCGCTCAGGAACCCGTGCGGGTGCGCGGCCGCACGCCCGATCATCAACGCCTGGGACAGGGACAGCGGCGCTTCGGCCACGAATGCCTCTCCCCCACCTTTCACCGCGCAGACCCACTCCTCCGAGTCGGGGTGGGTGTGGGCGTAGGCGATCTGGTTCGGGGCGAACCCCTGGAGAGACAGGTAGTATCCGACCCCCTGGGAGATGGGCACCCTGCGGAACCCGGAAGGGCAGGTGGCGACCAGGTCCTCGGGCGAGGATCTGAACACCCCGAGGTTGTCGAGAACCTCGGCCAGGTCTCCGGGCTTGCGTTCGATCACCACCGGCCAATGAAACCAGCGGACGGAGCGACAGGCAACTGCCGAGGGGTCTGTAGCCGAGGGCAGCATCGGCCGATAAGAGATGGAAGCAACGGGCCAACAGAGAAGGGATCGAATGCCCCCGCACAGGAGCGAAGGCCGACGGCCGAAGATCCTGCTGGTCGACGACGACGACGAGACGTGCGCCCTGCTCCGGGGCGTGCTCGAGGACGAGGGGATTCAGGTGGTCGGGGTGGCCTCGGACGGGGCCCAGGCCGTTGAGCTGGTCGATTCCCTCCAGCCCGAGGTGGTCCTGATGGACCTCCGCATGCCCCGGATGGATGGGTTCGAGGCCACCCGTCTCATCACTCAGAAGCACGGCTGGATCCAGGTGGTGATCCTGACCTTCTACGACGATCTCCTCCCCGACCGCAGTCCCGCCGAGGTCGGCGCGTTCGCTTACCTCGTGAAAGGGTGTTCGCCGAGCCTCATGCGGGACGTCATCTTCAAGGCCTGGAGGGTAGCCCTGGAGTCGCGGTGGTCCCGGGCGGCCGGAAGCGCGTAGCTCCGCCGTACCTCAGGAAGTCCGGATCAACTGCTGTGAGCCCTTGCCTCCCCACGTGCGGACCACGCGCTGTTGCGCCTCGGCCGGCGTGGACAGTGGGAGGCTGAACGAGAACGTCGCTCCGAACCCCGCCGTCGACTGGACCCACAGCTCTCCGGACATCGTCTCGACGAGACGCTTGGAGATATACAGGCCCAGACCGATCCCGCCGTTGCTCCGGGTGAGGTGGCCCTCGACCTGATAGAAGCGATCGAAGATGCGGGCCTGCTCCTCCAGCGGGATACCCTCGCCCTGGTCGCTGACGGAGACGATCGCCTCCCCGTCCTTCGTACTCACGATGACGTCGACCGGACTTTCCTCCGGCGAGTACTTCATCGCGTTCGACATCAAGTTGCTGATCACCAGACCGACGGGCGCCGGGTCGGCGATCACCTTCACGGGTCCGATCTCGTCGTGGAACCTCACGATGCGCTCGGGATGCCGGTCCGAGAAGGACCGAATCTGCTCCATGACACAGGGCCCCAGCTCGATCTCGTGGCGATGCAGGAGCGGCTCCTCTGACTCCACCCGAGAAACGTCCAGGAGGTCGGTGATCAGCCGCTCTAGACGATCCGTCTGCTTGAGCATGATCCGGTAGTACTCCTGGCGAGCCTCGGCCGAGTCTTCCACGCTTCCGATGAGCAACGCGGACAGGAACCCCTTGAGGGGCGTGAGAGGCGTCCTGAGCTCGTGGGAGATGGTGGCCACGAAGTCCGACTTGAGCTGCTCGGCCTCTCGGATCGCGGTGACGTCGTGGACCACGGACACGTCGGCCCGAACTTTCCCGTCTCGCGTGTTGATGGCGTTCGTCGAGTAGTGGACCCATGCCACCGACCCGTCCTTCCTGATCACCTTCACCGGCGGCCTCACCCGGCCCGAGGAGGACGGGTCGCTCCCCTGGCCTCCCGGCCCCGTGGATCCCACCGGACCGAGGATCTCGTCCCGCTGGCGATCGATCACCTCGTCCGCGGAATACCCAGTGATCCGCTCCATCGCCGGGTTCCACGACAGGATTCTTCCGTCGGATGCCGCGACGAAGATCCCGTCGGACGCGTGCTCCACGATCAGGCTCCGGACCCGGTCACCCTCACGGACGCTTCGGATCAGGGTTCGGTAGGCCAGCAACGCAAGGAACAACGGGGCGCCCAGGACCGGGAGGTACAGCGGGCTGGCTGCCCAGATGACGGCGATCTCGAGCCCGATCGCCGTGTTTCCGATGAAGTGGAGCGCGTTGGCTCCGAGCGGCGGGATCAGCACGGCCAAGAATGGCTTTTTCCCCCCCAGTGAGATGACCTTCGCGACGAGCGTGGCATTCAGGACGGCGTAGGCCGCCATCGACAGGGCCGCCGCCAGCCATGCGTTGGGCCCCAGCGCGGTGGGCGGTTGGATGGACGCGTAGATCATCTGCGCGACGCTGAGGGCGACCAGGAACTGCCCCACGTTGAACGCCATCTTGTAGACCGGCACCCTCCGCACGATCTGGCCGGCAGTGATCCCCACAGCGACGGAGAGCATGAGGACGCCGGGGCGGGCGAGCATCAGGGCCCCGACCCATACCGCTTCGGTGAGGGAGAAATTGAGCGTCTCCGATTGGAAGCGCAAAGGGATAGGGAACTGCTCGGTGATGGTGATGCCGATGACCAGGGCGATGAAGGCCAGGAGGTCGTTGGCATTCCACACCGTGGTCTCGGGGAGCCGAACCGCCAGGCTCGCCGCTCCCCCGAGCACGACCGCGAGGATCAGCAGCCGGGCTCGAATGGGAAGGGGAGGCGAGTCCATCCTCAGCTCCAGGAATCCTCGGACCATTCGCTGCCGGACCACTCGTTGCCCGACCATTCATTCCCCGACCACTCGTTGCCGCTCCAGGTGTTGCCGCTCCAGGTGTTGCCCTCGAACACGCAGGACGACCACGCGTTTCCGCTCCACGAGTTCCCGGTCCAGGAGTTCCCGGTAAAGACGGCCGCCGTCCAGGTGTTGCCGAGGACGTCGATCTCCCCCGTGACCAGCTCCGGTGTCCCGTCCCCGTCCAGGTCAGCGGAGACGTGATAGGAGCCCCGGCTCGCTTCGAGAGACCCGAGGCCCGACGACGGGGTGAGGCCCTGGTTGGCCGGGAGGATCCAGCTGTAATTCTTGGCGACCTGGGCGAGAGCCGCGTCCGCGTCGACGGTTCCCGAGCCGGATCCGTAGCCGCCCGGGTTGTACGTGATCTTGCGGTCGGCCGTGCGGACAAGAATGGCCTTGGCCAGATCGGGCGTGAGGTTGGGGCCGGCCGAGAAGAGCAGCGCTGCCACACCGGAGACGGCGGCCGCTGCCTGGGAGGTTCCGGTCCCCTTGAAGTATTGCTGGCCCACGCGCGCCGTGGGGTGAAGCTGGTCGATGGTGCTTCCGGGAGCGCGGTTGGACACGATGCTGATGGCGGGGGCCACCAGGTCTGGCTTGCCCACTCCGTCCTGGGTGGGACCTCGACCGGAGAAGGGCGGAACCTGGTCGTCGTTCCGGTTGGGCGTGTTCTTCGTGTCCGCTCCGCCCACCGTGAGCACGAAGGGGTCGTCCCCCGGCTTGCTCACGGACCCCGGATCTGGGCCCCGGTTACCTGCGGCGGCCACCACGAAGATTCCGGAGCGCCACACGCGCTCGACCGCATAGTCAAGAGGGTCGAGCAGGTAACTCTGCTTGGAGTCCGTTCCGTAGGAGAGGTTCAGCACTCGGATCGCGTACTGAGCCCGATGGGAGACGATCCACTGCAAGCCCGCGATGACGACGGAGACGTCGGTTGATCCGTCGGCGCCAGCAACTTTCACCGAGACGAGGTTCGCTCTGGGGGCGACGCCACTCCACTGCCCGTTCGAGGCGGTGCCGTCGCCGGCGATGATCCCGGCCATGTGCGTGCCGTGCCCGTGTCGGTCGTACCCGTCGTGGTCGGCCGTGAAGTCGACCCGGGCGAGAACGCGATTCCCGAGGTCGGCCACTCGGGTGATCCCCGTGTCCAGCAAGGCCACCGTCACCCCGGCACCACCGGACGTTCCTCCGGAGGTCGACTGGATGGTCTCGTGCCACGCGGTGTCCGGGGAGTAGGAGTCGTACTGGGAGAGGTTCGTGCTGGCGGCGCGGAGCCGAGCATCTCCCCACACGCGCCACACGGCCGTCGATGCGGCGAGGGCTTCCACCGCCCTCCCGGGGAGCCGTGCCGCGAACGAGCCGATGATCGGCAGCTCGTGGGTGACCTGGCCTCCCAGAGCCCAAACCCGGCGTTCGGCGTCGAGCGAGGCCGGATTGGTCTCGCGGACGATCACTGCGTGCGTGGCCTTGGGACGAGACGCCGCAATTTCGGCGAGGACCGGGTCAGTCTTGGAGAGGGGAGACAGAGACCCGGCCCCCGCCGAGGCGAGCAGCGACGCCGAGACGACGAGGGCAGTCCACAGCGCCGCAGCCCTGATGGACCTCCCCGCTCGGGGGAGGGAGGTCGTGACTTCCCATGAGCGCGCGCGGACCTCGGTCATCGCAGGCTCCCCGAGAAGGGGATGACCTTTTCGGATTGCACGTGTCGTTTGTCCCACAAGCGGGGGGAGCCCGGCATCGCCCAGACGGCTCCATTGGCTTCCCCAACTGGGTCCAACTTGTCGTCGGCTTCGGGTGATCTCATCGCCCCTCTGAAAGGCGATCCGACGAAGTCTTTCGATCTAGGTCTTCGGCAGATCGGGCCTCTGACCTGAGGAAATGGCGGAGAAGTCGGCCCCGGCCACGCCCGGCGCCACTCGGCTCAGGAAAGTGGAGCCTGCGCCTCCCGACGCTCCCGAACCCCACTGAGCAGCACGCCCGGTCGGCCGAGCGACTGGCCGTCCAGCTGCCGGTTGTCCGGGTGCCGATATCCCATCCTTACAAGACGCCTCGGCTGGTCGGTGCTGTTCATGTACGACCCGTGGATGGTGTTGATGCTGAAGCACACGATGTCGCCGGGGCTGGCCGGCACGGCCACTGTGTCCTCGAGCCGGTACCGCTCGGTGGGGAGATGAGGATGGCATGGCCGTCCGCCGGCGTCTTGCACGATGTGTTCGAGAGGTCCGCCTCCGTGCGACCCTGGCAGGAACCGGATCTCTCCGTTCTGGTGGCTGGTGGCGTCGAGGTGGAGCAGCACGTCGACGTAGCGATCGTCCTCATGCGGGTAGAAGGGATAGTCCTGGTGCATGGGAAACGGCGCACCCCGCTCAGGCGGCTTCACGTGCATGGTGGTGTGATGGAACTCAACGGCGGGACCGAGCAGGCTCACCAGGGTCGTGGCCAGGCACGGATGCGTGACGGCTCGAGCCCACGCCGCCGAGTAGAGCTGGAGATCATGGAGGGCTGACAGCTTGATCGTCTGGGCGAGCTGTGAATCGAGGTAAGCCTCCCGCCACGGGCCAGTCCACGCGGCCTCGAAGCTCCATTCCTGGATCAGCCGGTCGAGGTCGTCCGCGAGCTCAGCCGTCTCCTCGGGACCGAAGACTCCAGGGACGTGGAGGTATCCGTTCTCGCGATAGAAGGCGCGCTGTTCTTCAGGAGTCATGTTCATCCAGCTGACCGAGCCAGGCACCGCAGCTCTTCGATCACTCTAGCGGGTCGAGCTCACCTCTCGGCACGACCCGTCGTTACCGCCCTCCGGCAGCGCGAAGGCCCGGTTCCATGGCGGAGACCGAGCTTTCGCGACTACCTCGAGTCATCAGAGCTAGGTATACGCATCAACTCCTGGCCTCGAGGACCTGCTTGGCTAGCGGGGCCTGGCGATCCTCGTCCCCTTCGGGGCGTAGAACCGTGCGCTCGAACCGCAGGGGTGGAAGCAGGCGCTGTTGTCCCCCGGCTTATCGCAGACGCATGTCTGATCGCCCATCAGGCCGCATCGCGTACCGGGAATGCAATCGGCGTCTGACTTGCAGGTCGAGCCGTCGGGATCGCAGTGGTAGGCAACGTCCCAGCAGATGCAGCTGCCGTCCAGCAGGACCGAGCACCCCGCCCCTCCGCAGCCGGGCGGGAGTGGGCCACATGCGGAGTTCGGACCACAGAAGTCGGGGTTACCACCGCACAGATCGAACGGCACACACATGGGCGACCCCTGGGCGAACGCGGGCGCACGGAAGCTGGTGAGGATAGGAGCCGACCACGCCACGGCGGCCCCAGCACCGATCTGCTTGAGGACTTTCCTACGGGAGACTCCGTCGACGGGGGCGTCGACTTCACGCGGCTCTTCAG
>JBKPAF010000083.1:0-62870 GCA_046726275.1 Actinomycetota bacterium
AGGCCGCGTTCTGCAGGGCCGACCGGGTGACTTTGGCCGCGTCGACGATGCCCGACTTGAACATGTCGACGTACTCGTCAGTGGAGGCGTTCAGGCCCCAGCCGGTGTCGAGCGTGCGGACCTTCTCCACGACCACGCCGCCCTCCAGGCCGGCGTTGTGGGCGATCTGCTTGAGGGGCTCCTCGAGAGACCTGCGCACGATGTGCGCACCCGTGGCCTCGTCACCGTCGAGGTCGAGCTTGTCGAGCACCGCCTGAGCACTCAGCAGGGCCACCCCACCCCCGGGAACGATGCCCTCCTCGACCGCGGCCTTGGTGGTCTGCACGGCGTCCTCGATGCGGTGCTTCTTCTCCTTGAGCTCCACCTCGGTGGCCGCCCCGACCTTGATCACCGCAACGCCGCCGGCCAGCTTGGCCAGGCGCTCCTGCAGCTTCTCCCGGTCGTAGTCAGAGTCCGTCTTCTCGATCTCGCCCTTGATCTGGTTGATGCGGCCCTTGATCTCGTCCTCCGAGCCGCCGCCCTCGACGATCGTGGTCTCGTCCTTGGTCACCACGACCTTGCGGGCCGAGCCCAGGAGATCGAGCTTGACGTTCTCCAGCTTCAGACCGACTTCCTCCGAGATGACCTGGCCACCGGCGAGGATGGCGATGTCCTGGAGCATGGCCTTGCGGCGGTCGCCGAATCCGGGGGCCTTCACCGCAACGGACTTGAAGGTCCCTCGGATTTTGTTGACCACCAGCGTGGCCAGGGCCTCGCCCTCGACGTCCTCCGCGATGATCACCAGCGGCTTGCCTGCCTGCATGACCTTCTCCAAGACGGGCAGGAGGTCCTTGACCGCCGAGATCTTCGAGTTGGCGAGCAGGATGTGGGGGTCCTCCAGGACGGCCTCCATCCGCTCGGGGTCGGTGACGAAGTACGGCGAGATGAAGCCCTTGTCGAAGCGCATTCCCTCGACCAGCTCCAGCTCCATGCCGAAGGTCTGCGACTCCTCGACCGTGATCACTCCGTCCTTGCCGACCTTGTCCATGGCCTCGGCGATCTGCTGGCCGATCTCATCGTCGGCGGCCGAGATGCCCGCGACGTGGGCGATGTCGTCCTTGTCCTCGATCTCCTTGGCCTGGTTCTTGATGGCCTCGACCGCCGACTCCACCGCGAGCTCGATCCCCCGCTTGAGGGACATCGGGTTGGCGCCGGCGGCGACGTTCCGAAGGCCTTCCTTGACCATGGCTTGGGCCAGGACCGTCGCGGTCGTGGTGCCGTCACCGGCCACGTCGTCGGTCTTCTTGGCTACTTCCTTGACCAGCTCGGCCCCAATCTTCTCCTGGGGATCCTCGAGCTCGATCTCCTTGGCGATGGACACCCCGTCATTGGTGATCGTCGGGGCGCCCCACTTCTTCTCGAGAACGACGTTGCGGCCCTTCGGTCCGAGGGTGATCCTGACCGCGTTGGCCAGCTGATCCATCCCCCGCTCCAGGGCTCGCCGCGCCTCCTCATCGAACGTGATGAGCTTGGCTGGCATGCCACCTCCTCCTTCTGGGCCTACCGCTTCGCTGCTTGAGGCCCTTGTGCTTGCTCTGCCTATACCTGGCGAATCTGCAGAGAGAATGCTAGCACTCAGAGCCCGGGAGTGCTAACGGCCAGCGAGCAGTCCGGCCCACCTCGCCCAGACCTGTGAGAGGCTTGGTCGGCAGGAGAGGAGACGACATGGGAGACAAGTCGGGAGGAGACGAGAAAGAGACACGGAAAGCGTGGGATGAGGTCGGGCGGCAGTTTTCCGATGTCGGAAGGCAGATCGGGCAGCACTACCGGACCCTGGACAAGGAAACCCAGACCTCGGCGCAGAGCGAACGCCAGACCGTGAGCGACGCCATCAACAGGGTCATCGACGAGATGGACCACGCGTTCACTGGTCTGGGAAACGCCTTGCGCGATCCGCAGACCAAGGACAGCTTGAGCAAAGCGGCGAGATCACTGAGCGACGCCCTCGACGCCACGTTCTCTGGGATCGGACAGAAGCTCCGGCAGAAGAGCTCGAAGGACTCACCTGGCTCCTTGCCGACCGAAGAGCCGGGCACCAAAGACGATAGCTGAGGCCTGCTCGCCGGCCCCTCGCCGCCGCGTGCCGACGCCCGTATCACCTTTCGACGGTGGCAAGCACCACTTATGCTCGTGTGGTCAGCCCTCTTTACCGAGTGCACCCCGCATCGGCACAATCGCCTCCTAAGTGCGGTGAAGGAGGCAGCGCCGTGAACGTGCGTGTCTCGAAGGTCGTATCTCGAGGACTCTTGGCCCTCGCCTTCCTGGTGATGGGAGCCACACTCCTCATCGCGCTGACCACGTTCCCCAGGCAGGTGCCCGGTCAGATCGTAGTGGTCCCGTCCGAGCGCACCGAATCCGTCGAGCACGCAGCGGAGCGGCTCCGCCGCAATCCTGAAGCGGAGACGGATCCCTCACTGGGGGACGCGCCGGCTGTCTGGAACGAGCTGGAAGAGCATCGAGCCGGCGGGGCGACGTTCACCGCGGATGTCTGGGACCCGTTCATCTGGATCTCGCTCGTGGTCATCCTGCTGTGGGTCGGGACCGGCGCCTTGATAGTTGGGCGGCAACCCAGGAACGCGGCCGGTTGGATCTTTGTGATCATCGGGCTGGGTTTCCTGATCGAGATCTTCGCCAACGCGCTGGTTGTGAAGGGCGTCAAGGTCGACCCCGGCTCGGTCCCTCTCTTGGACCTGTGGGCGATGGTGGCCGAATACGCGCTCCTCCCGATCGGTCTTCTCCCACTGTTGTTCCTGCTCTACCCGGATGGCCGACCGCCGACGCCCAGATGGCGGTGGGCGGGGCGGGCACTGTTCCTGGGCCTTGCCGTCGCCGCCATCGGATTCGTGCTTACTCCCGGCCCGCTCAACAACCTTGCCGACGCCGGAATCGTCTACTTCAACCCGACGGGGCTGCCCGCCCTCGCCGACGTGGCCGGGGGTATCACAGCCGTCGGCGCCGTGACCGCTCTGGTCGCATCGTTCTTGACCATCCTCGCCGTTCGCGGTCGCTTCAGGCGCTCGCGCGGCGAGGAGCGACAGCAGCTTCGATGGCTCGTGTTCGTCGCCACGCTGGCCGGGGTGCTGTTCCTGATCCTGTTCGGACTGGGGGCCGTCATCTCCGACGGGTGGCGCGTCTTCGGGGTCGACTTCTTCGACGCGATGTTCATTCTCCTGGCGCTCGTACTGACGCTGGGGATCCCTGCCGCATACCTGATCGCGATCTTCAAGCATGGCCTGTGGGGACTGGACGTCGTCATCCGCAAAACCGTGCAATACGCGGTGCTGGTCGCGGCGTTCACGCTGCTCGCCGTGCTCGTCCTCCTCGCCATTCCCGCACTGGTCCTCGGGACCGGCTCGGACATTTCCCCCGTTCCCGTGCTCGTCCTGGCCGCGCTCCTCGCCCTTGCCTTCACGTGGATCCGCGGACCCGCCAGGGCGCTGGCGAACCGGATCGTCTACGGAAAGCGAGCGACACCGTATGAGGTGCTGTCGGAGTTCTCCGATAACGTGGGAGAGACCTATTCGGCCGAGGACGTGGTCCCGCGGATGGCCGGACTGCTGGGCGAGGCGACCGGGGCCCGGGTGGCGCGAGTGTGGTTGCGCCTGGGGTCGGAGTTTCGCCCGGCGGCTGCGTGGCCCGCTGACGCCGAAGCCCGGGGGCCGGTCAGGGCTGCCGCAGATGAGCTGCCGGACTTCGATCTCGAGGTGGCCTTCGAGGTGCGCCACCAGGGAGACCTTCTCGGAGCCCTGACGCTGGCCATGCCCCCGAACGACCCGATGAACCCCACCAAAGAACGGCTTGCGCGCGACCTGGCGGGACAGGCCGGACTGGTGCTTCGGAATGCCCGGCTGATAGAGGAGCTGCGCGCGTCGCGACAGCGACTGGTCGTTGCCCAGGACGAGGAGCGCCGGAGGATCGAGCGAAACATTCACGACGGCGCACAACAGGAGCTGGTTGCCCTCGGCGTGCAGCTTGGACTGGCACAGAAGCTCGCCTCGGATGCCGCGCCCAAGGTGGCCGAACTCTTGGACCGCTTGCGGGAGCAAGCCACCGGAGCCCTGGACAACCTTCGCGACCTGGCCAGGGGGATCTACCCACCACTTCTCGCCGATCAGGGTCTGGCGACGGCGCTCTCCGCCCAGATTCGAAAGGCCCCCGTGCCCGTTGATCTCGAAGCCGATGACATCGGCCGCTATCGACAGGAGGTAGAGGCGGCCGTGTATTTCTCCACCCTCGAGGCCCTCCAGAACGTGGCCAAGTACGCGAAGGCTTCGACGGCCACCGTCAAGCTGTGGGCACGAGACTCCACTCTCAGCTTCTCAGTGACCGATGATGGGGTGGGATTCGATCCATCCTCCACCGATTACGGCACGGGCCTGCAGGGCATCGACGATCGCCTCGCGGCTCTGGGCGGAGAAGTGCAAGTGCGATCGAGGCCAGGGTCAGGGACCAGCATCCTCGGATGGGTCCCCATCGTCTAGTTCCCGGTCCACGAGAAGTGCATGTAGTCCTTGCCACTACTCCAGTACCCGCCCCACACCCAGCCGATCGAGGCGAAAGCCCGCACTACAGCGTCGCCTGCCCGGATCATCCCGGGCCGCCGGAGCGAGCGGTTCCGATAGCGCCGCGCGTGATTGTTCTTGACGAACCCGTCGGCCGCCACGTACGGGTTCTCGATCGGATTGATGTCGATAGCCAGTCCATAGGCGTGCTGCGACCACCTTGCGAGCGCACCGCGCGGGGTAAGCACCGGCCGGCAGTTGAAGCTCACCGTGTAGTCCCGCCGGTCGTTCGGGTCGTCGTCCTGGGGTCCGCGGTAAGGGACGGCAAGATGCATCTCCTTGATCCGGAATCGGGCTCGGAAGATCGTGCGGAACACGCGGACCACGTCGCGGGCCGCCCGGGCATTGACGACCATCTGTCCCTCGTGGACCCGACCGTCGAAGCCCCAGTAGCGAAGCGTGAGGAGGCGAAGATCGCCAAGCGGGACCGGGCAGCCCTTGCGCCAGGTCCTTCCCCGCATATCCGCGGCCAGTTCGCGGGGAATACCCGACACGGTGCCCACGAAGAGGGCCGGAAGGGCTGTGGGAGACGGCGAATGGGCCGACGGAGATGTGTCCGGTGTCTGGGGCGCGGACGTCGCCGATGTAGGTGAGGGGCGTTCCCTGGCCGAGACCTTCGTCTCCGCGACCTGCGAGCAGGCGACCGCGAACAGCGACACGGCTGCGGCCAGCAAGACCAGCTTTCTGACGGTGTGCACGTCTCGGCGCCTACGCGAGCAGCTTCGAGAGGGTCTGACCGGCCAGCGCGACCGGCTCCAGGTCCTGAGCCCGCCACATGTTGAAGATCAACCCGTCCAGGCCCGCATCCAGCAGGCCCTGCGCCTTCTCGGCAACCTCCTCGGGGTCTCCAACGATCTGCGACATCTGGAAGTACTCGTCGGGCAGCCCTCGGGCCGCCTTGAGCTCGGCGGCGCGGCGCTCGGCCTCGTCGTGGGTCGGCGCGAGGACCAATCCGCCCAGCCTGGTCTTCGTGATCCCCGCGGGATCCCGGCCGACCTCCTCGCAATGACGATTGAGTACCTCCAGTTTGTGCTTCACGACCTCCGCGTTCCCGAATAGGTTGCAGGCATCTCCGTACTTGGCAACCAACCGAAGGGTCTTCCTCTCGCCGCTACCTCCGATCAGGATCGGCGGCCCGCCCTGCTGGATCGGTCGCGGGAAGTTGAGAGCCTCCTCGATCGTGTAGTGCTTGCCCTGGAACGAGGGAGCCTCCTCGGTGAACATCGCCTGGCAGATCTGGAGGGCCTCCTCGAGCCGCTCGAACCGCTCCCGCACGGGTGGAAAGTCGAATCCGTAGCCGCGGTGTTCGTCCTCGTTCCACGCCGCTCCGAGCCCCAGGATAGCGCGGCCCGACGAGACGATATCGAGCGTGGTGACCATCTTGGCGAGCATCGCTGGATTGCGGTAGGTCACACCTGTCACCAGCGCGCCCAGCCGCACCTGGGAGGTCCGGGCGGCGATCCCGCCGAGCACGGTGTAGCACTCGAACATCGGCTCGGTCGGCTTCCCGATGAAACGGATCTGGTAGAAGTGATCCATCACCCACACCGAGTCGAACCCTGCCTCCTCGGCGGTGATGGCGATCTCGGCGATGCGCCCAAACAGATCAGTGTCGGGAACTCCTGGGTACGAAAAACTGGGGATCTGCAGGCCGAGGCGCGTGACCGGGCGGCCGTCAGGCAGGCTCATCGGATCTCCTTCCACCGGGTATCCAGTCGGAGCATCCAGCCTAACTGCTGCCCAGGGAAATCCGTCCGTGCTCCCTCGATGCCACCGGGACGGCCCCCCGGACGATCGTTCCCTCCCCGGGCGACGACGTCACGGCGAACGTCCCGCCCAGAGCCGCCAGGCGGTCGGCCATGCCCTGCAGGCCGGTGCCATACCCCCGCGCCTGCGGATCGAAGCCCTCGCCGTCGTCGGCCACTTCGAAGACGAGGGCACCGTCCTCCTCCCGCAGGCGAATCTCGGCGCGCGTGGCCCCGGCGTACTTGGCCACGTTCTGAAGCGCTTCGAGCGCACAGAAGTACACGGCCGCCTCGGCGTCCTGCGGGTATCTCGAGATGCCGTCGGATTCGATCCGGATGGGCACCGCTGCCTTCCGACCTTGGGCCTCCAATGCGGCTACCAGTCCGTGGTCGGCGAGGAGTGGCGGGTAGATGCCCCTGGCCAGGTCCCGGAGGTTCTCCATGGCGTCCTGCGTCTCCGACTGGAGCTCTACAAGCATCTCGTCGGCCCGCTCCACGTCCTTCCGGAACATGGCCCGAACGATGGTGAGCTTCACGGACAGCGCGACCAACTGCTGTTGGGCGCCGTCGTGGATGTTCCGCTCCAGCCGCCGCCGCCCCTCGTCCTGCGCTCTGACCAGGCGCTGTCTGGATGCTCGGAGCTCCTCGATCAGGCGGACGTTTCGGAGCACCAGCCCTGCCTGCGAGGCAAGGTCCGTGATGAGCTTCTCCTCGGCCGGCGTGAGCGGTTCGTTGGGCGGCTTGTCGATGCTCAGGGCCCCCAGGAGCTCGCCCTGGTCGCGGACGGGCATGAACGCCGCCGCTCCGGGCAGCGGGGGCAGGTCCTCGCCCTGCCCGGGCAGTGGCGGAAGGGGCCCTGCCTCCGTCGGCCAGGACGCGGCTGGTTGGAGCTCCGCTCCCACTCGGATCCACACCACCGCCCGGGTGGCCCCGGTCCCTTCGCCGAGGATTTCCGCCATGCGCGAGGGCAGGTCCTCCGTGGCGAACGCGCTCGTCATCCGCTCGGAGAACTCGGACAGGACTTCATACGGGGTGGCCCGCTTTCCGTACACGAGCCTGTTGGCGAGGTGACGAGCCCGTTCGCGCACCGGATGGAAGGCCACGGCGATCAGGACGGCGGCGATCACCGTCAGGAGGGTGTTGGCCCGAGATCCCACGAGGGCCCCGATCCCCACCACGACGGCGACGTACACCGCGGTGAAGAACGCGGCCAGCGCGCCGAAGACGACAGCCTTGTTGATCACGATGTCGATGTCGTACAGGCGGTACTTCAGGATGGCTACGGCGATGCCGCCGAACAGCGCTACCGACGCCAGGGTCACCAGCAGCGTGATCACGACGTTGTCGACGAAGACCTGAACGACAAGGGTGGCCGCGAAGAAGGCTGCAGCGGCGACAAACCACTTGAGCTGCTGTCGCTCCTCTCCGCGCGAATTCTTGAAGCGGATGACCGCGGAGGCCAGCCCAAGAAGGATGGAGCCCATGATCGCGAAGAACGACGCGTTCAACAGTGGGACCAGCCCTTGGGCCGAGGCGGGCCAGTCCTTGGTGTCCGGGGTCAGGGGATGGGACCAGAGGAATGATGCGGCCAGGAGCGCGACCAGAACCATCCCGCCCCAACAGGCAGCTGCGAACCAGACAACCGGTCGCCAGCGCCGAGAGTGAGGTCTCCCGGTCGGGAACAGGAGGAAGAGGAAGGGGACCGCGCCGACGCCCAGAGACCAACTCCATGTCGCGAACCAGCCGAGCAGGTACGGGGCTGGCAGTGACCCTGGGTTGATCACCAGGCCGTACGCGACGTACGCCGATCCGAAGTTCGATAGCCCCAGACCCAGCCCGGCCAGCAGGAAGAGCCAGCCCAGCGAGATATCGGGACGACGGGCGGCCACCAGCGCTCCGATCACAGGGAGCAGGAGGATGGTGAGGTTGTCGAGGATGTCTGCCGGACCGGACTCGAAGCCCGGAGGAAGCTTGCCCGCCGGGGAGATCAATTGGAGGACCACCCCCGCCAGGATGATCAGCATCGAGAAGGCCCCCACCGACCAGGCAAGTCGAGTGGCTGCTCGTCGCTTCACCTGCCAGCTCCGTCTGTTTCACGCATGGGCGTGTCCTCCTGCTTGCACATTGTCCCTGGTCCCCCGGAGCGCCGAAAAGGGGGTCGGCGCGATTCATCCCAGGGCCCAGCCTCCCCCCCAGATCGGTGCTACCACGACCAGTCCGAAAGAGTGATCACGGACTCGAGGAGGCGAACCGGGAGAGCTTGAACAGCTCGAGGTCGTGCCGGGTATGGCCTTGCTGGGCGAGGTCCGCCATGATCTCCCCCACCACGCTGCAGAACTTGTAGCCGTGTCCGGAGCATGCGGAGGCGATCACGACCTGCGGATGCTCTGGATGGAAGTCCAGGATGAAGTGCTCGTCCGGCGTATTGGTGAACAGGCACGCCTTCAGGGCGACGGTCGGACCCTCCCCGTCGGGGAAGTACCGGCGGGCGAACTCCCGAAGGATCCGCTCGTCCTTCTCGTTCGGCTCCCGGTCCATGGCGTCGGGGTCCACGCGCTCCTCCAGGTGGTGGTAGCGGCCGAATTTGAAGCCGGGGATCCCCCACTCCGGGAAGCCGTAGTAGTGCCCCTCCTCGACCTGGGTGTTGAAGACGGGGAACGCCCCCAACGCGAACCGTTCGGGCCGCGTTGGCTGGAGCCACGCCAGGACCTGCCGTTCGGGGACTGCCAGCGCCGCCATCTGGGGCACGAGCTTCCCGATCCATGAGCCTGCACACACGATCAGTCGCCCCGCCTCATACCGATCGCGGTCGGTCCGGACCCACACCCCCTCGTGAAGGGGTCCCCACTCCAGCGCTTGCTCCCGCCAGTGAAGCTCGGCTCCGGCTGCGCGGCCTTGGCGAACATAGGCGAGGATGCACTCCTCCGCAGCGAGGAAGCCACCGTCCGGCTGATACACCAGCCGATGATCGGGGGGAAGCCTGAAAGCCGGCCACCGCCGGTTGATCTCCTGGCCTGAGAGGACGTCGTGCCGAAGGTGATGCAGCTCGGCGGCGTGCTTCGCACCGGCAAAGACTTGACCCTCCGGCAGCCCTCCCTCGAGACTGCCCGTTGTGTAGAGGAGCTGCCCGCCGTGCAGGTTCTCGAGCTCGCGCCAGAGTTCGTAGGCACGCAGGAGGAGCGGGACGTAGCTGGGATGCTCCGAATAGGCGAGCCGGATGATCCGGTTCACGCCGTGCGAAGAGCCGTAGGAATGAAGGACATCGAAGCGCTCGAGGCCGAGGACCCGCCACCCCCGACGGGCCAGGTGGAAGGCCGACGCGCTCCCCATCCCCCCCAAGCCCAGCACGATGGCATCGAACCGCTCGGCCACGGGCGGACTCTATCCGATGTCCGTGCTGGACCTCCCCGGGATCGATCCGGCGGGCCTCACCTGTTTGGGACGCTCGAAACGACCGAATATCGCCACCAGTCCCACCAGGAAGACGGCCGGAAGCAGCTCCCACAGCGGACGCTCGATCCACCACGAGGCCGTGGTATCGCCCTGCTGCCCCAGGCCCAACGGCCACAGCAGGAGCACGGCGATCAGGAACGCCGTCATGTGCCACAGGAACAGCGTCATCACGATGGTGTTGGTGAAGACGACGGCCTTCCACACCCTGGCCCGCTCCAGCCATCGCGCGAGCACAGGCCGGACGAGCATCGCCGCTCCGATGGACCACACGGCCATGGCCAGCATCATCAGTGTCGGCGGATTGGTGTTCGTGATCGTTCCCACGTCCGTGCCCAGGAGGCTTCGGGGATAGACGCTGACACCGGGGAAGAACCGGTACAGGTTGGTCAGGGCCATCATCGTGGCGATCCCCACCACGGCCATGGCCACGAACACCCTCCTGGGGAGTCGGGCGAGCCGTCCGTCCGCATAGAAGTACCCGAGCTCATGCGGCACAAGGAACACCAACCAGACGTTCGCCTGACCGATCCATTCGACGTTCGCACCGAAACGAACGACGTCCACCGCGACCGCCCCGATGGCGAGCGCGATGGGGACGGCCACGTCGAACCGACGGTGCAGCCATAACGTCAGCGGGCTGGCCATCACCACAACGAAGTACACGGCCAGGAACCAGAGCGGCCCGAACGGGACCGTCGCTCCAGGAGGGCGAACGCCGCGGAGCAGGCCGGTTCCCCCCACGTCCATGAGGTGGAGGATGATCTCGATGACGACCCAGACACCGACGAAGATCGCCGATGGTTTCAGTAGCCTGACGGCACGACTCCACAGGAAGGCCCCGGTGGAGCGTCCCTGGCGACGAAAGGACTGGTACCCGACGTAATTGGCGAACCCTCCGACGAAGAAGACAGCGGGATGACCTGCAGGAACCAGGTGGCGATCCACAGCCAGCCGGTGAGCCCGATAGCGCTGACGGTTCCGATCTTGCCGCCACGCCACCAGATCACCCCGATGAACCAGTGGCCGAAGACGACCACGACGATGCTGGCCGCGCGGAAGAAGTCAACGACCCGGTCACGGCTCGCGGGGGGTCGCCGCGACCACGTCGTCGAGCTTTACAGTCCTGGGTCGACCCATGGGCCTTGTATCGGCGCGCGGCGGCGCCGGGCACAGCATAGGGGGGTGTCGAGGATGAATTCGAGACGGCTATGAGGCTCACCGGCGGGCACGTCCTCGATGTTCGCACCGGCCAGGTCCACCCGGAAGACGTGCTCATCGACGATGGGCGCATCGTGGACCTGATCCCGACGGGCAAAGGCTCGCCCGGGAAGTTCATGGACGTCTCTGGCCTGTTCCTCCTTCCAGGGCTGATCGACTGTCACGTTCATCTGGTCATGCGGGGAGAGGATCCGGACCCCTCGAAGAACACCCGGCGCGAGCCGGAGAAGATCCGCTCGGCCGCAGCCGACGCAGCCGAGCGAACTCTGCTGGGCGGCGTGACGACCGTTCGGGACGTCGGTGGCTGGAACTACCTGGAGATGGCCGTTCGAGACGACATCGACCAGGGCCGTCGCCTCGGGCCTCGACTGGTCCTGGCCGGGCGGTTGCTGTCCCAACCGACCGAGGCCGTCGAGTACTACCCCGGCATGTACGAGGTCGCGTCCGGGCCCCAGGCCGTGGCCAGGGCGGCGCGGCATCAGCTGAAGCGCGGGGCGGACATGATCAAAGTCATGGCGACGGGGGCCATGCTCTCTCCGGAGAACGAGGATGCGGGAGCCACGCAGTTCACCGAGGACGAGATGGGCGCGGCGGTGCGAGTTGCCGGGCGCGCCGGCGGCCACGTGGCAGCCCACGCTCACGCAGCGGACGGTATTGGCAACGCGGTCAGAGCCGGGGTACGGAGCATCGAGCATGGGACGTTCGCGGACGAGGCGACGCTCAAGCTGATGGCTGAACGAGGCACGTTTCTGGTCCCGACCTTCTCGGCGTGGACCTCGACCCGGAACGATCATGCGGTGATGGGGGCCATGCCCGAGCACATGAAGGCTCGACTCTCGAATGCACACGAGGTGCACGCGGAGACGGTTCGGGCTGCGGCTCGGTTGGGCGTTCCCATCGCCATGGGGACCGACGCCGGCACCCCTGGCAACCATCACGGCCGGAACGCCCTCGAGTGTGTCGCCATGGTCCATGAAGCCGGCCTCGCCCCGGCCCACAGCGTCCGCGCCGCCACGCTTGACGCCGCTCGATTGCTCGGCCGGGAGGACGAGCTCGGTTCGATCGAACCCGGCAAGGTGGCCGACATCATCGGGATCCGGAGAAACCCGGTCGAGGACATCCGCGCGCTCACGGACGCGGTGTTCGTAATGAAGGGAGGCGTCGAAGTCAAACGCCCCCCGCTCGCCCCGGCCTGAGCTACTCCTCCGCTTCGCGCGTCGCGGAGAGATCCCTGATCTGTTCCACGATCTCGGCGTTCGCGAGCGTCGTCACGTCGCCGAGCTGCCGCCCCTCCGCCACGTCCCGGAGCAACCGGCGCATGATCTTGCCGGAGCGCGTCTTTGGAAGGTCTTCGGTGAAGATCAGCGAGTGCGGCCTCGCGATCTTCCCGATCACCTTGGCCACGTGCTCGCGCAACTCGGCGGCCACGGACTCGTCGCCTACAAAGCCCGACTTGAGCGTGACGAACGCGACGATAGCCTGGCCCACTTCGGGGTCGGACTTCGCCACGACGGCCGCCTCTGCCACCTTCCGATTGTCCACCAGCGCGGACTCCACTTCGTAGGTCGAGATCCGGTGGCCGGCCACGTTCATCACGTCGTCGATGCGGCCCAGGAGCCAGAAGTAGCCATCCTCGTCCCTCTTCGCCCCGTCCCCTGCCAGGTAGGTCCGCTCGTCGTAGCGCGAGAAGTACGTCTCCACGTAGCGATCGGGATCCTTGTAGATCGTTCGGAACATCCCGGGCCAGGGCCGCTTCAGCACGAGGTACCCACCGCGACCGGCCGGCACGGACTGCCCCTGTTCGTCGTAAACGTCTGCGTCGATGCCTGGAAACGGCGTGGTGGCGGAACCCGGCTTCAGCGAGGTGATCCCGGGCAGGGGGGTGATCAGGATCATCCCGGTCTCGGTCTGCCACCACGTGTCGACGATGGGACACCGCTCGGTCCCGATGTACTTCCAGTACCACACCCACGCCTCGGGGTTGATCGGCTCGCCCACCGTGCCGAGCAACCGGAGCGAGGAGAGGTCGTGCTTCTGCGGATACTCGGGACCCCATCGCATGAACGCCCGGATAGCCGTTGGGGCCGTATACAGGATGGTGGCCTTCCGCTTCTCCGCGATGGACCACAACCGATCCTTGTCCGGCCAGTCCGGGGCTCCCTCGTAGATGATCCCCGTCGTGTGGTTGGCCAGAGGCCCGTACACGATGTAGGAGTGGCCGGTCACCCACCCGATGTCGGCCGCGCACCAGTACACGTCGTCCTCGTGGATGTCGAAGATGTAGCGGTGGGTCGTGGCCACCCCCACCAGATAGCCCCCCGTGGTATGCACGATCCCCTTCGGCTTCCCGGTGGTGCCGCTGGTGTACAGGATGTACAGCAGGTCCTCCGCGTCCATCGGCTCGGGCGGGCACTCGGCCGGCTGGTCAGCGATCAGGTCCTGGTACCAGACGTCGCGGCCTTCGGTGAACGGATGCTCGCCACCCGTCCGCTTGACGGTCACCACATGCTCGATCGTTGGGCACTCCCGGATCGCGTCCTCAGCGTTCTGTTTGAGGGGAACGACCTGCCCGCGCCGGTACCCCCCGTCGCCCGTGATCAGGACCTTGGCCTCGGCATCGTTGATCCGGTCGCGGAGAGCCGACGCGGCGAACCCCCCGAAGACCACGGAATGCGCCGCCCCCAGCCGGGCACAGGCGAGCATGGCGATGGGGAGCTCGGGGATCATGCCCAGGTAGATGGCCACTCGGTCGCCCTTCTTGACCCCCAGCGACTTCAAGCCGTTGGCAAAGCGGCAGACCTCCTCGTAGAGCTGGCGGTAGGTGAGGCTTCGTTCCTCGCCTGGCTCGCCTTCCCAGTAGTAGGCGACCTTGTCCCCGCCTCCGGCCTCGAGGTGTCGGTCGAGGCAGTTGTAGGACGCGTTCAGCTCGCCGCCGAGGAACCACTTCACCCACGGTGGGTTCCACTCCATGACCCGATCCCACTCTCGCGACCAGGCCAGGGATCTGGCCTGGTCCGCCCAGAACGCCTCGGGATCGCTCGCAGCCCTCTCGTAGATGGCCGGCTCCTTCCATAGAGCACGGCTCCGGAACCCCTCCGGAGGCTCGAACACACGCTTTTCGGAAAGCAGAGCCTCGATCGTGGCCTGGACCTCGGTCATGAGCCCTCCTGGCGTCAGGGATGCGGGCCCTCATGTTATTCGAGCGGGTGCCTCGGGTTCCCTCCTCCCACTTGTGAACTTGTGAATCGAATCCGTGCTCAGCGTGCTTGCAGGAAGCGTGCTCGGCGCCGAGAATTGAGCACGAGGCCGCCATGGGTGCGGCCTCGAAGGCTGTTTGAGGGCTGGTGCCCGGGACCGGCTCGGGGACACGGCGGGAGGAGGTGAGCGAATGGCTCAGTACGAGGCGTACTGCGTGAAGTGCAAGGCCAAGCGCGAGTTCGAGGGCGAAGAGACCACCCTCAAGAACGGGCGGAGGGCCGCGAAGGGGAAGTGCCCCGTCTGCGGGACCACCGTCATGCGCATCCTCGGCAAGGCCTAGGGATCAGCAGGTTCGAGCGCTCGGGCTCGGGGACGATCAGCGCTGCGGGCGCAGGAGCTCGCTTGGCGCGAACAGCGGCAGGCCGACCTGCTTGGCGTGACGCTCGGCCAGGTCGGCCAGCGTCGTCCTCTCCAGCACCTGTCTGATGGCCACGTCGATGTCTCCCCACAGCTCCTGGAGGCCGCAGTGTGAATCCGCGAAGCAGGTGTGGTCCTCCACGTCCAGGCAGTGCATCGGGTAGGTATGGCCCTCGATCGCGTCCACGATGTCGGAGACGCGGATCGTGGCCGGATCCTTCGCCAGCCGACAGCCACCACCGGCTCCTCGAAAGCTCTCCACGAGGCCGGCCTTGTGAAGGGCCCCCAGTTGCTGCTCCAGGAAGCGAAGGGGAACGTGCTGGGCCTCGGCCAGGGCTCGGGCGGGGACCAGCGCGTCGGCGCTCCGAGCGCGTCTGACGGCCAGTTCCAGCATGGCTCGTGTGGCGTACTCGGTTTTCTGAGAGACCTTGAACATGGTGATGAGCTGCCAGCAAAGGTAGCCCCGGGTCGGAGGAACGTCAATCGTGTGGGGGGATGAGCCCGGCTCGGGTGGGCGCATCCTCCATAGGTACACTCGACCCATGCCCTCGCCGGCCACCCGCCCGGAAGCGAGCGGACGCAGGATCATCGTCGCCTCGAACCGAGGCCCAGTTTCGTTCGGGCGCGACGGATCGGGCGAGGTAACGGCGAAGCGAGGGACGGGAGGGCTGGTGACCGCCCTGAGCGGTGCCCTCCAGCTCGCCGGAGGCTTGTGGATCGCCAGCGCGATGTCCGAAGAGGACCGGAACCAGGTCGCGACGGGGCGTCTGGAGGAAGCTGCCGGAGAGGCCCATCACGAACTGCGCTATCTTTCCTTCGACCCCGAGCTCTACGACCGCTTCTACAACGGGATCTCCAACCGGGTCCTGTGGTTCGTCCACCATCTCCTCTGGGACATCCCCAGGGCTCCGGTGTTCGACGACGCCACGCGGGAAGCGTGGGAGGCCTACGTCGTGGTCAACCGGATGTTCGCGGAGGCCATGGCCGACGAGGGAGGAGACGGTGACCGGACCGTCTACCTCGTCCAAGACTACCACCTGAGCCTCGTTCCCGCGATGCTGAGGGAGCTTCGCCCACGCGCACGGATCGCCCATTTCTCCCACATCCCGTTTGCCGATGCGGGCTATCTCCGAATCCTTCCCACTCCGATCCGCCACGCGATCATCGAGGGCCTCCTCGGGGCCGACGTCGTAGGGTTCCAAGCAAGCGCCTGGGCTTGGAACTTTCTCCGGGCGTGCCAGGCATCTGTGGACGTGCGGGTGGATTTTCGGCGCCACACAGTCCGGCGACAGGGCAGACTGGTCGACGTCAAGGTTTATCCGATCTCGATCGACGCGGAGGCGCTCCGCAAGGCGGCGGTCGGAGACGAGATCGGGCGGGCGGCTCGGAAGCTGGCGAGGTGGCGAGGTGACCGGAAGCTCGTTCTGCGAGTCGACCGGGCCGAGCTCTCGAAGAACATCCTGAGGGGCTTCGAGGCCTACGAGACGTTCCTCGTGAACCGCGCCGAATGGCGAGGGCGTGTCGTGTTCCTGGCACACCTGAATCCCTCCCGCACGGACATCCCCGAGTACCGGACGTACCTCAGCGAGTGCCGGGCGGCGGCCCGGAGGATCAACGCGACATTCGGGCACAAGGGGTGGAAGCCGGTGCGCCTCTCAGTCAGGGACGACGTGGCGATCACGCTGGCCGCGTTCGCGATGTACGACGCCCTCCTGGTGAATCCGGTGTTCGACGGGATGAACCTCGTGGCGAAGGAAGGGGTCGTCCTCAACGAGCAGAATGGCGTAGTTATCCTGTCCGAGAACGCAGGCGCGTTCGAGGAGCTCGGGGAGCATGCGCTGGCCGTGAACCCGTTCGACGTGGCTCAGACGGCACAGGCGATCGCCGCCGCCCTGGAGATGCCGGAGGATGAGCGGCTGCAAAGAGCGGCTGCCCTGCGCGAGACCGTCGAGAGCAATCGGCTGGACCGATGGGTCCAGGCTCAACTGGAAGACCTCGAACTGGCCGAGTTGCGATAGCTCGGATCAGAGGCGGCCGAGCAACGTCACCAGGCCCTTCGGCCGCTCGACGACGAGGTCGGCCGCTTCGACCAGCTCGCCGGGTGTTTCGTCGGATCTGACCGCGACCTTCACCGCCGCGATTCCCTCGTCCCGGAGCTGGTCGAGGGCGGCGAAGGCCGCCAGGTCGGCGTGGTCGTCACCTGCGAAGAAGCACCCCGAGAGCCGCCGGGCCCGGACCTCGCGGAGGATCACCGCCCCCTTGCCGGGGGTCTCCGCGGGGGCGATCTCGAACACCCTCTTGCCGGGGATGAGCAGGAGACCTCGCTCCGCGGCGATCGCGCCAAGCGACCGCCGGAGCAGCCCCTCCGCCGCCTCCGGGTGGGTGGCCGCCCGGTAGTGCACCGCCAGCGAGGCTCCCTTGTCTTCCACCCATGCTCCATCTAAGTCTCGCGCGGCGGCGTCGACCGCTCGCCTGAGGTCATCGCGTACGGTGTCCTCGGAGCGCTGGCCTTCGATGCCGTAGTGACCGAATACCTCGATCTCCGGCACTCTGATCAAGGACCGCACCTCATCCGTGGGCCGGCCGGACACGACCGCGACGAGTTCGGTTCGTCGCGCGAGGTCCGCGAGAACGGATCGCGCGTCCGACACGGGCTCGGCTTCCTCCGGGCGCGAAGCGATCTCCGAGAGCGTGCCGTCGAAGTCGAGGAAGACCCCGCGTCGGGGCGACCGCCTGAACCGCTCGAGGACGTCCTCGTCCGCCATGGGGCCCCCAGCCGGCGGCGTCGCTATGGGGAGGGAGAGGAAGAGACGAAATCAGCGCCCAGCACGATCTGGACGCGCACATCGTCGGGGACCGACGCTGGCGCCCGGCGGAGCAGCGCGTCTGGAAAGTACTTCTGCACGATCAGCTGAGCTTCTGGAAGAGAGTCCGCGCGGTAGTACACGATCGTCCGCCGGGTCGATCTGGCGTTGCCGGGAACCTTCGCCTTGTAGCCAGCGTTCTCGAGCGTGCGGGATACCTCCGCGGCCAGTCCCTTGCGAGTGGTGCCGTTCAGCACCAGGACGACCACGCCCTTCACCCTCGCCTTTCGAGTCGCCGTAGGCGTGGGCGTCGCCGACGGGCCGGACGAAGGCGGCGTGGTCACGGTGGTGTCTGGCTCGGCGCCGGTGACCCCCAGGCTGGCGTTCTGCGGGAAGAGCTTGGTCAAACCAATGACCCCGAGGATGACCAGGGCGGCAAGGATGAGCGCGCGGAGCGTGGAGGTGGCCACCCTCAGCAGCGTCCTCTGGATCGGTGGTTCATGCCTACCAGCCAATTCGCTCCGGTCGCCGCCGTCAAGGTCTACGGACCGAGCCTCCGAGCGAACCGCCGGCGCCTGCGAACCTCCCGGAGCCTCCTCAGCCGCTGCACGAGCATCGGGTCATGCTCCAGGGCCTCGGGCTGATCGATCAGCCGATTCAGCAGCTGATAATACCGTGCCGCCGAGATCCCGAATCTCGTGCGCACCGCCAGCTCCTTGCGCACCGAAACCTTCCACCAGTTTCGTTCGAATTCGAGGAGATCCTGCCAGCGCCACTCGGCGTCCGGCTGTGCCGCCATACGTCCCTTCCCCAAGATGTGGTATGCGGCGTGAAGGCTACCACAACATGTGGGCAGAGGGAACCCCCGACTTAGGGGTACAGACCGCGGGTGGCGTGAGCCTCGGCAACCCGACCGACACCCAGCATGGTTGCGGCCGTCCGCATGGTGACCTTTCGCTCTTCGGCCAGAGAGAGGACGTCCACGTACGAGTGCTCCATGATCATCCGGAGGCGGTCGTTCACCTCGTCCTCCTGCCAGTAGTAGGCCTGGAGGTCCTGTACCCACTCGAAGTACGACACCGTTACGCCACCGGCGTTGGCCAGGATGTCCGGAACGATGAGGATCCCCCGATCCTTCAGGATCTCGTCGGCATCAGGCGTGGTCGGGCCGTTGGCGGCCTCCACCATGACGGCGGCCTTCACCCGCTCGGCATTCTCTTCCGTGATCTGGCCCTCGATGGCGGCGGGGATCAACACGTCGCAGTCCAACTCGAGGAGCTCTTCGTTGGTCACCGGATCGCCGCCTTCGTAGCCGACCACGGTCCCCGCCTCCTGCTCGTGGGCGTGAAGCCCGGTGGGCGAGAGCCCTTCAGGGTTGTACACGCCTCCCTTGACATCGGACACCCCCACGATGCTGCACCCCTGGTCGTGAAGGAGCTCGACGGTTCCTCCTCCCACGTTTCCGAATCCCTGCACCACCACCCGCGTGTCCTCCACGGACCTTCCCAGGTGCTTCAACGTGGCCAGCGCGATGTACATAACGCCTCGCGCCGTGGCGTGGGACCGGCCCTTCGACCCCCCGATGGCCAGCGGCTTCCCCGTGACCACTCCGGGGACGGAGAAGCCTTCGCGCGTGGAGTACGTATCCATGATCCAGGCCATGACCTGTTCGTTGGTCCCCAGGTCCGGGGCAGGGATGTCTCGCTCCGGACCGATCAGCGGAATGATCTCCGAGGCGTACCGCCTGGTCATCCGTTGGAGCTCGCCCTTGGACAGCTCCCGGGGATCCACGACCACGCCACCCTTCGCCCCTCCAAACGGGATTCCCACGACCGCGCACTTCCACGTCATCCACATCGCCAGCGCCTTGACCTCGTCCAGCGTGACGGCGGGGTGGTACCGGATCCCTCCCTTGGATGGCCCTCGGGACGTGTTGTGGTGCACGCGATAGCCCTTGAACACCCGGACGACGCCGTCGTCCATTCGCGTGGGAACCGAGACCTCGAGCGCTCGGCGCGGGTTGCGAAGGACCTCATGCACCCCCGCGTCCAGGCTCAGCTGCTTCGCGGCGTCGTCGAGCTGGCTGAGCGCACTGTCCCACGCGGACCCCGTGACCACCGCTTCTCTCCCCTTTGGTCGGCTCGGCTGTTCAGCCTAATACCGGGTCAGCCCTATTCATCGACCATCGCGGCCGACGCGTGAACGTCCTTCCAGATCATGCACGCGCCTCAGCTCGCCGGGTCTTCATACGCGCCCGAGCCACGCTCCGCCACGCCAGCACCGCAACCATGAAACCGATCTGCCCGACGAGTATGGCTCGATTGAGGTCGAGAGCAGGCTCCCACCGCACCTCACCGTTGCGGATGACGAACGCCCCCACCGGCCGAGCCGTCAAACCGAAACCGGACCCTCCACCTCCCGATCCTTCGGCGTCCTGACCCCCTCCCCCGCCGGCGCCCCCTTGAACCGCCGCCGCCGGGATCAGCGTCAGTCCATCGCGTTCGATCGGTTCCCCGAACACCCGACGAACGGTGATCGCTTCTCTCGCCTCTGCCACCAGCTCCATCGGCTTCATCATGTCGACCTCCTGTCGGTCAGCCCGTCGCACAACACGCTAGCGAAAGAGGGGAAGAAGGGCGACGCAGATCTCAGGGGCTGTCTGAGGGGTCGAGCCGACCGGTCACCTTACCGGAGACTAGGTGCAGCTTCCTCGATCACTCCGGCTCCAGGCCGATCATCAGCTCGCGCAGCTCCAGGAGCGCGTACTCGCACGTCTCGCAGAGTCCACGGGGCGACGGCGAGCCGCACCGCGGACACGTGATCTCCGTCGTGACCGGAGATGGGCCGCTCGGAACCCCGGTCGTGTAGGCGGCGGCGCGGGGAGGATCCGGCATCGAGCTCTTCCACGCGGTCGTCGCGGGTGGTGCGGCAGACGCGGTCGGTTGCAGCGCCCCAGCCCCGGAGGGTGGCTGGAGGGACGGCGGGGCGCCCCACGGCGGTGGAGATGGTGGAGGCGGGGGGGCCGGTGGCTGTGTGGGCGCCACCGAGGCTGGCGGCTGAGGTTCGGGCAGAGGCGATGGGACTGGAGGCTGTGGGACTGGAGGCTGCGGCACAGGAGGTTGGGCCGCAGGGGGCATCGCTGCGGGTTCGACGGTGTGGGGCCTGGCGGGCGCCGGAGGAATGGCGGCCGCCGGCGTGGGCTCGATTGCAGCCGGGGCCATCGGTGGCGGCGGAGCCACGGTCTCGGGCGAAGGACCCGCCGTGAGGCCATGGCCGGACGATTCCGGGCGAGTGCTCGACGGGGCCGCATCCCGCCGACGCTTCAGCCGCTGCCGGAGAGGCGCCTTGGCCGGGGGCATCGGTTCGACCGGCGGTGCTGTCGTGTGTTCGGGCGAAGCCTCCACGTAGTAGGACTGATCCGACCATCGGGCGGGCGCCTCCGGCCGGGCCTCGGGCGGAACGACGGGCGTCTGGGCGGCAGCGACAGGCTCGGCGGGAGCCTCCGATGGCCCGGACGGAGCGGGTCGAGGCATCGGAGGAGTTGCGGCAGCGGGCCTGGCGCGGGGCGGCACTGTCTTGGGTTGAACCGGCGGCACTGGCATCTGGCGAGGAATCGGCCGCTTCGCGGCCAGAGGGGGAAGCACGCCGGGTGGCTTTTGCGGAGGCGCAGGAACGGCACGCGATGCCTCTGACGAGGGGACCTCTGGCCTCGCTGGAGAATCGGCCGCCGTCAGGGCTTCCGTCGCTTCGTCCACCGCCGCCTCGCGAGCGTCCGCCGGCTCCTCGACTGTTGCCGAAGTCTCAGGGGCGACGACGGGTTCTCTACGCCTGAGCCATCTTCGTCCTCGCGGAGGGGTCGCTTCCTGGACCTCTGGGAGCGGGGGGGCGATCTCGGCCTGGTCACAGGCAACCGGCTTCCCGAAGGCGGTTTCGGGCGTCGCTTCGGGAACGGCCGCCTCCTCGACTTCTTCGTGAGCCTCGACCTCCACAGCCTCGGCCCGCGCCTCGGCGGCTTGGATTTCCACGTCGGTGGGGCCCTCGAGATCGGCCTCGGCGTCACCCGGTTCGGGTACGGCCCGCTTCCAGAATCCCTTGCGCTTCCGAGGGCGTTCCTCGGACCGCTCGTCCGAAGGCCGAACACTCTCTTCCGCTTCGTCCGTCACCTCGTCGGCCAGGGTGGGTTCTCCGATCTCCCCGGCACGGACGTCGTCTGAGGGAGCACCCCAGATCGAATCCAGGTCGAGCCCCTCCACCACGGGGCCGAAGACGTCTTCAGGCTCCTCCTCGTCCGGCTCGTCGCGTTCGAGACCACCCTCTTCCGCGAGCGGAGGCTCCTCCTGATGGGGCTCGGCGCTCTCGGGACCGGGCCGGGCGACGGGGCGGCGCTTCAGGAACCACCGCCGGCTTCCCGCCTCCGGCCGCAGGTCGGGTTCACTTTCCACGGGCGCACCGTGGTCTCCGGGAGCGGCGTCAACGTCCGGCAGCGCCTCCTCCGGAGCTTCGGCATCGACCTCGAGCCTTTCGGCCACCATCGGAGGAGCCTCCGCCTCCACGGGCGAAGCCCAGGCCTCCATGGGTGGCGCCTCGACCTCCGCAAGAGGCATCGCAGCCGCCTCGTCGAATGGTGCATCGGGGGCCTCCAGGGCTGGGCTCTGGACGGCTTGCGGCTCCGGCTCGGAAGGCTCGATCGCGTCCTCGTAGACGAGGGCAGCCCCACCGACCACGAGCCCCTGGACGACCTGCTCCCGTGCGGCCGGGAGTGGCTCTTCCGGAGCCGCCGGTTCGGCGGAGACCACATCTGGCGGCGGAACGGTGACGACAGGCGAATCTGGCGGCTGCTCGGGCGACTGGGATTGGGCCTGAGGGCGGGCCTGGAACGCCAGCTGGGGGACCTGCATCCAGGGAACGTCGAGCAACGGTGAGCCGCACGTATCACAGGCGGGACCGGGCGCGGAGAACAATCCGCACCAGCGGCAGACGATCTGTTCCTCAGCTTGCGGAGCTACCTTCACGCCTCGATCCCAGTTCGGCTTCAGGCTTCCCCAATAGGAGAATGGTCGGCAATCGCAAAGCACCGGAATATCCCCCAGTTGACGCGATTACCGAGCCGACGGGTGATGAGCTTCGGTCGGTCCGAATGCCTAGGTACGAAGGCTTGGTTCCCCCATCAGAGCCTACGCCGAAGTGCTTCCCTGGTCGGACGCTCCGTCACTCTCGGTCCAGCCCGAATAGCTCGGATCGCTGCGATAGATGAGGAAGTCGATGGCGGCCCAGATCGTCTTGGCGAACGGATAGAAGAGCAGGGGCACCACGAGCACGACGGCGATGCTGGCCAGGACGAGTGGAACCCACCGGACCTGGCCCCCTGTCGCCACCATCCACCCCACCAGCAGGGCGAAGAACGCGATCCCGGTGACGCCGTAGTTGATGGTGAGGGATCCGAGAAAGGCACCCTCTTCCCGTTCGAATGGCAGGCCGCACCGTGGGCACACCTTCGGGTAGTTGAACCATCGCCTGAACAGCTTGCCGCGACCGCAGCGAGGACATCGACGCATCGCTCCCCGCAGCAGGACGATCATGGCGTCGGGCTCGCCGGTGGGCTTCATATCTGGGGGCGCTCCCGAACGACCTCGCGGGGCTCCTTGTCCTCGCGCAGTCCGAGGAAACGAGGATGGCGGAGCTGGCCGTCCCGGGTCCATTCAGAGAACCCCACCTGGCCCACGAGCTGCGGCTGGATCCAGTGGACGCCCTTGCGAGGCAGGCCACCCCCATGGAAGGGAGGATCGGAGCGTTCGAGCCGCCGCAGCTTCCTCGCCAGCGAATCCAACGAGGATGCGTCGAACCCCGTCCCCACCTTCCCTGCGTACAAGAGGCGGTCTCCCTCGTAGTAGCCGATCAGCAGCGCTCCGAATCCTGTTCGTGAGCCTTGGGGATCGGTGTACCCCCCGATCACGAACTCCTGCTCGTTCACACACTTGAACTTGAGCCAGTTGGGAGAACGGCGACGCTCGTACACGCTGTTCGCGCGCTTGGCGATCACCCCTTCCCACCCCTTGCTGCAGACCTCCTGCAGCAGAGCCTCTCCACCACGGTTCCGGTGGGACGTGAACCGCAGGGGACCTCGATAGGACAGGAGCCGCCGGAGAAGCACCTTGCGGTGACGCAGCTCGACGGGCGTGACGTCGAATGCTTGCACGTGGAGGATGTCGAAAACGTAGAAATAGACCGCGACCCCGGTCCGCCGGGCCGCCTGGGGATCGCGAAGTTGCATGCGCCGCTGGAGCCGACCGAAGCTGGGTCGACTGCCATCGAACGCCACGATCTCCCCGTCCACGATGAAATCACCCGGTTCCTGGGCACCCAGCGCCTCGGCCACCTCCGGGTAGTGGTTGTCGATCCGCAACTGATTGCGCGACATCAGCCTGACCGCGTTTCCCTTCCGGAACGCCAAGCACCGCTCGCCATCGAGCTTGCGCTCGTAGATCCACTCTGGATCCGAGAACCGCCTGTCGGTGAGCGTTGCCAGCATCGGCGGAACCCAGTCCGGTTGGGGGGCAGGCCGGACCCGGGCCCGCGCCGCCGGAGGGAGGAGCCCCAGGGGATCCGTCATCTCGCTCCCGCGGGGGCCCTCAGGCCGATAGACGCCGACGAAGCTCCTCGTAGAACTCCGGGAAGAACCGGGACACGTCCTCGAGCGAGAACTCGGGGAGGATGCTCGTGGCCGGCTCGCGCTCGAGGAGAAACCTCATCGTCTCCTGCACGACGCGCTCGTGGTCAGCCCCGGACAGGCCCGCGCCGTCGAGCACGCCATCGGTCAAATTGACCCGGTGGCTCGTGGTGAGATGGCCCTCGGTGACCTCTGCCCGGAACTTCCCGGGTTCCAACGGCGTGATCAGGACGTCCGTCATGTTTCGGTAGTCAACCACGTCTGGGCGGGCGCACGACGTGCGTGCGGGACACGCTGACCCCCTCGGCACGGAGCCTTCGTGCCTGCTCGGCTTCGTGTCCCCGGATCAACCTCCCGGAGGCGGCGACCACCCTCCACCAGGGCAGGCCCTCGCTCTCGGCAAGGATGTTGCCCACCGCTCGGGCGGCCCCGGGATGGCCCGCCTCCTCGGCCACCTCCCCATACGTGGCGACATCGCCGGGCCGGAGCGCGGCGATCACCGCCGTGACCCGGCGCTCGAACTCGGTCACGGGCACACGGCCTTCCACCATCTGAGTCGACTAGACACCCCGACGCGAGGGAAGGTTTGGGGTCGGGCCACGGTTGGCGATCTACAGGGAAAGGCGGGGTGAGACATGGAAGACCAGAATGTCATCGACCGCATCAACCAACTGGCGCACGAGGAGCACGAGCTCTTCGAGAAAGAATCGCACGGGAACCTGAGCCAGGGCGAGCGCGATCGGTTGAAGTGGCTCCAGGTGAGCCTGGATCAGTGCTGGGACCTCCTCCACCAGCGACGAGCCCGCCGCAACGCCGGCCTCGATCCCGACGAGGCTCGGGTCCGCGATCCCGAAACCGTGGAGGGGTACACGGGCTGAGCTGAGCAGCGTCCCGACGACCTAGTGCGTGCGGGTGACCTTGCGCAGATGTCGCGGGGCACCAGGGTCGAGTCCCTTGGCTACAGCGAGGTGATAGCAGAAGAGCTGGCCGGCGACGATCGCTGGGATGGGTGAAGCCCATGCGGCGACGCCGGGCGGCATCGGGATCTCGAGATCGTCATGACCGACATCCCCCGGGGATCCGGTGACGAGGAGGAGCCTCACCCCGCACTCATCTCTCAGCCGTATAAGCAGCCTCCCCATATCCCTGCCGAGCGAGCCGGGCGGGACGACGGCGAAGACGGGGAAGTCGGGGGTGAGGATGGCGATCGGCCCATGCTCGAAGTCGGCGGTCGAGAACGGCAGGGCCAGAACCCCCGACATCTCCTGCAGCTTGAGCGCCCATTCGAACGCGGTCGACAGGTGGAAGCCTCGTCCGAGGATGGCGGCGCGATCGATCTCCCGAAACTCGGTTGCCAGTTGCCGGATCCTGGTGCCCTGCTCGAGCACGAGCTGGACCTGGTCCGGCAGATCTCTCAGCGAAGACCGCATCTCCACGTCGCCGGCCGTCTCCGCCGACAGCATGGCCACGGCAAGGAGCTCCGCCGTGTAGGTCTTGGTTGCCGGGATGGCCCGCTCGTCGCCAGCGTTCAAGCAGAGGATCTGGTCACTGTGGACCGCGACCGGGGAATCGGGCGCGTTCGTGATGGCGATCGTCGGCCGGCCCTGGATGCGGGCCTCGACGAGGACCGACACCAGGTCGGGCGACTCACCCGACTGGGAGATGGCGACGACGAGCGCGCCGTCCAGCGACGGCGATGATCCGTTGGGAGCGAACAACGACGGAGCGGCCAGGGCAACCTGGAGCCGGTTGCGCGCTCCCCACAAGTACTGCGCGTACCTGGCGGCGTTGTCCGAGCTGCCTCGTGCGGCGATGACGACATACCGAACGTCGCCAGAGCGGATCGTCGCGGCCAGCCGAGCGACGTTCGTGGCCTCCGCCCGGAGGATGCGGTCGAGGACTACCGGCTGCTCGTTGATCTCATCCCACAGGCTCACGGATGGGCCTCCCGCACGGCCGACCTCGCGCTCACATCCTCGAACACGACCCGGCCATCGACGAGCGTGGCCACGACTCGCATCTCGGAGGTGAGCAGGACGAGGTCGGCCCTCGCTCCCGGCGCGATGACGCCTCTTCCACCCTCGTCCAGGATCGCCGCCGGCGTCGAGGTCGCCGCGGCGATCGCCTGTGCAGGTTCACACCCCGTCCACTGGATGAGATTGCCAACAGCCCGCTCCAGCGTGAGCACGCTGCCGGCCAGCCTCCCCTCCACGGAGCGGGCTGTCGGCCCTGCAACCGATACGGTCGAGTCACCCAAGCGCGCCTCGACCTGGTCCGTCCCCATGGCCGCGATCGCATCGGTCACCAGCGCGATGCCTCCAGGCCCCTTGGCCCGCCACGCGGTCGACACGGCCCCCGGGTGCACATGGACCCCGTCGGCGATGAGTCCGGTCCGGACCGCCGGGCTCGCCAGCAGGGCCCCCGCGAGGCCGGGCTCGCGGTGATGGAACCCGCTCATCGTGTTGAAGAGGTGGGTGCCGGCGGCGACTCCCTGCTCGAACGCCTTCAACGAGTCCTCGAACGTGGCCTCCGAGTGGCCGGCCGACACGATCGTGGACCTGTCGACCAGCTCCCTGATCACCGTTTCCGCCCCCGGCAGCTCCGGTGCGATCGTCACCATCCGCACGCCGGAGGTTCGGCTCCATCCCTCGATCACCTCTACCGACGGCGGCCGGAGGTGCCGGGCCACGTGAGCCCCTCGGCGAGTCTCGGCCAGCATGGGCCCTTCGCAATGCAGGCCGAGCGGAGTGGCGCCGGCGTAGCCATCGGGGGGACCGACCTGAATCACGGCCAGGGCACGGTCGACGGTCTGGCGAGGACAACTCACCAGCGTCGGGAGAAATGCTGTAACGCCGTGCCTGGGGAGATCGGATCCGACCTGCCATAGCGTCTGCGGTTCGGAGGTGAAGTCGTGCCCGAACCCTCCACATATCTGGAGGTCGATGAATCCGGGGGCAACCATCAGCCCGGAGGCCTGGAGCGTCGCCCCGGCGACGTTCCCCGCGCCGGAAGGAAGGAGAGACCCCACCGTCCCACCCTCGAGGATCAGATCGCCGAGCACCCATCCATCGGTCGTGAGGACCCGGCCGCCCGCGATGCGCAGGCTCACGTGACGAGGCCGTGACCGGCTGGGTAGGACCCGCGAATCGCCGCAGGCAGCCGCCCTCCGAAGGGAATCTTCCCGGCCAGTGCGGCCACGGCGGCATCTAGCGAAGGGCGGAGTACGCCGTAGGTACAGACGTACGTGCCCACCTGCGGGTAGACCCCCAGGTCGTGTGGCGTCCTCAGGGCGAGGGCGATGGCGGGGACACCGGCGTTCAAGATCTCGACGACCAGGGCACCCTGCTCAGGGAACCTCGTCGCGTCGATCGTCCCGATGACCACGAGGTCGTATCCCACCACCCGGGCGCGAAGATCGGTGATTTCCTCCGGTGTGGGTGGGAGCCTCGTGATGAACTCGTCCACGTTCTGGAAACGGACCCGCAGCGCCTCTGCTAACGCTGGCTCAACGGTGGAGGACGTGTCGGCCGGCGTGAGGTCGCGTGGGCTCGGCATGATGGCCGCGATCCTCGCTCCGGATCGAAGGCGGATGGGCACCAGACCAGCTTCATCCCGAACCAACGTCACCGACCTCTCGGCGAGCTCGGCCGCCAGCGCCTCGTGTTCGGCGCCGCGCACGACCTCGAGGCCGGGCTGCTCGAACCCGGCCAGCCATCGCCTCAGCTCAGCCACGCGCTCGCCCGATCGGGTCAGGTCCGCTCGGGCGAACGCGCCACGACCGGCGGCGAGCCGGAGGGCTGACTGCGATCTCTCCTGCCGCGCCTCGTCGCCGGCGCAGAGCAGGAGGTCCACGCCCGCCCGGACCGCCGCGACAAGATCGTTCACCTGGTCGGGTCCCTGCGTCAGCGCGGCCATGTCCAGCGCATCCGTGATCACGACACTCTGGAATCCCAGGTCGTCACGGGCGAGACGGATCGTTTCCGGTGACAGGGAAGTCGGCAAGCGTGGATCGCCCGTGATCGAGGGCAACGAGAGGTGGCCCACCATCAGGAGGCGGGCCCCGGCGCTCATGCCGGCTTGGAACGGGACAAGCTCGACCGCGTCGAGCCGCGAACGTTCCAGCTCGAGCACCGGCAGCTCGTAGTGAGAGTCCGCGCACGCCTCACCCATTCCGGGAAAGTGCTTGAGGGTGGCGGCGACTCCCTCGGCTTGCAGGCCGCGGACCACCCCACCTGCCAGCTCCGCAGCCCTGGTTGGGTCATCTCCGAAGGACCGGATGCCGAGCGAGGGATTGTCGACGTTGGTGGCAAGGTCACAGACGGGCGCGTAGTTCACGTTCAACCCCAGCGCGCGCATCTCCCTCCCGGTCGCCCGGCCGACCCGCTCGGCCAGGGAAGGGTCATCGGCAGCCCCCAGCGCCATGTTTCCGGCGAACTGGGTGGTTCCCTCACCCAACCCGATGAGCTGCCCACCTTCCTGATCGGCGGCGAGGAGCAAAGGTGGCGCTCCTCGGCGGGCCTGCTGAAGGTCGGCCGTGAGCGCGCGAAGCTGGGCCGGACCTTCCACGTTCTTGGCCCTGAACAGGGTGAAACCCGCCACGTCCCGTTCCCGGAGGAGGGACCGGACGTGCTCGGGCAGCTCGGTCCCCTCGAACGAGAGCATCAACTTCGGATCGATCAGGTGATCGAGGTCATCCCGACCGACCCCTGAGTCCGGCACGGAACCCCTTTCCACTCTGATCGCCATCAACCCTTCACCGAGCCGGCGAGGATCCCTCGGACGAAATACCGTTGAAGCGAGAGGAAGACCACCACCGGGACGGCCATCGACACGAAGGCCCCGGCCGTGAGGAGATGCCACGCCTCGCCCCTCGTTCCGACCAGTTCGTTGAGCCGCGCGGTGAGCGTGGCCACTTCGGTGTCGGTCCCGAGGAACACCAGGGCCACCAGGAGGTCGTTCCACACCCACAGGAACTGGAAGATCGCGAAGGACGCCAGGGCAGGGAACGACAGGGGGAGCACAAGGCGGACGAAGGTATCGAAGTGGGATGCGCCGTCGATGAAGGCAGACTCGAAGATGTCCCTGGGGAGCTGGGAGATGTAGTTGTAGAGCAGGAAGATCGCGAGGGGGAGGGCGAACCCGGTGTGCGCCAGCCAGGTTCCGAGGAACGTTCCGCCCAGATTCAGGCCCGTGTACAGGCGAAGGAGCGGGATCAGCGCCATCTGCAGGGGCATCACGAGAAGCGCCACGACCATCCCGAACAACACGCTGCGGCCGGGGAACTTCATCCAGGCGAACGCGTAGGCGGCGAAGGCCGCCAGCGTAAGAGGAATGACGGTCGCGGGGATGGTGACGATCAAGCTGTTGAGGAACGCCGTGGCCAGGCCGTCCGCGGTCAGCACGCGCTGATAGTTCTGCACCGTGAGCTGAGCGCTGGTGAACGGATGGAGGAACGCGGTCCACCACCCGGATGAGCCCACCAGGGTGGGACTCCTGAACGAGCTCACCAGCAACCCGACGGTCGGGAGGGACCACAGCACGACGATCACGACCACCGCGACGCGTACCAGGGGATGCGCGACGAGCCGGGGCCGGCCTCCCCGGGTCGACGGCAACCTCACGGGGGCGACCTGGGCCGCGCTCACCCCGCCAACCCCTGTCTCCGCAGGTTGCGGATGTTCACGATCATGAACGGGATGACCATGAGGAACAGCACGACGGCGATGGCGCTGGCCCGCCCGAAGTTCCTGAACTGGAACATCTCGGTGAACATTCGATTGGCCACGACGTCCGTGTCGAAGTTCCCCCCGGTCATCACGTAGACGATGTCGAAGACCTTGAGCACAGCTATGCAGATCACCGTCGCGACGGTGATGATCGTCCCCCGGATCATCGGCAGGAGGATCCGAAAGAACACCTGCCGCTCGTTCGCGCCGTCGATCCGAGCCGCTTCGATCAGCTCCACCGGCACCCCTTTGAGGGCCGCAGAGAAGACCACCATGGCGAAGCCGGTCTGAAGCCAGATCATGATCACGATGAGGAGCATCGTGTTGATCGGAGCCGTTTGAAGCCACGGCCTCGGCTCGCCACCGAACCCGGTGACGGCCGCGTTCAACAGGCCGATCTGCGACTCGCCCGACGGCTTCCATGCGTACACGAAGCGCCAGATGACACTGGCGCCCACCATCGAGATCGCCAGGGGGAGGAAGATGAACGTCTTGGGGAGAGCCTCCCGTCTGACCCGGTCCACCAAGGTGGCGATGAGCAACCCGATGACGACGCTCCCTCCCATCCCCAGCACCAGCCAGATCGCGTTGTTGCGAAACGCCGTCAGCATCTCCGGGTCGGTGAAGGCGAAGCGGTAATTCTCTGCCCCACCGTGTTCGGTGAGGCTCGTGACGATCGTGCTGATGGTGGGGTAGACGAGGTAGAGCCCGATCAGCGCGATCGCCGGGCCGAGGAAGATCCACGGCCGGATCCGCTCGCGCCACGGTCCTCGGACCCGGTCCACGACCGCGTTGGCCACGTAGAGGACAGCCCAGACGCCGGCGACGCCCACGAGCAGGGCGACCACGAAGATCATCAGCTTGCCCCAGACGGCCGAAAGTCCGTAGGCGCGGAGGGCGTCGGCGTTTCCCTGCAACCCAAGCCGGTCGTACACCCAGATCAGGACCCGTTCCGGAGACTGCGGATCGCGGAGGAAGATCAAGGACTGGCGAAGCAGCAGGATCAGGACGACGACAGCGGAAGCGGGGGCCAGCGCCCGAAAGGCGCTCGGCCCCCGCTTCCGCCCGGGAGGACGGGCCTGGGTCGCCGCGGTCTCCGGTGCTGCCTCCGGCAGGGACCCGGTCGGCACTACCGAGGGCTCACGCCGCCGTGTCGTGCTCGTCCCGGGTCCCCCCTCGCGGCCCCGCGGTCACTCGTACCGACGGGCTAGCTCGCCGGCCAGCTCTCCTCGATCTTCTGGAAGACCGTATCGGTGTTGGCGCCGTTCGCGGCCACCCAGTCGATCATGCCCTTCAGGAAGCTGCCACCCCCCACGTCGGACGGCATCGTATCCGAGGCATCGAACCGCAGGGTCGTCGACTGCCGCATGATCTCGGCCATCGCCGAGTCCTTGTAGTTCTTGTACCACTCGGCCGGGACGGACTTGTTCGGCGAGACGAACCCTCCGGCGTCGATCCATCCCTTGGCAGCCTCGGGTGTGGCCAGATACTCGAGCAGGGCCCGGACCTCGGGCCGGTCGTTGAACATCACGAACTGATCCCCCGCCCCCAGCACCGGCCTGCCGTTGCCGGTGTCGATCGGCGGGAGGTAGAAGAACTTGCTGTCCACGCCCGCCGTGAACTGCGGGTTGCCCTCCTGGGCACCGGGCCAGAAGTCCGTGATCCACGCAGCCTGCTTGTGCATCCAGCACTTCGGTCCATCCTTGTTGAACATCGGGGTCTGCGTGTCACCCACCCAGATGGTGTTGATGCCGGTGTTCCCCCCATACACGAACTTGGGGGTGAACAGGATCTGTCCGGCGACGTTGGCAGCGTTGATCACGGCAGGGTCGTTGAACGGGATCTGGTGCGACACCCACTTGTCGTATGTGTCCGCCGGGGCCGTGCGAAGAAGGACGTCCTCGATCCAGTCCGTGATGACCCAGCCGGTGAACGCGTCCTGCTCCGTGCTCAGGCACCATGGGTTGCCGTTGCCGTCGGCGATGATCTTGTTGGACAGGGCGATGAGCTCGTCCCACGACGTGGGGACCTGATAGCCCGCCGCCTCGAACGCCTTCACCGGGTACCACACGATCGACTTGAGGTTCGCCTGGTAGAAGATTCCGTACAGCTTCCCGTTCGCCGACCCGAGGTCCACGAACGTCTGGTTGTAATCCTTCTTCAGCTGGTCCATGTTGAACCACGTGCTGAGGTCGACCAGCTTGCCGGACGCGGCGAAGGATCGCATCAACCCGGGCTGGGCGATCTGAGCGAGATCGGGCGCGTTGCCCCCCTCCACCCGAGCCGTTAGCACGGTGGTGTAGTCGTTGAGGCCCTCGTGCTTGACGTTGATGCCGGTACGTTGGACGAACGGTGCCAGGGCGTCTTCGAACAGCTTGTTCTGGGGATCGATGTACTGAGACAGCACCTCGACCGTCTTCCCCCGGAACTCGCCTTTCTCGGCCCTGGCCAGGAACGAATAGGGGCTCCCCGTGCTTGCCCCCGGGCTTTGTGTCCCACCGGTCGGTGTCGTCGGCTTGTTCGAGCACGCCGCCGCCAGCAGGACCATCAGAACGGGCACCATCCAAACCTTGCGTCGAGCCACTCCAACCCTCCTTTCGGGCAGTTCACCCCTCCTCTGTCGAGTGAATACGCGCATCGCCCTCCTCTCCGGCGCCGCTCTGGCGGTGCCTGGCCACCGCCGCCGCGCCGACCGCTCCAGTCGGGAACCCGGTCGGCATGGCCACCACCCTTTGGGGGGGGACCATGCGACGAGCCAGAGGGGACTGGTCCCCCCAGCTCGCCAGCCGGGCCCTGACCGCGGACAGCAAGGGTTCTCCCATCGAGCCGACCCCGCCTCCCAGGACCACCAGGTCCGTCCCGTAGGCCAGGGCCAGCAACTGCACTGCTCGTGCCAGGTGGCCGCTCACGATCCCGGCCACTCGGATCGCCTCCGTGTCTCCGCCCGCCGCCGCACCGAACAGGTCTTCGGCGGGACGCCCTTCACCCGGCGCCCACATGCTCCGGATCGCCGGGCCGGCGGCCACTGCCTCCAAACACCCCCGCAGACCGCACCGGCACAGCGGTCCGTCCTCGGTCACCATCACGTGTCCGATCTCTCCGGCCATCCCGTCTCGTCCGCGATGGAGGCGACCGTCGACGACGATCCCGGCTGAGATACCGGTTCCGATGCTCAGGAAGGCCAGGACGTGCAGGTCGGCGGTGTCGCGACGGAGACTGTCGTAGGCACCGACCGCCGCGGCGCGGACGTCGTTCTCCACGGTGGTCCGAACGCCGAACGCGTCGGCGATCAGGGTGCCGATGGGAAACCCGCCATCTCCGATGTTCAGGTTCATCGCCAACCGGACGACGCCGGTCTCCCTATCAACCTGTCCCGGTACTCCCACTCCGATCCCCGCGATCCCGTCGCCGATACCGCCACGACCGTCCACGGCCCGGCGGATCGCCTCGATGGTGCTGGCCAGCACGCCGTCCCCGCCTCCGGAGTCGGTGGGGAAGGAGCTCTGGGCCACCACTCGGTTCGAGTCGTCGGCAACGACCGCCTCTACGGACGTCCCGCCGATGTCCACTCCTACGAACAGCTCCGGGGTGGACGACGTCATCGCCACACCACCCCCAGTTGATCTCGGAGCACCAGGGCTGCGGCCCCGGCGATGACCAGGTCGGCCCCTCGGCCGGCCGAGGAGATCTCGACCACGGAGGCCAGATCAGGGAGGACCCGTTCGCGAACCTCGGCGGACAGGGCCGTCAACAGCTCGTCCTCCCATCCGGGGAGCTCGAGCGCGATCACGATCCGATGGATGTCGAGGATGGCCACGAGGTGAGCCAGCACCGAGCCGAGGCTCCGGCCGGCCTCCTCGACCGCCTTGCGGAGAGGCCCCTCGCCCAGGGAGTCCGCCAGCTCACGTGGAGCCCGAGCGACCGGATCTCCCGGGGCTAGGGCGACACCCGCGATCCTGGCCGCGTGCCGCAGGATGCTCGGCACGCTGGCGATGGTCTCCAGGCACCCGGAATTGCCGCACGTGCACGGCAGCCCGTCCTCGCGGACCCTGATATGACCGATCTCCCCGGCCGCAGGCCTATCGCCCCGATACAGACGCCCGTCGACGATGATGCCGGCCCCGATCCCTACGCCGATCTTGATCACCACGAGGTTGGGCCCGGGGTGAGCGCCGAATTCCGCCAAGGCAGCAACGTGCGCGTCGTTCGCCACTCGCACCGGCGTGTCGAACCGTGCGGCTAGCTCCTGCTGGAGGGGGACCCCATGCCACTGCAGGTTGGCGGCTTCGACCACCGCGCCCTGATGGTCCACGATGCCCGGTGTGCCGACCCCGATCCCGAGGATCGGCGCTGAGCCTTTCTCCAGGATCGAGGCGACGAGGTCATAGACGGCTCGCACGCCCCCGGCACCTCTGACCTCGCCCGTGGAAGCGGCTTCGCGGTGGTGAATGGAGCCTCCCAGGTCCACCAGGGCTCCCCGGAACGGCCTGCGGCTCAGGTCCAACGCGACGAGGTCCCGTCCCCGCGCGTTCAGGCGGATCAGGGTCGGGGGCTTGCCTCCGGAAGACGTCCCCGGACCCACCTCCTTTACCAACCCGGCATTCACCAGGTGGGCGACCAGCTCGGAGACGGTCGCCCTGGTGAGGCCTGTGGCCCGGGCGATGTCGGCCCGGCTCGTCGGCCCGTCGCCGTACACGCACTGGAGGGCCGCCTCCAGGTTTCGCCGCCGCCGCGAGTGAACCGTCGTTCCATGGTCCGGGATCCCAGGTGCGTTCGACGCGATCCCTCGTGTCCCCTTTGTTTGTTTGGTTTCCATACAAAGCCTCGGCGCCGCAAGTTACTCTCGACCGCCCAACTTGTCAAGGGTCCCTGTCCTGGTCCACGAAGAGCGTGGAACCGGCCGTTGGGAGGGCGGAAAGGCCGAGAATCCTTCCTGTGCTCCTGGAGGATATCGCTGGAACGTCCACCGCGGTAGCCGAGACCCCGGGCCGTCTGGCCAAGATCGATCTCCTCTCGAATTGCCTGCGCAGGGCGCGACCGGAGGAGATGCCCATCGTGGTCGCCTATCTCTCGGGCGAGCTGCCCGAGGGGACCATCGGGGTGGGGTGGGCTGCGCTCCGCGACCTACCAGCCGCGGCACGACCTCCGGCCACACTCGAGGTGCTCGAGGTCGAGGCGGCATTCAGACGGATCGCGGCCACCTCTGGGCGCGGCTCCCAGGCGATCCGGCGGAGTGAGCTCGCCGGGCTGTTCGGGCGGGCAACCGAGCTCGAGCAGCGGTTCCTGACCGCTCTTCTCATGGGAGAACTCCGTCAGGGGGCACTCGAGGGGGTCATGATCGAAGCGGTCGCCAGAGCTACGGGGGTCCCCGCGTCGGATGTCCGGAGGGCTCTCATGCTGGCCGGCGACCTCGGGGTCGTGGCCGCCGCTGTAGTGGCCGAAGGCCGCGATGGCCTGGCCGCGTTTCGGCTGACGGTCCTCCGCCCTCTGCTGCCGATGCTTGCGCAGACCGCCGAGGACGTCACCCAAGCCCTCGAGCGCGTCGGCCCGGCCGTGGTCGAGTGGAAGTTCGACGGCGCCCGGATCCAGGTGCATCGGCTCGGCGCAGAGGTCAAGGCCTTCACCAGGAACCTCGCGGACATCACCACTCGGGTGCCGGAGGTCGTGGAGGCCGTCCGGGCCCTCCCCGTGGAGGCGGCCGTCCTGGACGGCGAGGCCATCGCCCTGCGGCCGGACAGGAGACCGCATCGGTTCCAGGTGACCATGAGCCGGTTCGGGAGCAGGCTGGAAGTGGACCAGCATCGCTCGACGGTCCCGCTCTCGGCTTACTTCTTCGACTGCCTTCACCTGGACGGCGAAGACCTCATCGACCGGCCTGCGCGCGAGCGGTTCGCGGCCCTGGCGGAACGGCTGCCCCAGCCGATGGCCGTGCCCCGGATCGAGGCCGGTGATCCTCTCGAGGTCCAGCGCTTCCTGGAGTCGGCCCTGGCCCAGGGCCACGAGGGAGTGATGGTCAAGGCCCTGGACTCGCCTTACGAGGCCGGGAGACGAGGAGCGAGCTGGCTCAAGGTGAAGCGGGCCCACACGCTCGACCTTGTCGTTCTTGCCGCGGAATGGGGACACGGGCGGCGCCGGGGGTGGCTGAGCAACCTCCACCTGGGAGCGCGCGATCCAGCCACCGGCGGGTTCGTGATGCTCGGCAAGACGTTCAAGGGGATGACCGACGACATGCTGGCCTGGCAGACCGAGCGACTCCAAGAGTTGGAGACCTCACGCGATGCCTACACGGTCCACGTCCGGCCGGAGCTCGTGGTCGAGGTGGCGTTCGACGGCCTGCAGGCGAGCTCTCGGTACCCCGCGGGGGTGGCCCTGCGCTTCGCCAGGATCAAGGCGTACCGGCCCGACAAAGGCCCCGAGGACGCGGACACGATCGACACCGTCCTTCGGATTCACTCAACCGGCCGCCCGTGACTCCGCTCCTTTGAACCCGTGATGGTCGATTCGCCGACGGACTGAGGAGAGCTGGCGGTGGGATTCGAACCCACGACCTAGCGATTACAAGTCGCTTGCGCTACCGGACTGCGCCACGCCAGCCGGCCCATCGTAACAGCGGCCATCGGCATCCCATCCTTGAATGCAGCCCTACTCTGACGGGCGCAGCACGTAGCCGAACAGGGCCACAGCCAGGGCAGCCGACGCGTTCAGGGAGGCGGTTCGACCCGTCATCGGGATGGCCACCAGCTCATCGCAGGACTCTCTGACGAGCCGAGACAATCCCACGTCCTCGGCTCCGACGACCAGGGCGAGTGGGCGGGAGGGTGGCGGCGCGTGATGGATGTCCGCCGTTGCCTTCTGGTCCAGGCCGACGACGGAGAATCGACGCTCTTTGAGGTTCTCCAGAACGCGGGAGATGTTCGCCACCCGCGCGACCGGAAGGTGGAACAGCGCTCCGGCCGAGGCTTTCACCGCTCCTGCGGACAGGGGCGCCGCCCGCCTCTTCCTGCTGATGAGCAGGGCCGCCCCCGCTGCTTCGGCTGCTCTCGCACAGGCCCCCAGGTTCTGCGGGTCGGTTATCCCGTCCAGCACCACCACGACGGCGTCAGGGTCGAAGGCGAACGAACCGACCGCACGCTCGTCCATCTCGCGCGGAGGATTCACGATCGCAGCCACTCCCTGGTTGTCCGGCAGGCCGAGCGAGTCGATCGTCGCGGGTTCCACCCAGTCGACCCCGAGGCTGCGAGTCTGCGCCTCGGCGAGGACCGACCGGAGGCCCTCGGTGGGATTGGAACCTCGAGCGACCATCAGCCGAGTCGCCCTCCCCGATCGGATGGCCTCCGCGACGGCACGGCGCCCCCCGACGGCGAATCTGTCGAGTCTGGAGTCCTTCACGACCCCTCGGCCGGCGCCACGGTCACCACCGCCAGACATGCCGCCCCATCCCCCATCAGGCCCAACCCTTCGGGCCGGGTGGCCTTCACGGAGACGTCCTCGATCTGGACATCGAGCGCAGCGGCGAGGTTGCGCCGTATCTCATCCCGCCTGGCGCTGATCCGAGGCCGCTCGGCGATGACGGTGAGGTCACACGACCGAGGCGCGGCCCCCTTCTCCGAGACCATGGCAACCACCCGGCCCAGGAGGTCGAGGCCGGCGAGCCCCTCGTAGGCGGGATCCGTGTCGGGGAAGTGGTCGCCAAGGTCACCCAGAGCGACCGCGCCCAGCAACGCGCTGGCCACCGAGTGGCACACGACGTCACCGTCCGAGTGCCCCGCAAGTCCTGGTTCGCCATCGAACCTGACCCCTCCCAGAGACAGCGACCGGTCCACCCCGAGTGGATGAACGTCGAAGCCCAACCCCACCCGCAGATCGCTCACCGCAGCGCGCCCTCCACTCGCCCGGCCAGGACCTGCTCCGCTCGTCGGAGATCCTCGGGGTTGGTGATCTTGAAGTTCTCCACCTCCCCCTCGACCGCGGCAACGGCATAGCCCGCTGCCTCCACCAGCATCCCGTCGTCGGTCCCCTCTTCGCCTCGCCGCACGGCTCGGGCATGTGCCTCCTCCAGGGCCCTGAGCTCGAAGGCTTGAGGGGTCTGCGCCAGGCCCACCTGGGCCCGAGGCAGCGTCCGGAGCACTCGGCCGCCATGCACCAGCTTCACCGTGTCCGGAGAAGGGACGACCGGGATGCACCCCTCGACGCCAGAAAGGCCGTCAACGACCCGACGGAACAGCTCCGCGGTTGCGAGCGGACGCGCGGCGTCGTGACACAGGACGACGTCAGGGCCCCGGCCGAGTTCCTCCAACCCGAGACGAACCGACTCCTGGCGGGTCCTCCCACCCGGCACCACGGACTCGATCCGAATGGCCGGGGATCGTTCCCGGACCAGCGATTCGAACCGGGAACGAGCGGCCTCGGGGACGACCAGGACTGCGGCTTCGGCGACACCGGAAGCCGCGACCACCTCGAGCGCGTGCAGCAGCATGGGGCGCCCACGCAACGGGACCAGGGCCTTGGGTGTCTCAGCGCCCAGGCGATCCCCTGATCCTGCTGCCAGAACCAGGGCCACGGTCTTCACCGAGCCTCCTCGCGTCGGGACATGAGGCTGCACGCTTTCGCCGACATCCACCGTAGAGCGTAATGGGTCGGGGGATCGGTCCGGCCGAGACGAGAGCTCGACCTAAGCCTCGGGGACGGGATCTCCCGCCACCCGGGCGAAGATGAGGCGCCCGGTCGAGGTCTGCAATGCGTTGGTCACGGTGACGGTCACCGTGTCGCCGAGGAGGTGGTCAGCCTCCTCCACCACCACCATCGTTCCGTCATCGAGGTACCCGACCGCTTGCCCTGCCTCCCTGCCACGACGGGTCAGCCGGACCGGCACCCGGTCCCCGGATACGACCTCCGGGCGGAGCGCCTCGGCCAGAGCGTGGATCGACCGGACGGGGACGTCCAGGGCCGCCGCGACCTTGGCGAGACCGCTGTCATTGGTGATGAGCGCGGCCCCCCGCGCCCTGGCCAGCCTGACGAGCTGCGAGTCGACGGTCTGCCCGTACGACGTCCACCCTTCCTCGTCGTTGACGAGCAGCACGTCGACGGAAGGATCCTTGCGAAGGGCCACCAGCGCGTCGAGTGCCTTGCGGCCGCGAGCCCGCCTCCCAGGGTTCGACGAATCAGCCACGGACTGGAGCTCCTCGAGCACCCCCCGGGTCAGCAGGAGCGTCCCCCCAAGAAACCCGAGCTTCACCAAAGCCATGATGCGGAGGTCCAAGATCGCGCTCGCGTCGAGCACCGACACCTCTCGCGGATTCCCTCCGGCCGCCCGAGGCTTCACACCGAACAGTGCGAAGAGCTCGTCGTTCTTGGCTCTCCCGAGCCGGTACCCGAAGAACCCCATAGTCATGTACAGGAACGCCACCGCGGGGTACGCGGCCTTCTGGGGGAGGTGGAACAACGGGAGGGACATGAGCGTGGCCAGGATCAACCCCACGATCAGGCCGATCCCCCCGGCGAGGATCTCCGCCGCCGGGATCCTCCTGAACTCTCGCTCCAGGTCGGAGACGGCGGACGCGGTCCTTCGTCCGAAGACCCCGCCAAGCACATACCCGACCCCAGTGCCCACGAGGATGGCCAGCAGATGAGCGCCCGAGCTGGATGGCGCGAGGTACGTGGACAGCTCCCATCCCCCGGCCGCCAACAGCGTGACGATGATCAGGCGAACGAACTCCGCGAGGAGTCCGCCCCTGCCGGTTGCGCCGTCGCCGTTCCTCTCCGACCTGGGCTCGGGATCCCATGCTTCCTCTCGCTCAAAGAGTCCTTCGTCGGTCCCGGCCTTGGCCCGCTCGGCCCAGTCGGTATGCGTGGGGTACCGGCTCTCTCCAGCTAGCTGAAGCGAGGGACGCGACGAGCCGTCGGGCGGATCCCGGCGCGCTTCCGATCGTCGAGACTTCCGCGATCCTTCCATGCCCCGATTTTCGACGGGCCATGGCGGAGCCTTGAAAAAACGCCTTGGGAGGCGTCGATCGAAGGAGCGCGGCGCCTTACGGGGTGAATCGGAAGGATGGCAGGACTTCAGTGTGAGCTACGAGGCGGAGCGAGCGTCCTCCAGCACCTTGTCCAACATGGCCTCGGCCTTCTCCTCAGTTGAGTCGAAGGCGAACGTCAGCTCGGAGATCAGGATCTGGCGAGCCTTGGCCAGCATGTGCTTCTCCCCGGCCGACAGGCCCTTCTCCTTCTCCCGGATCGAAAGGTTCCTGACGACCTCGGCAACCTGATAGATGTCGCCCGAGCTCAGCTTGGCGAGATTGGTCTTGTACCGGCGGCTCCAGTTGGTCGCGATAGTCTCCTCCTCCTCGCGGAGAAGGTCGAAGACCTTCTTGACCTCTCGTTTGGAAACGACCCCCCGCAGCCCGACTTCCTCCGTGTTGTCCACCGGAACCATCAGGGTGAGGTCGCCATGAGCAAGCCGAAGCTTGAAATAGGTCCTCCGCTCGCCGAATATCTCCCGTTCCACAAGGTCTTCGATTACAGCCGCTCCGTGGTGCGGATAGACGACCTTGTCTCCCTTGGTGAACACAGGACTCCCTCGTCGGCGAGACGATTTCGTTCGGTTACAGAAGGATAGCACGCCGGAGGTGCCCGTTGCAACTCAAAAGCCCTGGTCAGGGCCCATATCGTTGGGCGACTCCAATCCCCGCTCCGGCTCATCCCGTAGCTGGGCCCTTTCGGGCGACGGTGGATAGCGCCTCGCGCACGCTCGAGACTGGGACCAGGCGCAGACCGGGAGGCGGCCGATCTGGCGACGGCCCAATGGAGGGGACGAACAGCGTGGCCAGCCCGGCCGCCCGGGCGGCCGAGAGGCGTTGGTCCATCCCACCGACCGGCCGGATCGAGCCGGTGAGCGAGACCTCTCCGACGAAGCCAGACGCTTCCGGAGGGGGTCGTCCGGTACTGGCCGAAGCCAGCGCTGCCGCCATGGCGAGGTCGGCTCCCGGATCGTCCAGGCGGAGGCCTCCGGGACAGGCCCCGAAGAGCTCCGAACGCATGAGGCCGAGCTTGAACGCTCGATCGGTCACCGCCGCCACGATGTGAAAACGTCTGGGGTCGAGGCCCGCCACCTGGCGCCGGGGTGGCCCGTCGGTATGGACGACGAGAGCCTGAAGGTCCAGAGTGAAGGCTCTTCGGCCGGCCAGCGCCACCGACGTCGCGCACCCAGCTTCGATCCGACCGCCGGAAAGACCCGGCGCCGCGTCCGTTTCGGCCAGGCCGCTCGGCGTCATCTCGAACCAGGCGATCTCGCCCTCCGGGCCGAATCGGTTCTTCCCGCACGCGAGGACTCGCAGGCCGGAGCGGTGATCTCCCTCGAACGTGAGGACCGTATCGACGGCGTGCTCCAAGGTTCTTGGACCGGCCAGGTCTCCATCCTTGGTGACGTGCCCGATGAGAACCACGACGATGCCCTGGTCCTTGGCCAGTCCGATCACCGCGTCCGCGCACGCACGAACCTGGCCGACGCCACCGGGAAGCGACTCGGACGCAGGATCCCGGATGGTGTGGATGGAGTCGACGATGAGAACGGCGGGTGATTCGGCGCGGGCCGTGTCCAGGACCTCGAAGAGGTCCCGGCCGGGGACGAACGCCAGCGACCTTCCGTCGATCCCGAGCCGCGTGGCACGAGCGGCCACCTGGTCTCGAGCCTCCTCGCCGGAGGCGAGAAGGCAGGGGTGCCCGGCTCCGGTCAGGCGCGACGCCAGCTGGAGGAGAAGGGTCGACTTGCCGATGCCGGGCGGCCCTGCCAGGAGGACCGCCGCCCCGGGGACGAGCCCGCCGCCGAGAACGCGATCGACGCTCGGGAACCCCGTCGAGAGGCGACGATCTCCGTCACCGGGGACCAGGGTGAGGAGGGTCGTCCGCCGAGGGGAACCATTCGCGGAACGGGCGGCTCCGCCCGCTCGCTCCTCGATCACGGTCCCCCAGCTTCCGCACGAGGCACACTTCCCCGACCATTGCCCCGCGGGCCGTTCACAATCGGAACAGACGAAGGACCTCCGCACCCTGCCCATGCCGGAAACCCTAGCGAGTGAGTCTGACAGTCCCTGACCTGGGGAGACTGCCTCGATAGAAACCTACCTCCCTGCCAACGCCCGTAAGAGGTCATCGGGCGGCCCTGCTCATAGACCAGCTCGCGGCCTTCGAGGCCGGGCCCCTGGCCCGCGATACCGAGAGGCGCGTTTGACATTCTCCCTGGTCCGGCGGTGCAATTCAGCCTCTCATCTGATGGATTTGCCGTAGGGAGAGGGGGTGATCCCGGGGCCAAAGCACCACGAGCCACCTCACATCGGCTAGGAGGGATGCCAATGAAAGGCAAGCTCTATCGCACTTTGGGGCCGGTCGCGATCTCGTTCCTGATCGGAGCCACGATCTTCGGCTCCCAGCCCGTCAGCGTGGGCGCGAAGAGTCCCCAGAACCGCGTTCTGGCGCGGGCACTGAGGATCGAAACCGGACAGCAGAAGGCACCGAAATGGGTCATGCCGCTTTCTTCAGGCGTCATGTACACCCTTCTCCAGGCCGCAGGGATTCTCGACGCAAGGGCTCGCAAGATCGCAGCCCCGCCGCGCTCGAGGGCCAAGACCCAGGGATGCCAGAACGTGTTCGCGGGCGGATCCCTGGGGGGCCGGAACATCCGCGTGAATCAGGACTGCTCTCGAAGGCGCCAAGCCGAAGAAGTGGTGGTGGTCAATCCCACGGACCCCAAGAACCTGGTCGCCGGACAGAACGATTCCAGGATCGGGTTCAACCACTGCGGCTACGACTGGTCGTTCGACGGTGGCAAAACCTGGGGAGACCAGGTGCCTCCCTTCTGGCAGTTCGTGATGGCCGACGGACACACCTCGGACGCCTGTAGCGACCCAACGGCCACGTTCGACTCCAAGGGTAACGTCTACGTGGGCGGGGTCCTGTTCGATGTCGGCTCGGCGGCGAGCGCCTTCGTTGTGGCCAAGTCCAACGCGCCCAACGGAGGATCCTTCTATCACTCGACCGCCCCCGGACCGTTCCAGGAGTATCTGGACGTGCCGCTCGGGGTGATAGCAAGCGACAACGATCCCAACATCTTCCACGACAAGGAATTCATCGTGGCGGATGCCAGCGCAAGTAGTCCGAAAGCGGACAACGTCTACGGCACGTGGACACGGTTCAGCGCCACGAACAGCCCGATCTACTTCAGCCAGTCGACCGATGGCGGGGCAACGTGGTCACCGGGTGTGGAGATCAGCGGGAACAACCCGGCCATCTGCACGGACTTCAGTGGAGTGCCGGGAGCCTGTGATCAGGATCAGGGCTCGCACCCGATCGTCGGACCGGATGGGACCATCTACGTCGCCTTCGGGAACGGAAACACCCCGAACCCGGGCGAGAACCAAGTCCTGTTCGTGAAGTGCCCGGCCGGCAACGACTGCAGCAACTCGGCGAGCTGGTCGCAGCCGGTCAAGATCAACGACCTGATCGACAACCACCCGACCGGGCCCGACCCGAACACAGGCTGCCCGGCCGGCCGCCAGTGCCTGCCGCCCAACGGGTACAGGGTGCCCGAGTTCACGTCGATCTCGATCGCGGTCGACAACAGCAGCAACCTGACCGCCGTGTGGTCCGACTTCCGGAACGGCGGACCGCCTTGCACCGGGCCGGCCTCATCGGCCACGCCGCCTTGCGACAACGACGTGTTCTTCTCGACGTCGACCGATGGCGGCGCGACGTGGGCACCTGAGGTCAACGTGGCGCCCGCCGCGGACTTCGGACCCACAGCGCAGTGGCAGCCATGGAGCGCAGTGACCCCCGACGGGAACACCCTGTGGATCGGGTACTACGACCGCTCCTACGGCGACTGCGAGAACACCGGGTGCAACGACATCACCATGGCGAAGGTGAGCTCCCCGAGCTCATCGCCGTCCATCGAGTACATCCGGATCACCACTGCATCGATGCCGAACCTCGTGCCGGCCAACAACCCGGCACAGGCTGGATTCCTCGGCGACTACATGTGGGTCACGGTGGACGGCACAGGCAAGCCTTACGTCGTGTGGGCCGACACGCGAGGGCTGGACAACACGGTCGAGGAGGACATCTACATCTCCTCGATCCCTTCGATCTAGAGACCGAGGGGGCGGAGAGGACCCCCAGAACGGCGGAGAGCCCAGCTACCCCGGGGGGTAGCTGGGCTCCGCCCTTTACGACCTACCGGCGTCCCGGCAAGCCGCTTCCTCTCGATCCCTGTGGGCGAGGAGGGGACCGCTAGCGAGACCCCTCCACCAGATCCCAGAGGAAGCTTAGAGCCACGAAGCTCTTCGCTACGTCTCCTGTCCCGCGAGCTCGACCGGGGGCGTGTCGGGCGAGACCGGCGCGTGCTCGAACACGATCTCGCCATCGTGGGCGTGGACGATGACGGTCTCTCCGGCCTTGAACTCCTTCCACAGGAGCTTCTCCGACAGCGGGTCCTCGACCAGGCGCTGAATGGTCCGACGGAGAGGCCGAGCGCCCAGCGCGGGGTCGTATCCCTTCTCTGCGAGGAGGTTCTTCGCGTCGTCGGTGAGCTCGATGTCGACGTCCTTGGCCTTCAGCTGTTCCCGGACCCGCCGCATCATGAGGTCGACGATGGCCTTGACGTCCTCACGGGACAGCGAGTGGAACACGATGACCTCGTCGATCCGGTTCAGGAACTCGGGGCGGAAGGACCGCTTCAGCTCTTCCATGACCCGTTCCTTCATCCGGTCATAGGTCACCTGCTCGTCGGCCTTTGCCGCGAACCCGATGCCGGCTCCCTTCTGGATGTCCCGGGTCCCGAGGTTCGAGGTCATGATGATCACGGTGTTCTTGAAGTCCACCGTGTGCCCCTGGGCATCCGTAAGGTGCCCGTCCTCCAGGATCTGCAGCAACGTGTTGAAGACATCCGGGTGGGCCTTCTCGATCTCGTCGAAGAGAACGACGGAGAAGGGCTTGCGCCGGACGGCCTCGGTGAGCTGTCCACCCTCTTCGTAGCCCACGTATCCGGGGGGCGACCCGATCAACCGGGACACCGTGTGCTTCTCCATGTACTCGGACATGTCGAGCTGGATCAAGGCGTCCTCGTCACCGAAGAGGAACTCGGCCAGCGCCTTGGACAGCTCCGTCTTGCCCACTCCAGAGGGTCCGAGGAAGATGAACGAGCCCGAGGGACGCTTGGGATCCTTCAGTCCGGCCCGGGTCCGCCGAATGGACTTCGACACCGCGGTGAGCGCCTCCTCCTGATCGACGATGCGCTTGTGCAGCTCGTCCTCCATCCGCAGCAGCTTCTCGGTCTCCTCTTCCGTGAGCTTGAACACGGGGATGCCGGTCCAGGCCGAGAGGACCTCCGCGATCTCCTCTTCGTCGACTTCCGACAGGACGTCCATCTCGCCCGACTTCCACTCGCGCTCGCGCGTGGCCTTCTCTTCGAGCAGATGGCGCTCGTCGTCGCGGAGCCGGGCCGCCCGCTCGAAGTCCTGGGCGTCGATGGCCGATTCCTTCTTCATCCGGACCTCGGCGATCTTCTCGTCCATCTCCCGGACCGACGGTGGAGCAGTCATGCGGCGGATCCGCATGCGAGATCCCGCTTCGTCGATCAGATCGATGGCCTTGTCCGGCAGGAACCGGTCGCTGATGTAGCGGTCGGAGAGATTGGCCGCCGCGACGAGGGCCTCGTCGGTGAACGAGACGCGGTGGTGGGCCTCGTACCGGTCCCGCAGTCCCTTGAGGATGTCGATGGTGTGAGCCACGGTTGGCTGATCGACATAGATGGGCTGGAACCGGCGCTCGAGGGCGGCGTCCTTCTCCAGATGCTTGCGATATTCATCGCGGGTGGTTGCGCCGATCGTCTGGAGCTCGCCGCGGGCCAGCATGGGCTTGAGGATGGATGCGGCGTCGATGGCCCCTTCGGCCGCTCCCGCTCCCACCAGCGTGTGCAGCTCGTCGATGAACAGCACGATGTCCCCGCGGGTCTTGATCTCCTTCAGCACCTTCTTCAGGCGCTCCTCGAAGTCACCGCGGTACCGCGACCCCGCGACCAGCGCCCCGAGGTCCAAGGTGTAGATCTGCTTGCCCTTGAGCGTCTCGGGCACATCGCCCTTCACGATCTTGGTTGCCAGTCCCTCCACGATGGCGGTCTTGCCGACACCGGGCTCGCCGATGAGCACAGGATTGTTCTTCGTCCGGCGGGACAGGACCTGCATGACCCGCTCGATCTCCTTCTCACGTCCGATCACCGGGTCGAGCTTGGTGTCTCGAGCGAGCTGGGTCAGGTTGCGCCCGAACTGATCGAGCACCATCGATCCCTGGGGGCTCTGCTCGCCGGGCTGCCCTTCTCCCTTGCCCGCGTACCCCTGAAGGAGCTGGATGACCTGCTGACGGACCCTGTTGAGGTCTGCCCCCAGCTTCTGGAGGACCTGGGCGGCCACACCCTCACCCTCCCGGATCAGGCCGAGCAGGATGTGCTCGGTGCCGATGTAGTTGTGTCCGAGCTGCAGGGCCTCACGCAGGGACAGCTCGAGGACTTTCTTGGCCCTTGGGGTGAAGGGGATGTGCCCGGTGGGCGCGGCCTGTCCCTGGCCGATGATCTCCTCCACCTGGGATCGGACTGCTTCCAAGGAAATTCCCAGGGATTCCAGAGCTTTTGCCGCGACTCCTTCACCCTCGTGGATCAGCCCGAGCAGGATGTGCTCGGTGCCGATGTAGTTGTGATTGAGCATCCTCGCCTCTTCCTGGGCAAGGACGACCACGCGTCGCGCTCGGTCCGTGAAGCGCTCAAACATCTCGTTTCCTCCGGGCCCACACCTGAGCCCTGGTCATTCTCTCCCCGAGGATCAGCGGACCACGTCCTCCCCTCTGGGCGAAAGAAGCGCCCTGGTGACGCTTGCCGCGCCCAGAGCGCCTCCCGGAAGGCGATTATACCCGCGGGCTACGACCTAACTACTAGCGTGGAAACCACCGGCTCCGACGTGGGTTTTTCCCCCATCGCCGTGGCCTCGTCAGGTCGTTTCCGTCCTGTCCCGCACCTCCTTCAACAAGTTATTCGGGCGATGGCTTCCCCGGGATTAGCTTCGTGCGGTTTTGCCGCCCTTCGCCTTAATGCAACTGGTCCCGGGATGCCAGCGAGCGGATCCCATATCGCGAGCGGAAGAACTTCGGACCAGGCTGGTTCCTGCGCCAGAAGGGGAAGAAGACTCGTCGGTCGAAGTCCAGGACGCTGGTCCTCGCCCCGTCATACGTGAACGTCCGCATGATCGCCCGCCATGGCTCGCTTCCCGGCTCTTGCCAGGGATCGACCCGTTCGTCCGGGCCGGCAACCGCGAACAAGCCGAGCTGGTCCCTCGGGCCGATGACGTGGTCGTCTGGTCCCAGCTCGATGGGGAAGCCCGAGTAGAGCGAGTCCCTCACCGCCTCCAAGGCGTTGATGAGCCTCCGGCCTCCAGCTCCGCCCGTCCGGACCAGGGCATCGGCCAGGAGCCTCACCGCGTCGTAGCCCTCCTGTTCCATCCCCGAGGGGTCGCGCCCGAAGGCCGCCCGGAATCGATTCCGGAACAGGCGGATCCGCCGGATCGGCTCGGCCCAGCCTGCCCATGTGTAGAGGCCCAGGGCGGCCGTCCCCGGGGGCAGGCGGGACCGGGCGGCCAGGAGGGCGGAGCCTCCCACGATCCTCGGAGGATCAGGAACCGCTGCGAGCGCCCGCGCCATCCGGTCGGAGTCCGAGGGAGAGCCGAACACGATCACGGCGTCAGTCTTCGACGCGCGAGCCAGAGCCCTCGGGGGTGGATCGCCGCCGGCGTCGTACCGGATTCCCCACGCCAGCCGTCCCCCCCAGTAGTTGAGGCCGCGCTGGGTGGCGGCCTCCGCCTGCGCGGACTCCTGTCCCGACCCGACGAAGCCGATCGACCCCGCCCGGCGATCTCGAACCAGGTACCTGGCGATCGCGTGAGCCTGCCATTCCCATGGGATCGTGCTCTGAAAGGCCTGCCGGAACAGCCCGCGGCCCGTGTAGAGGTCGCCCCCCAGGAGAAACACAGACTTCTGCCGACGCTGGAATTGAGTCCGCAGAGGGGAGAGTGCGTGCCCCTCGTCGACGAAGAGCAGCGCCGGCGAGTCGCTGGCGAGCAGCCCTTCGACCAGTCGAGTCGCGCCCTCCGAGCTGCCCTCGTCATCGTGGATGGCCAGCGAGAGCCGGCGGCCGCCGATGCCCCCGCCCTGGTTGACCTCGTCGACGGCAAGGCCGATCCCGTCCAGGTACGAGCGATAACCCTCGGCCTGGACCCCGCTCCTTTCTGCCACCACCTCGAGCACGAGGTCGTCGCCGGCCGGAGAAGGCGGAGGGAGGGTGCCTCGGGTGGGCGCGGGTCGGGACGACGCAGCGTCCGGCACGTTCCCCTCCCCGGTACAGGAGACAGTGAACACGGCCAGGACCACGGCGACGACGAACCTTCGAGGCACTCGCCAGAGCCTACGGGCCGGACGGCCGGTTTGTTCCGTCGATCCCGGTCAGCCCTGATCGCCGCGAGGCGCCGGTCGGAGGTGCGGAAAAAGGATGACGTCCCGGATAGAGGGGACATCGGCAAGGATCATGGTGACCCTGTCGACCCCCACGCCGATCCCCCCGGCCGGAGGCATGCCGTGCTCCAGGGCCTCCAGGAAATCCTCATCGAGAGGATGGGCCTCTTCGTCCCCGCCTCGCCGAAGACGCTGCTGATCGAGGAACCTGGCGCGCTGCTCGTCGGGGTCCGTAAGCTCCGAATAGGCCGGGCCGATCTCCATGCCGGCGATCATGTGATCGAACTGCTCCGTTAGTCCCGGGGAGCTCCTGTGGGGCCTGGCCAGAGGCGACACCTCGCGGGGGAAGTCCATGACGAAGGCGGGATCCCACATGAGGTGCTCGACGCGCTTCTCGTACAGCTCCAGCAGGATCTTTCCGGGTCCCCACTCGGGCTCGACGTCCACGCTCGAGCGCTCCGCCAGCTCGGCCAACGGTTCCCGTTCGAGGACCACCGGCTCTTCGAGCGCCTCCGAGACAACGTCCGCCAGCGTGATCCGCCGCCACGGCCGTTGGAGGTCCAGAGCCCGCCCCTGGTAGTCGAACCGAAGGCTGCCTCGGACGGCCACAGCGGCTTCCCGGAGCAGCGCCTCGGCCAGTTCCATCATGTCCTCGTACGTCCCGTAGGCCATGTAGGCCTCGAGCATCGTGAACTCGGGGTTGTGCTGTCGGTCCAAGCCCTCGTTGCGAAAGTTGCGGCCGATCTCGTAGACGCGCTCGATGCCGCCGACCAGCAGCCGCTTCAGGTACAGCTCCGGGGCGATCCGCAGGTACAGGGGCATGTCGAGCGCCCGGTGGTGGGTGACGAAGGGCCTGGCCAGCGCGCCACCGTGCGTTGCCTGCAGGGCCGGCGTCTCGACTTCGACGTAGCCCCGCTCGTCGAGGACCCTCCGGAAGGCCTTGACAATCTGAGCCCGAGTCCACACGATGCGCCGGCTCTCCGGGTTCGCGGCGAGGTCGAGGTACCGCCTTCGGTGGCGAGCCTCGGGGTCGCGCAATCCGTGCCACTTCTCGGGCATGGGCCGGCGAGCCTTCGTCAGAAGCGTCAAGCGCTCGACCAGGATGGACAGCTCACCGCGCCTGGTTCTCACCACCGGGCCTTCCGCCCCCACGATGTCGCCCAGGTCGAGGAGGTCAACGAGCTCGTACCCATCACCCATCGTGTCGTGCCGCAGGTAGAGCTGTAGGTCGCCGGTGGAGTCGCGGAGTGTGGCGAACGACAGCTTGCCCTGCCGCCTCAGGAGCACGAGGCGGCCCGCAACGGCCCGCCGGTCCTCGGTCTCAGCCCCCGGGGCGAGGTCCTCATAGCGCTCGTGGAGCTCCTTCGCGTGGGTGTTCTTGTGGAAGCGCAGGGCGTAGGGCTCGACCCCCCGTTCGCGGAGACGGGCCAGGGCGTCCCGTCGAGCCTGAAGAACTTCCTGGAGGCGGCCCCGCTGCTCCTGGGGCTCCGGCTCGGAGCTCGACGGGCTGCCCGGGTCGTCACTCATCCCGGGCGGTGTTCTTCTCGAAGATCAACCGGAGGCCTTCCAGAGTGAGCCAGGGCTCGTGATGGTCGACGGTCTGGCAGAGAGGCACGACCACATCGGCCAGCCCGCCGGTAGCAACCACGACGGCGTCTCCCCCGAGCTCCTTCTGCATGCGTTCCACCATCCCGTCCACCTCGGAGGCGGTGCCGAACAGGAGGCCGGATTGGAGCGCCTCGATCGTGTTCTTCCCGATCACCGAGCGAGGGGGGACGATCTCCACCCTGGGGAGGCGATCGGCAACGCGGGACAGCCCTGCGGCCGAGACCTGTACGCCCGGGGCGATGGCTCCGCCCAGATACTCGCCACGATCCGACACGGCGTCGTACGTGATGGCCGTCCCGAAGTCGATGACCAAGCATGGGCCGCCGTACTTGTCGAACGCCGCCAGCGCGTTGACGATCCGGTCGGCCCCCACCTCCTTGGGGTTGTCCGTCTGAATGGAGATCCCCGTCTTGATCCCGGGCTCGACCACTACAGGCTGGAAGTGGAAGTAGTTGCGCACCATCTCCCGGAGGGCCTGGGTCTGGTCGGGCACGACGCTGGCCAGGGCCACGCCCGTGATCTGCCGGCTGAACGACAGCCCCGCTTGTTCGAGGAAGCCTCCGAACAGGAGGGCCAGCTCGTCGGCCGTTCGCTCGTGCTGGGTTGCCGTCCGCCATTTCCAGGTGAGCTCGTCACCCTCGAAGACCCCCAGGACGGTCTGTGTGTTCCCCACGTCGATCGCCAGCAGCACGTTCCGCCTCCTACCCGTCCTCCGTATTCTGCATGCTGCCCGACCCCCGGGCCGTCGGCAGCGCGAGGTTGTCGATCAGCCGGACGTCGCCGAAGCGGGCGGCCGCCAGCGCCCTGGCAGGCCCCTGGACGGTCGTGATCTCTTCCCAGGACTCATCGTCGACGACGGCGACGTAGTCGATCCGTCCCAACCGCTCGCTCCCGATCAGCCTGGCGATCTCGGCCCGGAGCACATCGGCGCTCCGCTCGCCCTGCCGCACTCGGGTGGCCGCATCCGACAGGGCCTCGAAGAGCACGGGCGCGGCCCGCCGCTGCTCCGTGGAGAGCCGCGCGTTCCTCGAGGAGAGGGCCAGCCCATCCGGGTCCCGGACCGTGGGGCAGGCAACCACCGTAACCTGGAAATCGAGCGAGGCGACCATCCGCCTGACCAGGGCGAGCTGTTGGGCGTCCTTCTCCCCGAAGTACGCGTTCGACGGTCCGACCATATTGAGCAGTTTCGCCACCACGGTGAGCACGGCGCGGAAGTGACCGGGCCGGGACACCCCTTCCAGCCTGTCCCCGAGCGGGCCGGGATCGACGAACACCTCGGAAGGTCCCCCCGGGTACATCTCGTCCTCGTCCGGCGCGAAGACGGCGTCCACCCCGTGGGCCTCGGCAGTCGCCAGGTCGGTTTTGAGCGAGCGTGGGTAGGTGGCGAGGTCCTGCGCGGAGGTGAACTGCAGCGGGTTCACGAAGATCGAGATGGCCACGAAGCCGCACTCCTCGCGAGCCGATCGGAGCAATGCCTCGTGCCCGCCGTGCAGCGCGCCCATCGTTGGGACGAACCCGACCGAGAAGCCACCGTTCCGCGCCTTCTCACAGGCCACCCGGAAGTCCCTGACGGACCCGATCAGGTCCACCGCCCAAGCGCCTCCTCCACCTGCGCCTGGCCCTCGACGTCGAGCCGCCCGCTCCGAAGCGCAAGTTGCACCGCCAGGCGAGCCAGCGCGACGTAGGCGGGGATCGCCTCCGGCGCCCGATCGGCCAGGGCGGACAGGTTTCGAGCGATCGTGCCGGCGTCCCCCCGCGCGGCAGGCCCGGTCAACGCCGCGCCCGGTCCTGCCGCGAAGGTCGAATCGAATGCCGACCGGGCCAGTGGCTCGAAGGCGGGCAGAGGATCCTCCAGGCCGGAGAGCCGGAACAGGTGTTCCGCCATTCCCTCCACCGCGACCAGATAGTTCGCGCAGAAGACGGCGGCCGCGTGGTAGAGGGGCTTCGCGCTTTCGGCCAGGCGGAAGGGCCTTCCCCCTACTGCGCGAGCCAGCTCCTCCCCGTGGACGATCCCCTGATCGTCGCGTGCGGTCACCGCGATCGAGCTCCTCGGTAGACGAGCCAAGCCGGTATCCACGTCGGGGAACGTCTGCAGCGGGTGCAATGAGAGCACGTCCGCTCCCATCGCCCGCCCGGAGGAAAGCACATCGAGGCCCAACGACCCAGAGAAGTGCAGGATGTGCTGTCCCGCGGCGAAGGCTCGGCGGGTTGCGAGCCGAGCGCAGGTCTCCGCGATAAGGTCGTCGGGCACACCAAGCACCACGAGCCCAGCCATCCTGGCACCTTCGTCTGCTTCTTCCTGCGGATAGAAACGGGCTCCAGGCAGGAACGCTCCGGCACGCTCCCGGGTTGCCTCGCGGCCGGAGACGGCCACGACGGAGTACCCCGCGCGCTCCCATAGGACGGCGAACGCCGTGGCGACCCTGCCCGCCCCGATCACGGCCACGGTGGTCGAGCGGCTCTGGCTTGAACTGCGTGTCTCGATCGGTTCCGGGTCCTTTGAGCAGCGGCTACCGGACGAGCGGGCAGTCTACATCGGAGAACGGGAGCGGAGGGCTGGAGCGAACGGGCGCACCCCAGTGAGCATTGCCGCGCCCAGTCGGAGGTTGGCCACCGTGCGGCGGCCAGGAAGCAACGGGTCGGCCTCGAGCTCGAGCAGTGGCACGAGGACGAACCCGCGCTCGTGCATCCCTGGATGGGGAACCACCAGGCCCGGCTCGGCGATCTCCTCTCTCCCGTATCCGAGGAGATCCAGATCGATCGTCCGGGGACCCCACCGTTCGCCTCGCTCCCTTCCCATGCCCCGTTCGATGCCGAGGCACACGTCGAGGAGGGCTCTGGCCGACAGCTCCGTGTCCAGCATCACGACCGCGTTGAGATAGTCGGGCTGCGGGGGGCCGACCGGATCGGTCTCGTAGACGCGGGACGTCCTCACCACGCGGACGCCCGCGGCCCCGCCCAGCCGGTCCACCGCTTCCTGGAGGTTCGCGAGCCTGTCTCCGAGGTTCGATCCGAGCGCAACGAAGGCTCGCACCCTTCGGTTCACCCGGCCGGTGCCACCCGAGGCCGTGGCGCTCTTCGTCATGCCTCCAGCGCGACCTCGGCAGAAAGGTCATCGACGCCGAGGGAGGCCGCGGCGCGAGGTTTGTGGACGGCGACCACCACCCGGAGTGGCTTCGAGAGCTCCATCAGATCGGTCGCTACGGCTTCGGCCAACGCCTCCAGGAGGACGAACGAGGTGCCTGAGATCGTCTCCCGCACACGGTCCACGATCACGCGGTAGTCCAAGGTGGCGACCAGGGAATCGGCCGTTACCTCGACCCAGACCTCGACGTCGGCCACGAATTCCTGCGGCTCCAGCCGCTCCCCGGCGACGGCCCCGTGCCGACCCGTTGCCCGGATGCCTTCGATCGAGATGGCGGTGGTGGTCGGCTCCATCCCGTTATTCCCCGTCCCGAGCAGGACGCTCAAGAGTCACGGTTACGGGGCCGGTTGCGGTGTGCGCGTGGCGATCGCCTAGATACCTCGACCGAAGGTACTCGTAGATCAACGGCCCTACCGTCTGCGGGGCATCCTCGGTCACGAAGTGCGAGCAGCCCGGCAACAGGGCCAGGGTGCTTCCAGGCAGCGCCTCGCCCAGCCGCTCTCCCAGAGAGGCGTCGAGGAATGGGTCGTCCTCGCCCCAGAGGATGAACGTGGGGACGTCCAATTCGGCCAGCTCCGCATCGCGACCGGCCAGTCCCCGGCCCGTGATGGACCGGGCCGCCCGGAAGAACGCTGCTGGGTCCTCGAGCCACGGTTTCAGGAAGGCATTCAGGGCCGCATCGTCGAGGCGGCCCGCGTGCGACACGCCCAGCTCGAAGGTGAGCCGCACCACAGATTCGATGAATTCGGGGGTCTGCTGCTCGGGGGTCGTCGCCTGGAGCATCTTCACGCCCTCGAGGGGCCAGGCGTCGAAGCACGCCGAGTCCAAAAGGACGAGCGCCCTGACCTGGAGGCCCCGATCCAGCGCGAGCATCTGGGCGAGGGCCCCCCCGAGGTCATGCCCGACCACTGCCAGCTCGTCGATGCCCAGCCCCATGACCAGCTCCCGCATGTACGCAGCCTGGGCTGGTTCGGACAGATCCACTCCCTCGGCCTTCTCGCTCCGCCCGTACCCGAGCAGGTCGGGCACGATGACTCTCATGCGCTGTGCCAGCAGCCAGGCCTCCCGCCGCCACAGGAAGGAGGAGGCCGGGAAGCCGTGGAGCAGGAGAGCTGGTGGGCCTTCCCCCAGATCGGCGTAGGCAAGCTCGCCACCCGAGACCGTTATCCGTTCATAGTCGAAGCCGACCCCAACCATCCTCTCTTCCTTCCATCCTTCAGCGAGGCCGATCTCCACTCCGGATTGCGTCCACAACCCTGACCACCCGCACCATCTCCTGGACGTCGTGCACTCGGACGATGTGCGCGCCTTGTCCCGCCATCCAGGCCACGGCGCCGGCCGTGCCCTCGAGCCGGTGCCGGACATCGGTCCCGAGAACGTTCCCGATGAAGGACTTCCGGGAGGGTCCGACCAGAACCGGCCGGCCCAGCTCCAGGAAGGTCGCGATGTCCCGCATCAATACGTAGCTCTGTTGCTCGGTCTTCGCGAACCCGAGTCCCGGATCGACGGCCAGACGCTCCCACTCGATCCCCGATCGGACCGCCGCCTCCACCCGCTCGGCCAGGTAGGCCCTCACCTCCGCCACGACATCGTCGTACTGGGTCTGCTGCTGCATGGTCTTTGGCTCGCCGCGCATGTGCATGAGGACGAAGCCTGCCTCGGCCTCTCGGACCAGCCGGAACATCGCCGGGTCCGACCCGGCCGTCACGTCGTTCACGATCGTCGCGCCTACCTCGAGCGCGGCCCGAGCGACCTCGGCTCGCCTGGTGTCAACCGAGATGGGGATGGTCACCTCGGCGGCCAGTCTCTTGATCACAGGCACCACCCGGTCCAGCTCACGGCCGACCGGAACCGGGTCGGAGCCAGGGCGGGTGGACTCTCCACCCACGTCCACGATGTCGGCCCCGTTCAACGCCATCTCGATCCCGGCCGTCACGGCGATCTCGGGATCCACGAACCGCCCTCCGTCAGAGAACGAATCCGGCGTCACGTTGATGATCCCCATGACGTGGGTCCTGCTCCCGCATTCGAGAACGTGGGACCCCGCCCTCCACACGAATCCGCCCGCCTTCACAGGCCAATCGTAGACAGTTGCGAGATCGATACGGTTCCTTGGCCGCGCGCGCAGGACCGGGCAGCGTTCCGGGGGAATCTACGGCGCGGCTTCTCTTCTGGAAGGTATCGCCAACAGAGCGTCAGCTAGAAGGGACGAGGCGGTCGAGTGTGCCTGGCAGCTTGGTGAGGTCGGCGAGCTCCGCCGCTCGCGGAAGATCGCTGCTCTCGCCCAGGCGGTTGATCCACACGGCAGAGATCCCCAAACGAGCGGCGGGAGCGATGTCATGGAATAGGCTCACCGCCACGTGCACGTGGCGGTCAGGCGACGCCCCGGTCCGTTCTCGGAAGACCTCCCAGTGCCCTGGCGAGGGCTTGTAGGAACCGGCGTCGTGGGCCGTCACGACCAGATCGGGCTCGATACCAAGGCTCACGATGGACGCCGCCAGGAGGTCCGGGTCGGTGTTCGAGAGGATCGCCCAGCGCCAGCCTCTCGAGGCCATCTCTCGGAGCGAGTCCCGCACCTCGGGGAAAGCCGGCCACTCAGGAAGGGAATCGCCGAGGATCCCGCGGTCCAGTGCATTCAGCTCGAGCCCTTCGCCCTCGGCGACGGTCTCGAGAGTCCGGGCCATGACTTCCCGATAGGGGAGCAATGAACCGGCCTGAACCTTGGGCTCGATCTCGTGGTATCGCGACAGGAGCCGAGACCCCTCCGCATCGGGCCACAACCGCCTCAAGCCCTCGCCGATCCCTCGCTCCCAGTCGATCAGTGTCCCGTAGCAGTCGAAGGTCGCCCACCGATCCACGGAAGCCCGGGGCGCCGGCTCAGGGGATCGACCCGGGCACTCCCGGCCCGGGCGCCTTCTCGGAGCGCCTGGCCACCGCCGCCGCGGCTCCGGCCTGGCGGCCGTTGGTGCGCTGCGGTCGCTTTACCAGGCCATCGAGCAGGGCGATCAGGTCCTCCTTCTCGACCGTCTCCTTCTCCATGAGCGCGTCCGCGATCCGGTCGAGCCGGTCCCGGTGCTCGGTCAGGATCTCCAGCGCCTCGTCGTGGGCGCGATCGATGAGGGAACGGATCTCGGAGTCGATCTCGAAGGCGACCTGGTCCGAATAGTCCGGATGCGAGGCGAAGTCCCGGCCCAGGAAGACCTCGCCCGACTTCTGGCCGAGGGTGAGAGGACCCAGGCGGTCCGACATCCCGTACTCCGTGACCATCTGGCGAGCGATCTTCGTGGCCCGATCCAGATCGTTCTGGGCTCCGGTCGTGATGTCGCCGAAGATCAGCTCCTCGGCCACACGTCCCCCCAGCAGCATCGCCAGCTCGTCGATCAGTTCCTCCCGCGCCACGAGGAACTTGTCCTCCATCGGGAGGGTGAGCGTGTAGCCCAGCGCCCGGCCGCGCGGGATCACCGAGATCTTGTGAACGGGGTCGGCGTTCGGGAGCAGATAGGCGACGAGGGCGTGACCGCCCTCGTGATAGGCGATGATCCGCTTCTCGCGATCGGAGATAAGCCTGGTCCTCCGTTCCGGCCCCGCCACGACCCGATCGATGGCTTCCTCGAGCTCCATCATGGTGATGGCAGGCTTGCCCCTGCGGGCTGTCAGGAGCGCGCCTTCGTTGATGACGTTCGCCAGGTCCGCGCCGGTGAAACCAGGCGTCCTCCGCGCGATCACGTCGAGCTCGACGCTCTGGTCGATCGGCTTGCCCTTGGCGTGGACGCGGAGGATCCCTTTCCTTCCTTGGAGGTCCGGGCGGTCGATCACGATCTGCCGGTCGAACCGTCCCGGTCGAAGCAGGGCTGGGTCAAGGATGTCCGGGCGGTTCGTCGCGGCCATCAGGATGACTCCGGTCTTGATGTCGAACCCGTCCATCTCGACCAGAAGCTGGTTGAGGGTCTGCTCGCGTTCATCGTGGCCGCCGCCGAGGCCGGCCCCACGGTGGCGCCCGACGGCGTCGATCTCGTCGATGAACACGATCGCCGGAGCGGACTGCTTGGCCTGCTCGAAGAGGTCTCGAACGCGGGCGGCGCCGACCCCCACGAACATCTCGACGAAGTCAGATCCGCTGATGGAAAGGAAGGGCACTCCCGCCTCCCCGGCGACGGCCCGACCGAGCAGCGTCTTGCCGGTACCCGGCGGCCCGAACAGGAGGAGGCCCTTCGGCACCTTCGCTCCCATGGCCTGGAACTTCGCCGGGTTCTCCAGGTACTCCTTGATCTCCTGGAGCTCCTCGACCGCCTCATCGACCCCGGCCACATCGGAGAAGGTGGTCTTGGGCTGATCCTTGGTGACCAGCTTGGCCTTCGCCTTTCCGAAGGCCATCACCCGGTTCCCGCCCCCCTGCATCTGGTTCATGAAGAACAGGAGCAGCGCCCCGATCAGGACGATCGGCAGCCCGATCTGCAGCAGCGCGCTCACCAACATGGACCCGTTCTGGGGATCCGCCACCAGCCTGATGTTGTTCGGCGCAGCGAGGATCTTGGCCGTGAGCGTGTCCGAGTACTGCTGCGGATAGGTGGTCTGGTAGCGAATCCCGTCTTCGAGCAGACCCTCTACCTTCTGGTCCCGCTCGAGGAACGTTGCCGAAACGACGTTGCCCGCCGCCACCTGGCGTTCGAACTGGGAGAGGCCCAGACGGGTGGCCTGAGGTCCACGCGTGACGAAGGACAGGAACAACCAAAGGCCCGCCAGAACCACGAGGAGGTAAACGACGGGTCCGCGAAAGATGCGCCGAAGGGGCGACTCAGGCTTGTTCGTTGGGAGTTGCTCCTTTCGCCGGCTCCGGGAGGTCATCCACGGGCAGCGGACGCCCGCCTCGCCGGGCGATGGTAGCACAGGGGTTTTTCGAAGCCCTTCGACGCGTCAGGATCAGCGAATGCCCGAGTCGACCAGCACATCGAGGCGGACGTAGGAGTCGGCCGTGACCTCCACCGTCGCCGGCTTGCTCGCGCCGAACGCCCCGCCCGGTCGCTTGGCCGTCACCGTGTAGGAGCCGGGACCCAGTGAGATGCGATAGCTGCCATCTGTGTCGGAGTGGCCGGTAGCCACGACCTTGCCGTCCAACGCGGTGACCGTGATATCGGCTTCGATCGGTCTGTCGGGACATGGGCTGCCAGACTGCAGAACCGGGCACATCGGGCCGAGAAGGACCTTCCCTTGGATGCCCGAGGTCCCGGCTGAGGTCCCGCCCATGGAAGCGTTCGCGCAGGCAGAGACGGAGAATGCCACCGCGATCAGGAGCACGAGGGTCCGTTTCATCTCAGGAGGGTTAGACCGCGCCATCAGGCGGGGGGTTCCCCGACTGGAGGGCTCAGGACACGGCGTCCCGATAGACCTCGGGCCGGAGGGTCCCCACGTAGGGCAGGTTGCGGAAACGCTCCCCGTAGTCGAGGCCGTAGCCCACGACGAACACCGAGGGGATCTCGAACAGCCGGTACTTGATGTCGAGGGGGACCTGCTGTACCCCCGTCTTCTGCATGAGCGCGCAGACCTCGAGGGTGGCCGGGCGTCGAGTGCGAAGGTTCTTCAACAGATACGACAGGGTGAGGCCTGAGTCGACGATGTCTTCCACCAACAGGACGTGGCGACCCAGGATCTCGTGGTCCAGGTCCTTCAAAATGCGGACCACGCCCGATGTCTGTGTGGCCGCCCCATAGGAGGACACGGCCATGAAGTCGAACTCCATCGGAAGACGGATGTGCCGGGACAGGTCGGCCATGAACACGAACGCACCTTTCAGCACCCCGACGAGGAGGAGATCGCGACCGGCGTAGTCTGCGGAAAGCTGCTCCCCGACGTCGGCGATCTTTTGCTGGATGTCCTCCTCGGTGATCAGGACGTGCTCGATGTCCTCCTTGTGGGCGTCCATTTCTCCGGACAGTCTACGGAAGGGTGCGTCCGACACGCCTTCCGATCGTCCGTGGTCCACCTGTGTCTCCATCGGAAGCCCTCCCCTCGAGACGCGTCGCTGCTGCTCGCCTGGAACCTCACGCGGGCCTCAGGGAAGGGCGAGAAACCCGAACATACTCCCTGTCTCTGCGCGCCAGCAAGCCGCCGGGCAAAGTTCGTGACCGGCCCGGCCTGGCATGGGCCAATCCGATGACCGCTTCGATGTGTCCGGCCTCTGGGACGGCGCCGAGATCCAGCAGGACCCGCCGAACGACCCGCCCGGCCAGTGGCGCTACCAGGCTCCGCAGGCGATCCGCGTGGAGAAGGATGGCGCCGGCTCCTTGCTCCACGACCAGCTCCTGTCGTGCGGCCGCGGCGAGCTCATCGAGGAACTCGGCGTCCTGGCGAAGGAGGGCGGCCGTCCTCACCAGCGCGGACCGGAGATTCCTCCCCATGGCCCGCTCCAGCTGGGGGATGACCCGGGTCCTGATCCCGACCCGCATGAACGCGGGATCATCGTTCATCGGATCCTGCCGTGGCCGAAGGCGCAGAGACCGGCAGAATCTCTCGGTCTCCTCCCTGGTCGTATCCAGGAGTGGCCGCACGAGTGATCCACTCACCGGCTGCATCCCACTTACCGCGTGCAGGCCGCCTCCCCGGAGGAGCGCCAGGAGGACGGTCTCTGCCTGGTCGTCGGCAGTGTGGCCCGTGGCGGCCACTCCGCCCCCGATCTCTTCCAGGACGCTGGTCAGGGCCTCGTATCGGACCGTCCTGGCCCACGCCTCGATGGACTGCCCTCGGCCGGGCTTGGAGGTGGCCCGCCGCAGGAAGAACGGTACGCCCAGCCGGGTCGCCTGGCGCCGGACGTAGGCCGCATCCGCTCCCGACCCCTTCCGTAGGGCATGGTCGAAGTGGAAACACACGGGGTGGATCTTGAAAAGGCGCCGCAGGCGGGCGAGCGCGTGCAGGAGACACAGCGAGTCGGGCCCACCGGAGACTGCGACCAGCACGCGGGAACCTGGCGCGAACATCCGGTGGCGACGGGCGGTCGTCGTGACCCGCTCGAGCACCCGGCCGACGGGAGGGGGCCGGCGAAGCGCCGGAGCGGGCATCTCAGGACGCGGCGACGCGAACCACCCACGACCGCGGGTGGCGGATCTCGTCCATGGTCGGAAGGCTTGCCGGGCTTTCCCAGATCCTGTTGAAGCGATCCATTCCCACCTCGTCCACGACCTTCCTGGTGAACCTCTCTCCCATCGCGTACTGGCGGACCTTGACGTCGAACCCGATGGCTCGCTGAAAAGCCCGTTCCAGGCCGGCCCGGTTCCGGCGCTCCTCGAGGGTCTCCCGGAAGGACCGAGCGTCCGGAATGCGGTCCCGAGCCGCCTCGTCCATGGCGTAGTTGCTGTGGCCTTCGAGCAGCGACATGGCAGCCTGCATCTTCTTGACCATGTCTCGTTGGTCGGGCGACATAAGCAGGAACACCCAACCGAACCCCCGTTCCACCCGTCCGGTTCTCACTTCGTTCACCGCATCGCGAAGCCGCTCCATCAGCCAACTGGGGTCCAGCTCGACCGAGCTCAGGTAGCTGTCCATGAGCCCCGTGAGATAGGCCCGGAGCCAGGGGGCGCCTCCGAACTGCAGCCGGTGGGTCACTTCGTGCAGGCAGATCCATAGACGGAAGTCCGAGGGGGCAAACCCGTGCTTGCGTTCGACCCCCGCGACGTTCGAGCCCACGAAGTACAGGAGGCCCTCGTCGTCGGGCGGGAGGAACATGTCGTACTGACCCAGGACGCGGTGACCGAGGTAGCCGAGGAGGGCTCCCAACTGGGCGCCCAGGACCGCCCGCCGCAGCCCCGCGAATGCGCCATCGGCTCGATTCCCAACGAGCTTCTGAGCGAACGGCTCGAGCACCCTCTCGAAGCCCCTGAGGTTCTGGTGCAGCCACTGGCCTCTCGTCATCACCCAGGCCCGCGAACGTTGGGGTCCAGGTCCCAACCCGGTCAACTCCTGAACCAGCGACTCGGCCTCGGGGACGAGCTCCGAGAAGTCCTCCACGAGTCTCGCTCGCTCGACCGCTGTCAGGGCCTGGCCCAGACCGGCCACCTTTCGCCCGACTCGATCGGCGGTCCCCCAGTCGATGAGCCTCTCCGAAGCGAACGTCACGCTTCCATTGTGCCCGGCAGCCATGGAATCGAACTCGAGCCAGGCGGCCTACGCCTGGCTCTTCTTCCGGGCCGCGACCACCGCCGCGGCTCGGGCCCGGCCTTCCGCAACTCGCCGATCGACTCCGCGGTCGAGCTGCTCCTTGAGCACGCGGTCGAACGTTTCCTGGTCCATCTCGCCGCTGCCGGAGTGCGCGGCAGGGGCCGCCGGGGCTGCCGGTTGCGCTGCAGGAGGGGGGGCTGCCGGGGCGGGCGCGGTGGCTCCCTCGGGCGCCTCTTGAGCGGGCGCCCCCGCCTCCTCGACGGTCTTTGCGGTCGGGCGCTCCTCCGGTGCCTCCGTCTCGGCCTGCCCAACGGCGTCTGCCTGCGGGGCGGATTCGCCCGACGGAGGGGCGGCGACCTGTTCGGTGGCGGCCTGGGCGGGAGCGGGCGACTCCGCGGGGGCGGCCGCGGACGCAGCAGGCGCGGCCGATGCCGCAGCGGCAGGAGCGGGCCGCTCGGCCACAGCGGTGGCCGTCCGCGCCTGGGCTGCGGCAGGGGCGTGCTCGGCGGCCGGGGGCGGCGTGTAACGGATCTGGGCCGCCTGGCGGGCCAGCGCGGGAGGTCGGGTTCCGGGCGGCGGGGGCACCGCCTTCTCTTCGCGGCCGAAGAACTTCGGGGCGAACCGGAGATACCCGGCGGCGACCGCGACGAGGACCAGGATGACGATCACCGCGGCGCCGATGGCCATCCAGTACACCCATTGGGTCCCTGGCGCCAGCTCTGAGGAAGGGCTTTCCGTGGGCAGCGGGGTGATCTCCACCTCCTGCGCCAACGCCGCGCCTCCCACCACGATGAAGGCCATCACGACGGGTGCGATGAGCGCGATGAACCGTGCGATGCGGTGCGGGAGGCGCACGAGGCGAGATTCTAACAGCAGCCTCTCACCGCCTTTGACCTCGTGTCCAGGGCATCCAGCAGCTGCTCCCGTTAGGGCGGGGGGCGAAGGGCCAGTTTGACGGCCGCGGCCAGTGGTGCATGAATGCCACCAACAGTGGCCGGGTCTGCGATCCCGGCAGCCCATCTCGACAGAAGGAGGGGGTCGAGCCATGAGGAGAGCACACTGGCGAGTCATCACCCTGCTGGTGGTGGGAGCCGTCGCCCTTGCCGCGGGGCCTGCGTTCTCGGCAACGGTCTTCTTCCGCCTAGCGACTCCGAGCCCCTTCGCGGGGACGCGATTCGACGGGGAGTTCTACGCGGCCAACAACCGGATCTATTTCCTCGGGTTCCGGACGACAGGCGACGTCACGGACGGCTCCATCTGGTACTACGACCATGCCTCCAAGTCCTACGCGGACACGGGCGTCGACATGCCCGTCCCGATCTCCAACTACGGGGTCGCCGCACTGAACGATGCCAATGGTCTGGGCTTCTACGTCTTCGGCGGTCGCGACGCGAACGCGCAGATCGTGACCACCGTTCAGGCCTACTACCCGGCCACGAACACGACCGCCGTCTTCGACAGCGACCCCTGGCCCGGGACCACGCCCGCCGGCTGCGTGAGCCTTCCGGCGATGGGAGTCACCGCCGTCGCCAACAAGGCTATCGTGCTGGGAGGCGCGTCCTTCCTGGCTAATGGGTGCGCCGACGACAACTCGGCCCAGACG
>JBKPAF010000084.1:0-12232 GCA_046726275.1 Actinomycetota bacterium
GTGGGGTTCGTCAGGGCATCGACGAGGCCGAGATCCGGCGACCCCACCAGTGGAGCCAGGAGCGGCGAGGTCGGTGGGTCGTTCATGTCTCCCACGACCACGTAGAAGCTGTTCGGTCGGGTCCGGGCCGCGATAATGCTCGCGGCGATCTCCGTCTGCCGCTCGCCTTCCGTTTGCGTCTGCTTCGGTCTCGCCGGGGGAGAGGAAGTGGCTCTTCAGGTGCGTGTTGAACAGGGTGAACAGGCGACGCGTCCTCGACGGGTTCAGGATCTCTACCTGAAGCAGGTCCCGCCCGAACACGGGATCGTTGGGATTCGATGGATGCACGGCGCGCTGCCAGTCTGGTGACCGCGCCCAGGGGGAGCTTGGAGAGGAATATGCTCGCCTCGAGAAGCCTGTTCTCCCACCAGGCGCCACCGGTATGGCCGGGGTCAGCATCAGCTACGACGAATGGAAGAAGCACAAGGCCGAAGGCAAACCGGATCCTGAGCTGCTCAGGGTTCATTTCATGGACGTGGTCGGGAACGCCCATGAGCAGCCGCTCCAGTAGAAACGCGAGCGTGGACCTAAAGGTGCATTTCTCCCCAATTCTGTACGTCCTTGCACCTAAGCGACCGCCCGCAGGAAGGCGTAGCAGATCGTCGGCCCTCCGCGAGCAAACCGAGTGGCTGACAACGGACAACGCCTCGCAGACGGTAGTTAGTCGAAGCCGTCCCGCCCCCGTCCCGCGGCGTACCGCGAAACGTCGAGAAATGATGGGCACTGCTGGGTAGGCGCTGAAGCCGAATGTGGGCCCTGACCTGGGCAAAGTGGCCCTGACCAGAAGAGCGGGTGAAGGGAATCGAACCCTCGTCACCAGCTTGGAAGGCTGGAGCTCTACCACTGAGCTACACCCGCGTGTGCGAACAATGGTAGCTCAGCGCGCAGACCCTCAGGCGAGCAGGTCTCGGGGGAGCGTTTGAGGTCGCGGCATGAGGGTCTTCCACGGATCTTCCTTCGCCAGGAGCGCGGGAACGCTGCGGATCGTGAAGTCGCCGGGCTTCACGTCTTCCAGCTGCCCCCAAGGTACGGGGAACGAGACCGTGGCTCCCGGCCGAGCCCGAGGGGAATAAACCGCTGCCACGTGCGCCCCTGGGGCGTTCCGGCCCGGGTCCAGGTACACACGTCCCCCCCGCTTGGCGATCCTGAACTCGGCGGTCGCGTCGTCGGGGATCCGCTCCTCCACCAGCCGTCCGATCGCCAGCGCCGCGGATCGCACGGCGGGGAACGGTTGCCGGCGCTGGAGGGGCACGTAGACATGGATGCCCTTGCCGCCAGACGTCTTCGGCAAGCCCTGCAGACCTACCTCGTCAAGAACGGCCTTCAGGATCAGAGCCACCTGCACGGCTCGCTCGAAGGCGTCCTGAGGAGGATCGAGGTCGAACACCAGGTGGTCAGGCCGGTTCAGGCGGTCGGTCCTGGAGAGCCATGGGTGAAGCTCGATGCTCGCCTGGTTAGCCAGCCACTGGAGCGTCCGCTTGTCGTTGCACCGCGTGTACCGAACCTCACGTTTGGCTGATTCCGCTCGAAGGCTGACCGTCCTGACCCACGACGGGGCGTACTTCGGCGTGTCCTTCTGGTAGAACGACATGCCCGCGATCCCGTCCGGATACCGGATGACGGTCAGTGGCCGGTTACGGATGGCCGGGAGCAGGTAGGGCGACACAGCGGCGAAGTAGTCGATGAGGTCACCCTTGGTCAGGCCCTCGTCGGGCCAGAAGACCTTGCTCAGATTCGAAAGCTCGACCCCGCCCGGCATGCCGCGACCTTATACCCGGCGCCCGGTGGGGCGACGCGTACAATCGGCGAGGCGGGGCGTGGCGCAGCTTGGTTAGCGCGCCTGCTTTGGGAGCAGGAGGTCGGCGGTTCGAATCCGCCCGCCCCGACAGGATCCCTCACGTCATCACAAATGGTTCGAGTCCAGGAATGCATCCGTCAGATAGAAGGACTCGCGGGTCATCGCCCTCGTCTTGCGGCTGAAGATGACCGACAGTTCCCGCTTCCCGTCCGTGTAGTGCGTGTAGACCTTCATCGTCGACGCGTCAGCCTGGAGCTCGTTCCACGACGATGGGGTGAGCCCCCGGACCCGCCGGGTGGTCGCGGTACTGGAGTTGCAGATCAGGATGCCGTTCAGCCCCCAGAAGAATGGAACGTGCTTATGGCCCGATAGCACGACATCGATGTCGAGCTGGTTGAGCACCGCCAGCAGGTCCCCCGCGTCCGTGATGATGTTGCGTTCGCGACCGGTTCCGGGGATCGGCACCAGGTGATGGTGGATGACGAAGATCTTCATGTGGTCCGGTCGATCGAACTGCTTGCGGATCCAGTCGTAACGCTCTCTGCCGATGTGGCCTTCATCGAGGTCGGGCTCCGATGAGTCCACGCCCACGACGGTGACGCCGGACGCGAGGAGCCGCTCCGCCCTCTCGGGCTCGAAATCCTGCTGGTATATGGAGAACCGCTCGCCGAAGTACCGCTCGAAGTGGATGTACCCCACGTTCCGGGAATCGTGATTTCCGGGTACGACGACCTTGGGCGCGCGTATCTGGTCGACCCAGCCCGCCGCCTGCTCGAACTCCCACTCGTAGCCGGCGGCCGTAAGATCCCCAGCCAGTACCACAATGTCGGGTTCGAGGGCGTTGATCCGCTCCACCGTGGACCTCATCGCTTCCTCGCTGAAGGAAAGCTCGCCACAGTGGATGTCGGAGAACTGCGCGATCCGAAGCGGGATGCTCGAGATGTTCACGGACACCTCCGTTCGAGCCCACGACCGCAGAGTGCTCTCTTCGTCGCGTGGGGCGTCTCGCCTAGGATATCCCCGGCTGGAGGACGGTTTTGGAAGAGCGCATCACTCATAGTCCGGTCAAGGCCTTGCGCTCCGTGCCCGATTTCGCGTCGCTCTCCGACCATGAGCTCCTCGACATCGTGGGCGCCTCGACCAACCTCTTCTGGGCGGCCGGCTCGATCATCTTCGAGAAGGGGAGTCCCTCGGAAGGCCTCTATGTCGTCCTGTCGGGACGGGTCAGGATCTCCGACGTTGTCGACGGGGAACGGATCGACGTGGCGACCGTGGGACACGGCGCCTCGTTCGGAGAGCTGTCGCTCCTGCTTCGCACGACGCACAGCAAGGAAGCGATAGCCGTGCAAGACACCGAGCTGATGATCGTGCCGACGGAATGGTTCCAGGGTTTGCTCGAGGCCAAGCCGGACCTCGCCGAACACTTCCAGCGGCGAATGGCCGAGCGACTGCCCGTGCCCGACGAGGTCCAGGTTGACCATCCCTCATGAGCGAAGGACCTGCCCGCTAGGTCAGACGTCGACAGGCCCGCCGGAGCGCCAGTACAAGCCTTTTTCCCGAGTGAGGAGCCTCTCGTCGACGAGATAACGGCGGACGGACGCGTAGTCGTCGTAGAAGCGCTTCAGTGTCTCGTTCACCACCCGCTCCGGGTAGCGGACACCAGCTTCGAACTCCAGCGCCAGCCGGGTCAGGACGATCCGGCGCTTGGCCTGCTTGGCGGGGATCTCCCGAAGCCGCCCGCCCCTGAAGTAGTGACGAAGGACAACCTCTTCCTCGTCGTCGACGGCTCCCAGTGCCAGCCCTACCTCCCGAGTCGGGCCAATCTCCCTGGCCGCTTCCCTCAGGGCCTCTGGGACGAGTCGATACGTTCGGCGGTCGGCTTCCGCCTGGACGAGGCCCGTTGCCGTGAGCCTGTTGAGGTGCCTCCGCACCTTCTGGATGCCAAGGTCGAGCCCATCCGCCAGCGCCCTCGCGGTCATGGGCTCCTTGGCTAGGGCTCCCGCGACGGCCAGTCGCTCGGGGTCCGCCAGCGCGCGCAGGATCTCTTCTGGGGTAGCCGAGGGGGACACGACGGGAGTGTAGCGAACGGGTTGCGAAGGACCGATGGACACCGGCACGATGGGCGAGTGAAGGCATCCGAGGCCGGGCCGGTCGACGTAAGCCCGGCTCGTTTGTTCCTGGTGCCGCTCACGCATTGGGACCGCGAGTGGTACGAGCCGTTCGAAGGGTTCCTTGCGCGTCTGATCCAGATGATGGACCACCTGATCGAACTGGCGGACTCGGATCCGCCGCTGGCGCACTTCCACCTCGACGGGCAGTCGGCGATGATCGACGACTACCTCGCGGTGCGGCCCGAACGACAAGCGGACATCGAGCGGCTGGCTCGGGAGGGACGCATCTCGGTCGGCCCATGGTTCACCCAGATGGACGAGTTCCTCACCTCCGGTGAGTCGATGATCCGAAACCTTGAGTGGGGGACCGCCCGGGCCAGAGAGTTGGGGACGGAGCCGGTGCCGGCCGGTTACCTGCCCGACCAGTTCGGCCACATCGGCCAGATGCCACAGATCCTGGCCAACGCGGGGTTCGACAAGGCGGTCGTGTGGCGCGGGGTCCCCTCGGCCATAGACAAGACCGCATTCTGGTGGGAGTCCCCGGACGGGAGTCGGGTCCTGGTCGAATACATGGTCTTCGGCTATGGGTTCGGAGGCTGGCTTTATCAGGCCGAGAACGCGATGGAGCTGGCCGGATATGTGAACAAGGCGATCGAGATGCTTGCCCCAGTGTCAGCCCGCGACCGCTTGCTCGTGCCGGTCGGCGGTGACCACTCGGTACCGGCCGCCAAGCTCACACCGTTACTGAACGAGTTCAACCAGACGGCCGTGACGCCGGCAGAGATCTCATCACTGGCCGCGTACCTCGATGGCCCTCCGCCCCAGGGCATTCCGACCTGGAGAGGGGAGCTTCGTTCGGCCGCCCGCACGCACATCCTGCCCGGCGTCTATTCGGCCCGGATGCACCAGAAGCAGGCCCGCGGCCGGATCGAGGCGTTCCTGGAGCGAGTAGCCGAGCCGCTCGCCGCCCTGGTCCCCGGCTTCGAATGGCCGGGCAAGCAGCTTCGAGATGCGTGGCGGCTGCTCCTGTGGAACGGAGCCCACGACTCCGTATGCGGCTGCTCGGTGGACGAGGTGGCTCGCGCGGTGGACGCTCGGCATGAGAGGGCCCTGTCGATCGCCTTGGGGATCACCGATGACGCCATGCAGGCGCTCGCTTCGCGGATGGCCAAGCCGGGCCTGGTCCATTTCAACCCTTCGTCCAGGGAGCGCCACGGGATACCCCCGCTGGGTTGGAGTGTCCGGACCGACCACCCTCCTCTGATGCGGCGGTCCGTGGAGCTCTCCGTGGAGGATGGCCAGGTGCTGTGCGGCGGCTTCCGCCTGCGACTGGTCGACGAAGGAGACATCGGCGATCTCTACAACTTCTGCTCGAGCGACGCTGATCCGCCAACGAGCGCATTCTCGTACAAACGCCACGAACAGCATGTCGTGGCCGGGTTCGATCGAATGCGGGTCGAGCTGGGCGCGCAGGACATAGGCGACGGTTGCATCCACGTCGGGGTGGGGGTCGAGAACCGCGGTGTCGATCGTCGGCTTCGCTTGCACATCGGGCTGAAGGAGCCAGCCTCGGGGTCGATCGCTCTCTCGCCATTCGAGGTGGTGGACCGACCCATTCGGTCCGAAGGGGGGACCGAGAACCCTTCCCCGACGTGGCCGGCTCGTGGAGCGGTTTCGGCGGGCGGGGTCACCGCCATCCAGAGCGGGGTGTTCGAATACGAGGTCCTACCTGACTCCGAGGAGCTCGCCATCACCCTTCTTCGGTGCGTGGGAACGATCAGCCGGCCCGAGATCGCCACCCGAGGGTGGGCCGCGGGCCCGGACATCGCCACACCCGATGCTCAGATGCCGGGCCACCACTACGTTTCGATCTGCTTGAAGCGCGGTGTCCCACCCGAAAGGCTCAGCAGTGAATGGGAGGACATCACGCTTCCGGGCGGCATGGCCGCCGCGCCGGGCGGCGGTGATCTGCCCGACACCGGTTCCCTGCTCCAGGTCGAGGGCGCCGAGCTGTCGTCGGTTCGCAAGGTTGATGGACGCGTCGAGGTGCGGATCTGGAACCCATCCAAGGAGCCGCGAGAGGCCCGAGTCGCGGGCAGGTCCATTCGGCTGGGACCCGCCCGCATAGAAACCATCCGTCTGGACTAGGGCCGCCGGCCGGTTTCCCTTCTCGAGTTATCGAGTACGCTCGGGAGACCGATGCAGACCACCCTCGAGGAAACAGATAGGCACGTCGTCCGCCTCCAGGTGGAAGTTCCCCCGGACGAGTTCGCCAAGGACCTCGACCACACCTACAGGAAGCTCGCCAGGGAAGTCCGGATCCCCGGATTCCGCAAGGGAAAGGTCCCCCGGCAGATCATCGATGCCAGGGTCGGCCGCGATCACGTCATCCACGAGTTCGTCGACGAGTTCCTTCCCACCTACTACGTGCGGGCGCTGAGGGAGCACGACCTCGCTCCCATCGCCGATCCCGAGATCGATCTCGATCCGCCCGAGGCCGGCCAGTCCCTCAAGTTCACGGCCACGGTCGAGGTCCGGCCGCGCCTGACCCTCGAACCCGAGCAGTACAAGGGCATCGAGGTCGAGGCGCCCGACCCCGAACCGCGAGAGCTGGACATCGACGAGTACATCGAACATCTTCGGGAGCGTTTCGCGGAGCTCGAGGTAATCGAACGACCGGCCCAGAAGGGTGACTACGTCCTCGCCGACGTCCGGGCCTCGGTGCACGGCAAGGAGGTCCCCGCGGCCTCCCGGATCGGCCTCCTCACAGAGGTGGGGAGCAATGAGCTCGTTCCCGAGTTGGATCGCGAGCTCGAAGGCAAGCGCAAGGGAGAGATCCTGAAGTTCAACGCGACGCTCCCAGAGAGCTTCGGCGCGTCCGCTGGCGAGGAGATGACCTTCACCGTGCTGGTGAAGGAGGTCAAGTCGAAAAGGCTCCCCTCCGCCGACGACGAATTCGCCAAGACCGCCTCGGAATTCGACACGCTTGAGGAGCTCAGGGAAGACGTCCGCACGAAGCTCCGTGCCTTCAAGGAGGCCGAGTCCAAGGCGGCTGTCCGAGACCTGGTCCTGCGACAGGTCGTCGATTCCGTGGAGGTCGACCTGCCAGAGCGACTGGTTGACGAAGAGACCGAGCACCGGGTCGACAGCGCCAAGGAGCGTGCCGAACGGGCCGGGACGACCTTGGAGGCCCTCCTGGAGAGCCAGGGATGGGACGAGCTCCGGTTCCGATCCGATGCCCGATCGCATGCGGTACGAGCGCTGAAGTCCGAGCTCGTGCTGGAGGCCGTAGCCAGGCAGGAAGGGGTCAAGGCCACTCGCGACGAGCTCGAGGCAGAGATCCGAGCGCTGGCGGAGACCACGGGGAAAGATGCGAGAGAGGTCATGAAGATCCTGGAGCGTTCCGGTCAGGTCGGTTCACTGGCCGGTGATATCATCCGAAGCAAAGCACTCGACCTGCTGGTCGAGGCTGCCGATGTATCCACAGGAGGGGCTCCGGTTCCGAAGGAGACGGCTCCGATCGAAAGACAAGAGGGCGAAGATGAGTGAGATCAAGAATTACATGGTTCCGATCGTCATCGAGCAGACCAACAGGGGAGAGAGATCCTTCGACATCTACTCCCGGCTGCTCAAGGAGCGCATCGTCTTCCTCGGAACGCCAATCGACGACGCGGTGGCCAATCTGACCATGGCCCAGCTCCTCCACCTGGAGAGCGAGGATCCCGAGAAGGACATCCATCTCTACATCAACTCCCCGGGAGGCGACGCGTACTCGCTGTTCGCCATCTACGACACGATGCAGTACATCAAGCCGGACGTGGAGACGATCTGCATGGGGCAGGCGGCCTCGGCCGCCGCGGTGTTGTTGGCGGCAGGGGCCAAGGGGAAGCGGCTGGCGCTCCCGCATGCGCGCATCCTCATCCACCAGCCTCACGTCCAGGGGCTGGGCGGCCAGGCGGTAGACGTGGAGATCCACGCCCGGGAGATCCTCCGCCTGCGCAAGCTGATCGACGAGATCCTCGCCGAACACACAGGGCAGGAGTGGGAGAAGGTCCAGAAGGACACGGATCGGGACTTCATCATGACCGCCGATGAGGCCAAGAACTATGGCCTGATCGACGAAGTCATCTCCACCAGACAAGTCCAGTCCGAATTGGCCGCTCTGGCGTCCAAGGCGTCATAGACTACGGCGGCTGAATCGGACTAGGGCCTCGGACCGGGCGCGCGGCGGAACCGAAGGGAGACAGGGGGGCATGGCGAAGTTCGGTGATTCCGACCTCCTGAAGTGCTCCTTCTGCGGCAAATCCCAGAAGCAAGTCAAGAAGCTGATCGCCGGACCGGGCGTCTACATCTGCGACGAGTGCATCGATCTCTGCAACGAGATCATCGAAGAAGAGCTCTCCGAGACGACCGAGCTCAAGCTCGACGAGCTCCCCAAGCCGGTCGAGATCTACGCCTTCCTGAATGACTACGTGATCGGACAGGAGCAGGCCAAGAAGGTCCTGTCGGTCGCCGTGTACAACCACTACAAACGGATCCAGGTCGGCGCGCAGAACGACGAGGTGGAGCTCCAGAAGTCGAACATCGTCCTGCTCGGCCCCACCGGATGTGGGAAGACGCTGCTGGCGCAGACGCTGGCCCGGATGCTGAACGTGCCCTTCGCCATCGCCGACGCGACGGCGCTGACCGAGGCGGGCTACGTCGGTGAAGACGTCGAGAACATCCTTCTCAAGCTGATCCAGGCGGCCGACTACGACGTCAAGAAAGCCGAGACCGGGATCATCTACATCGACGAGGTCGACAAGATCGCCCGCAAGAGCGAGAACCCATCGATCACCCGGGACGTCTCAGGCGAAGGAGTGCAGCAGGCCCTGCTGAAGATCCTCGAGGGCACCACCGCGTCGGTCCCACCTCAGGGTGGCCGCAAGCATCCCCACCAGGAGTTCATCCAGATCGACACCACGAACATCCTGTTCATCTGCGGAGGCGCATTCGCCGGCCTGGAGAAGATCATCGAGAGCCGGATCGGGAAGAAGGGCGTGGGCTTCGGCGCGGATGTCAGGCGATTGGAGGAAAAGGACCTCGGCGAGATCTTCAGCCACGTGCTCCCCGAGGACCTCCTGAAATACGGCCTGATCCCGGAGTTCGTCGGACGTCTCCCGGTCATCACGTATGTTCACAACCTCGACCGACAGGCGCTGATCGACATCCTCACGCAGCCGAAGAACGCGCTGATCAAGCAATACAAGAAGTTCTTCGAGTTCGACGGGGTGGACCTCGAGTTTGCCGACGACGCTCTCGAGGCCATCTCCGATCAGTGCATGCTCCGCGGGACCGGGGCCCGCGGTCTCCGGGCGATCCTCGAAGAGGTCCTCCTCAACGTGATGTACGAGCTGCCATCCCGCAAGGACGTCACGAGGTGTGTGATCGACCAGGAGGTCGTCCTCTCGGGGGTCAATCCCACACTGGTTCCACGGAGCGAGAAAGACAAGGCTGCAAAGCAGCCGAAGGAACGCTCCGCCTAACCCTCAACTGCCCTTACCTAAGGGGCGTGGCGTTCGACGTGCGTGTCTATCCGCGCGGACAAGGCGTCCAGGCGGCCACCCAAACGGGCATCCAGCGAGTCGATCTGTGCACTCAGGCTGGACCCGAGGCCGTCGGGACCTGCCTAAACGATCCAGGGCCGCTGCGTATTCATGCTCCGAAATGATCAAGCCGTTACGCCTCGGTCCGTCTTCGACCGGCGAAGATGAGCCGATGCCGTCGCCCGAGACGTTCGAGGCGTTCTTCGAGGCCGAGCGAGGCGGGTTGTTCGGCGCCCTGGTGATCATCACCGGCGACCGTCACGAGGCGGAAGAGATAGCCCAGGACGCGTTTCTTTCCGTGTGGGAGCGATGGGATCGGGTGGGCTCGATGGACAACCCAACCGGCTATCTGTACCGAACCGCCATGAACCTCTTTCGCAGGCGACGCCGAAGAGCGGCCCTGGCCGCTCGAAGAATGGTGGGGCTGGCGAATCACGAAGACGCCTTCGCGGCGGCGGATGCCAGGCAGGTGGTGGCGCGGGCCCTGACAGGGTTGTCTCGCCGACAGCGAGCGGCGCTCGTCCTCACCGAGCTCCTCGGGTTCGATGCGGAGGAGGCCGGCCGGATGCTCGGCGTGAAGGCCGTGACCGTTCGGGTCCTCGCGTCTCAGGGGCGAGCTGCGATGAGGCAGAGCATGGGGGAGAGCGATGAGTGACTACCGGGACCTTCTGGAGCAAGAACGCCGCAAGTTCGCCATGCGCGATGGAACCATCGAAGGATTGGAGCGGCGTCGAAACCGGAAGAGGCGGAACGGACAGATCCTCGCCGGAGTGCTGGCCCTTCTCATCGCGGCTGCCGGCGTCGGTGGAGGACTCTTCGCCCTTCGAAGCTCCACGGGCCTCAGGCCCGGCGATCGAACGCCGACCCCGACACCCACCCCTCCTCCCAGCGCGCCTTTAGGTCCGTCGGCCGTGTCGAGTCCGATCCAGTTCATCGATGAACAGCATGGTTGGATGGTCGATGGAGCTGGCCAGATCCTCGCGACGGTCGATGGAGGCAGGTCCTGGGACATCCAGCTCTCTGGACCTTCCAACATCCGGGCCATCGCCTTCCTCGACGCCCACGAGGGATGGGGCGTGGGAGAGGGAGGGCTCATCCGGACCATCGACGGCGTGCATTGGGAGACCTGGAGCAATCAGGCACTGTCCTCGATCCAGTTCGTCACGCCGGACCTAGGATGGGGGGTGGAGGGCAGCCGCGATCCCGGCCTGCTCATGAGGAGCGCCGACGGGGGCAGGACCTGGTCTGCTCAGTCTCTGGAAGTCAACTCGGTGTGCTTCGCGAGCGACAGACTCGGATGGGCTGCCGGTCCGCACGAAGGTGGTGCCGCGCTGTTCAAGACGGAGGATTCGGGGGCGAACTGGTCCGAGATTCCGATCCCACTTCCTGGCGGTGATTACACCGGCTGGTCGGCGACCGTGCGGTGCACCGAGGACGCCGCCTGGGTGCTCGCACAAGGGGACGGTGGAGCAGGGCATATCGCATACGCGGTGTTCCGGATGGGCCGTGGCGAGTCCCAGGCCCAACCTGTGCTCCAGGACGCTTACACGCATCCTCTTGGAGTGGACAAAGGTATCCCGGAGGCAGCGAACCCCTACCCTGGCCCGTTTACGGTCGCAGACGCGCAGATCGCGCGCGTCCTCACCTGGTGCCCGGCCTGTGGCGGCGAACTACCCTTTGTTTCCATCGAACGGACCCAAGACGGCGGTGCGACCTGGGCCGATGCGACCATCGTCGACTCGAACCGCCCAGGCGAGCCTGTGGGCATCACCTTCATCGATCCTGACAATGGGTGGGTCCTGCTGGGGGACTTGATCGGAGAACAGAGCAACAAGGAGATGGTCGTGCTACGGACCTCGGACGGAGGCCAGACGTGGGGACAGCCCTGATGGGTCAGGTCGCGCGGCCGCCCGGCTTGGCACGCGACTCGTGGACGGCCTGCCAGCAGTACCAGGCGACAACGGTGCGATAGGGACGGAACCGATCGCCTTCCGGCGCCAACTCCTTCGGCTTGAGGAGGTCGGGGAGCCCATACGCGAGCGACCACCCCTGACGGACCCCGTAATCGTCCGCCGGCCACACGTCCAAGCGCCGAAGCTGGAAGATCAGGAACATCTCCGCAGTCCATCGGCCGATGCCTCGCACTACCGAGAGCCGAGCCACGATGTCGTCGTCGCGAAGCCGGCTGATGCGATCAAGGGGCACCGTGCCGTCTGCGACCTTGGCAGCCAGGTCTCTGATGGAGGCGGCCTTGCTCCCGGAGAGCCCCGCGCCCCGCAGCTTCTCCTCGGGAACGGTCAGGACCGCCTCGGGCGACAGGCTCCCGTCGAAGAGCGCGATGAACCGTCGATGGATGGCTGCGGCGGCTGCCCCGGCGAGCTGCTGGTACAGGATGCTCTCGGCGAGCGCGGAGAAATGATCGGCCGTCGGCGGGGCGAGGCGGAAGGGACCCAAGCGACGCATCAGCTCGGCCATCACGCGGTCGCGCCTGGCCACTTCAGCGGCCGCCGCGGTGAAGCTCGTTCTGGGCATGGGCGACAGCCTAGCTGGCGGCCGCCACCACTCTCGGTCGAGGTTGGTCCCGTTCTACCCGGTCACGGTGAACGCGGTGCGCATGCCTTGCGAGTAGTGGGCCTCCTGCTCCTCCTCGTCCCAGATGTTGCAGATGAGAACGTAGCTGCCGGCCTCCAGGTTATTGA
>JBKPAF010000085.1:0-11790 GCA_046726275.1 Actinomycetota bacterium
ACGTGGACCAGGTGGTGGAGAGGGTCGATCTGGTCGCGATCGCCCAGCGTGTGCTGGATGGTCTGGATCTCCCAGCGATCGCGCGAGGAGTCATCGACGAGCTCGAGCTGAGCGAGATCATCCGGGAATCAACAGGCACGGTCACCGTGGAGGCAGTGGACGCTCTGCGCCTGGGAGGGATGACGGCCGACAGGATGGTTTCGCGGGTGATCGATCGCCTCCTGATGCGCAAGACGGAACGGGAGCCGGCCGCGCTGAACGAAGCCGCCGACGACGGCCAGCGATGAGCGCAGTCGCGTCACGGGCAGCTCACGATCAGGTACTCGAACTCCAACGAAGCGCCGCCGGTTTCGTGACTCGCCTGTCAGCCAATTTCCTCGATGCGATCGTCCTGTGCCTCCTCTGGGCCGGTGGCCTCGTGCTCGTGGGGTTTGTTCGCTTCATGGCGCGCCCCAGTCAGGGGTTCCACCTTCCCGCCCTCCCTGGATGGGTCACGGGCGTGGCGTTCACCGCCCTCGCCGTCGCCTACCTGACCTCCGGATGGTCCGCGACCGGTCGCTCGATCGGGAAGCGGGTCGCTGGACTGCGCCTGGTCACGGCGGACGGCCAGCGGCTATCGCCGAGCCGGGCCTTTCTTCGGGCCGTGCTCTGTGTGGTTTTCCCAGTGGGGTTCCTGTGGGCCCTGTTCAGCGTGCGAAACCGATCCGTGCATGACCTCATCGTGCGTACGACCGTTATCTACGACTGGGGGATCACCATCCTCGGGACCGCTCCTAATGGACGGTAGTGAGCTCGGCGTGTCATCGAGCGACATCGACCCCGACCGCGTTTCAGGTCAAGCCGAAGCCTCGCCCGAAGCCACGCAGCCCCCCGGCAAGGCGAAGGGGGGTCCCACCGACGGAACGGGGCCCGGGCCCCAGGCTGAAGGCAGAAGCCACAGATGGCGCAAGATCCTGGTCGGCGTCCTGGTGGTGCTCACCACACTGGCGGTCGTGCTGGCCACGTTCGGCGTGTGGATTCGCAGGACAGTTCTGGACACGGACCATTTCGTCGCTCTGGTGGCGCCCTTGGGGACCGATCCGAAAGTGACGTCTGCATTGAGTACTCACATCGCGCAGACGTTGGTCGTTCAACTGAACCTCGAGAGCCGGACCCAGGACGCGTTGCCGGACCAGGCGGCGTTCCTCGCCGCGCCCATCACCGGAGCCGTCCAGAACTTCGTGGAGGAGCAGACGAACAGGGTCCTTTCCTCTCCCGGCTTCGAACGTCTCTGGACCGAAGCTCTGCGGACGGTCCATTCCCGGATCGTCTCCGCCCTCCGAGGCGAGAGCACCACCCTGATCATCGAGAACGAGCAGGCCACCCTCAACCTCCTCCCTCTGTTCGCGAACGTCATCCGGGCCGTCGACCAGCGGGCGCCCGGGCTGATCGAAAAACGGATCCCCGACGTCCCCGACGTGTCCGGGCTTCCTCCCGATCAAGCCCGCGCCGAACTGTCGAGCGCCCTGGGTGTGCAACTGTCCCCCGACTTCGGAGAGGTCGTCGTCTATGAAGGGTCGCAGCTCACGGTCGCCCAGAACATCGTCAAGTGGCTGGACCGACTGCCGCTCATCACGATCGGACTGGTCGTGCTCCTGGCCGCGGCGGCGCTTCTCCTCTCGCTCAACCGGCGTCGCACACTCGTGCAACTGGGCCTTGGGATCGGTCTCGCCCTCTTCCTGGCCCGCGCATTGATCCGACGGGTCCAGGAAGACATCGTAGCCGCGGTTCAGCCTGGGCAGGGCAGGAGCGCCGCCGAGTCGGTCGTTTCCCGGATCGGAGGAAGCATCCTCACCCTCACGTTGTGGGTCCTCGTCATCGGACTCGTGGTGATGGCCGCGGCTTTCCTGGCTGGGCGACCGGAGTGGTTCCGCGCCGCCAACCGGGGGCTGCACCGCGCGGTCGGGGCGGGTCGGGGGTTCCTTGCCTCCGATCGACCGGCCGTGCGGTGGGCTCGGGCCCACTCCGACGGGCTCCGGCTGGCTGGAGTGATCGTCGCCGTCGTGGCGGCCTTCCTAGCCGGCATCTCCTGGGTCTCAGTCATCGTCATCGCGGCGCTCCTAGCTGTGTACCTCGCCGGGGTCGGGTTCGTGGCGCGGGGAGCCGGAGGTGTCACCGCCACCGATGGGGCGCTGGACAATCGAACCGCGTGAGGCCGAGGAAGACGAGGGGGAGGGAAGGATGGCCATCGACGTAGGGGTCGACCCGAGTGACACGTTGGCCGGGATCGGTGGAGCGTGGGGCTGGGCCGTGTTTTTCGGGGTCGTGTCCGTCATCACCGGCATCCTGGTGATGGTCTGGCCGGAGGCAACCCTTGTGGTCGTGGCGGTCCTCTTCGGGATCCAGTTGCTGATCGGTGGGATCTTCAGATTCGTCGCGGCATTCGCCTTCTCGGACGAAGCCGGAGGGGCTCGAGTGCTGACGGCGATCCTGGGGATCCTGTCGGCGCTGATCGGCCTGTACCTCCTGCGTCACCTCGGCCTGACGTTGGCGACGATGGCTCTGGTCCTGGGCATGTTCTGGATCATCCATGGAGCGGTCGAGACGTTCACGGCGATCGCCAACCGGGGGTCCGGGAGCCGCTGGGTGTCGCTCCTGAGCGGCATCCTCGGGATCATCGCCGGGATCATCGTCTTCGCCTACCCGGGGATCTCCCTCGTCGCGCTGACGTGGATCCTCGGGTTCTGGCTCATCATGTTCGGCCTGCTCCAGCTCGTCACCGGATTCCGCACTCGCCGCGCCGTCAAGATGGCCGCCGCGTAACAGCGCTTCACCGCGGGGTTGGGCCGGCGTGCCCGCTCACGTCAACGTGCTGGGCTTACCTGAGCCTTGTCCCTCGGAAGGAGCAATGCCGCTATCAGACCGATCAGCCCGATCACGGCGATCGTTGCGAGCGAAAGCGCAAATGACTTGTTTCCCTCGACGACAGCTGAGACCAGGACGGACCCGGCAATCGCGGTACCCAGCGAGGACCCCAGATTCGAGACGCTGCGGGACAAGCCGGAGATCTCTCCCTGGTCCGACTCGGGCCAGCTGGACTGAACGACGTTCACGGACGAGGTCAGCATGGCGCCGACTCCGATCCCCATGAGGAACAGACCCGGAACGAACGTCAGGATGTTGGACTCGGCTCGCGCGAGTAGAAGGAGCAAACCCAACCCGGCGAGCGTAATCACGAATCCCGCCCGGATGACATTCCGCTGCGATCGCTTCCTGGCCATTCGGCCGGCGGCTGCCGAAGACAGAAGGATGCCGATCGTCGCCGGCGTGAGCGTGAGCCCGGTCTCGATCGCGTTGAAGCCGCGCGCTTCCTGGAGAAACACCGAGATGACGAAGAAGCTCCCCTGCATGATGAGCCATTGCGAGTTCTGCGTGACGAGTCCGAGGTTGGAGGCCCGGTTACGGAACAGCTTGAGAGAAAGGAGTGGCTCCTTTCCGGCTCGCTCTCGTGCCCTCACGTGAAGGAAGAACCACACCAGGACGGCGCCCCCTGCCGCGACGAAGAGCCACACGGGGGAGATGCCGCCTTCATGGATCACCACCGTGTCCCCGATCGAGAAATCCTCACGCGCTCTGACCCACCCGTACGTCCCGGACTGCAGGATCCCCAGGACGATGAGGAAGAGACCGGCCGCGGATAGGATCGCCCCACCGACGTCGAAGGCCGGTTTGGGCCCGGTCAGACCTGGGGCCGGGATTCGTCGGACGATGAAGAGGATCGTGGCGACCACCAGCACCTGGGCGAAGAACGAGGCCCGCCAACTGATGGCGCTGGTGATGAAGCCACCGATCAGCGGCCCGGCCGCGGCACCGACTCCCGCCGCGGCGCTCACGATCCCAAACGATTTCGCACGAGCGGGGAGGTCGGTGAATATGAGCGTGATGATGATGTAGATCGGCGGAATCATGAGGGCCGACCCGATGCCTTCCATGAGCGAGTAGCCGACCACGAGCAGCGGCAGACCCTGAGCCAGTGCAGCGATAGCCGCGCCGGACCCGTAGATGATCAGGCCGAGCGCAAAACAGAACTTGCGTCCCCAGATGTCGGTCAGCTTGCTGCCGGGGATCATCAAGGCTGCCATTGTGAGCGTGAACAGCGTGATCGCCGTCTGAACGCCGATCACGGTCGTGCCGAGATCGTTGGCGATGCTGCTGATCGCGACGTTCATGTTCGTGCCGGCGTAGCTGGCGATGAACTGACACAGCGCAAGAGGAAACACGACCTGTTGAGCCGAGAACTCGCGTTTCTCGACGTTCTGGCTCATGCATCTCCCTCGCTTCGGGCAGCGCCACCGCTAACGATCGAAGTCTCGCGCGAACGTACCAGAGGCCCGGGCAGGCTGGACAACGTCCAAGGTCGGGCCCGACGGCGTGCTTCGCATCATCCGGATCGGATGACAGGGTTGCACCGGGCGGCATTTCATCCGCTTGGGATGAGGCGGGTACCTGACTGCCGCCGCAGGATGTCTGGACCGGCCATCGAGGAGGCGGGGTGGACGCGACGCGCCAGTTTTTCGAGACGTTGGACAGCCGACGTGACGAGCCCGCGCTCCAGAATCTCTCGGGAACCCTTCGCTTCGACTTACGCCGCGACAAAGCTGTCGATTCCTGGTTTGTCAAGGTCGGTGACGGCAAGGTGACGGTGAAGCGCAACAAGGGGAAGGCCGATGCCGTTGCCAGGTTGGACAGCGATCTCTTCGAGGCGATGGTGCGCGGCGAGGTGAATGCCATCTCGGCAGCCCTCCGGGGAGACATGGAGATCGAAGGAGAACCCGCACTCCTGCTGGCGTTCCAGCGGCTCTTCCCCGGACCGCCCTCCGATAGACGCGATCGGGCCGGGGCGATTGGGGCGCGCGGTGGCTGAGGAGCTCGTCAAGATCCTCGATGGGAACACCTTCGCCGTAAGCGACGCCCGCGGGGACATGGAGGCATCGATCGACGACCCCACGGGACTGTTCTCGTGGGACACGCGCTTCCTCTCGACGTGGATACTGACTGTCAACGGGCAGCGCCTCAATACGTTGTCCGTGGACGACCTGCAGTACTTCGAAACCCGATTCTTCCTCGTGCCGGGCACGGGCACCGTGTACGTCGACGCCAAACTCTCAGTGATCCGGCAACGAGCCGTCGGCAATGGCTTCCATGAGGAACTGGTCATCATGAACCATGACGCGGAGCCAGTGGATCTCGGTGTCCGCATCGAGGCCGGGAGCGACTTCGCCGATCTGTTCGAGGTGAAGGACGCCCTGAAGAAGCAGGGCCAGTACGATCGCCGCGCAGAGTCGGATCGGCTGGTGCTTGCGTACAGTCGCGACCGCTTCAGACGGGAAACGGTGATCACATCCTCGGAGCCGGCAGAGTTCGACGAAGGCGGCCTCACCTTCCGAATCCGCGTCGAGCCGCACGGACTCTGGCGAACTGAACTTGAGGTCGTGACCGCGCAGATGGGGATGGCCCCACGCACCGAACGCACCAAGCGGCAGCTGGCATCGGGCAAACCTTCGGAGATGGAGCGCAACCTGGAACGGTGGATGGCGAGCGCCCCCCGACTCGAGTCCGACTGGGATTGGCTCAAGGTGACATATGTACGCAGCCTGGTGGATCTGGCCGCGCTGCGTTTCTCACCCCGTTCCCTGCCGGGTGAGAGCCTGCCGGCGGCGGGCCTTCCCTGGTTCATGACGGTGTTCGGCCGGGACAGCATCCTCACGAGCCTCCAGGCGCTCCCCTTCACTCCAGAGCTCGCCGCCACGACCTTGCGCGCGCTTGCCCAACGTCAGGGAACCCGGGTGGATGACTTCCGCGAGGAGGAGCCGGGACGAATCCTCCATGAGATGCGATTCGGCGAGATGACCGCGTTCGAGGAGCGGCCTCACTCACCCTATTACGGCTCGGCCGACGCGACTCCTTTGTTCGTCGTCCTCTTGGACGAGTACGAGCGATGGTCGGGCGATACCCGCTTGGCAAAGGAACTCGAGCCGGCTGCGCGGGCCGCCCTCGCCTGGATCGACGACTTCGGCGATCGGATGGGGAACGGCTACATCTCCTACAAGAGACGCAACGAGGAGACCGGACTCGAGAACCAGTGCTGGAAGGACTCGTGGGACTCGATCGCGTACCGCGACGGCTCGCTCCCCGGGTTCCCTCGGGCGACCTGCGAGCTGCAAGGGTACGCGTACGACGCGAAGATCCGTGGGGCCCGGCTGGCCCGCTCCATCTGGAAGGATGCCGCCTACGCGGACCGCCTCGAGCGCGAGGCGGCCGACCTGAAGCGGCGCTTCAATCGCGACTTCTGGATCGAGGACGGGAAATACTTCGCCCTCGCCCTCGACGCGGACGGTCGCCAGGTCGACGCGCTCTCGTCCAACATCGGGCATCTCCTGTGGAGCGGCATCGTGGACAAGTCGAAGGCCAAGGCCTGCGCGGCGCACCTGATGGGTCCCCGGCTCTTCTCCGGATGGGGCATCCGCACGATGGCTGAGGGCGAAGGGCGGTACAACCCGATCGGCTACCACGTTGGCACGGTTTGGCCTTTCGATTGCTCGTTCATCGCATGGGGGTTGCGCCGCTACGGATACAAGAGTGAGGCGGCCCGCATCGCTGCCGGGATCCTCGACGCCGCCCGGTTCTTCCTGGGCCGGCTTCCGGAGGCCTTCGGCGGATATGCCAGGTCGGACACGAAATATCCCGTGCAGTATCCAACCTCGTGCAGTCCGCAGGCATGGTCGACCGGTGCTCCTCTCCTTTTGCTGCGCACGATGCTCGGACTGGAGCCAGTCGGGGATCATCTCGTGGTCGATCCGGCGCTTCCCGTCGGGATCGGACGCATCGAGCTCCTCGACATCCCGGGGCGATGGGGACACGTGGACGCGTTTGCTCGAGGACGGATCGACACGACGAAGCCGCAGCGGTTCGGTCGGGAGCTCGGAGCCCAGCCGCAGGGCAGCCGGCGGGCCGGCTGAACCGTCCCGGAGACGTGCGCTGATCTTACGGAGCGAGAGGAGCACCTGATGGCTCACAAGACCTCTCTGGCGGCCGATGTGTCGATCCAGGGATACGACCGGGCAAGGGTCTCCGCGGAAGTCGCGGCACCGTCTCCTTTCACTCCGATCGCCGAATATGCCTTCCTGTCCGACTGTCACACGGGCGCCCTCGTGGCTCCGGACGGCTCGGTGGACTGGTTGTGTCTGCCCGCCTTCGACTCACCCAGCGTGTTCGGCGCCCTGCTCGACCGCCAGGCCGGGACGTTTAGGCTCGGCCCCTTCGGCATCAACGTCCCCACCGCGCGTGCGTACGAGCCTGGGACGAACACCCTGCTCACGACCTGGAACACCCCCACCGGCTGGGTCGTCGTTCGAACCGCCCTGACGATGGGCCCGCGCACCGGAGAGGATCGAGTTACGCCCCATACCCGACCTCCCGCAGACGACGACGCCGACCATTTGCTGGTACAGACCGTCGAGTGCCTGGAGGGACAGGTCGAGATCGACCTCGTCTGCGAGCCTGTCTTCGACTACGGACGGGTGCCCGCGGACTGGAAGATGCTGGAAGCAGACCGCCACGTTGCCGATGCGACCGGGTTCGACCAGACGGTTCGGCTCACCACGGACATGGCCCTCGGCATCGAGGGCAACAGGGTCAGGGCTCGCCACGTTCTCCGCTCAGGTGAGCGGCTTTTCTGCGCCCTCTCCTGGGACGACCTGACCGCTCCGTCGACGGTCGAGGAGGCCGTGCAACGCCTCGACACGACCATGCGGTTCTGGCGGGGATGGCTCAGCCGCGCTCGTATCCCGGACCACCGCTGGCGTCAGCTGATCGTGCGCTCGGCGCTTGCGATAAAGGGCCTGACCTACATGCCGACGGGGGCCACCATCGCCGCTCTCACCACATCCCTCCCCGAAACACCTGGGGGAGAACGAAATTGGGACTATCGCTACACCTGGATGCGGGACACCACGTTCACGCTTCAGGCCCTGCATTTCCTCAACCTCGACTGGGAAGCCGACGAGTTCATGCAGTTCGTCGCCGATCTCGAGCCCAATCCGGATGGAGCCCTGCAGGTCATGTACGGGATCGACGGTCGGCGAGACCTGACCGAATCGCTTCGCGAGGACCTCTCCGGATATGACGGCGCGCGGCCGGTGCGGGTGGGAAACGGCGCGTTCGACCAAAGGCAGAACGATGTCTTCGGCGCGGTCCTCGACTCGATCTTGCTGCACTCGCAACGGAGCCAACGCCTGCCCAGGAGGCTCTGGCCGATCGTTGAGTCGCAGGCGCGTTGCGCGACGGAAGTGTGGCGCGAGCCCGACCAGGGCATTTGGGAGGCACGCGGCAAACCGCAGCACTACGTGTCCTCGAAGCTGATGTGCTGGGTGGCTCTCGATCGCGCCTCGAAGCTCGCCCAGATCCGGGGTGACAGCAAGGCCGCGGCTTCATGGCAGGAGACCGAGGAAGAGATCCGTCAGGATCTCTTCGACAAGGGAGTGAGCTCCGCGGGGGTGCTGCGCCAGCACTATGACACGGATGCTCTGGACGCCTCGACGCTCCTCGCGGCGATCTTCGGGTTCCTGCCAGGGAGTGACGAGCGGCTACGGAACACCGTTCTCGCGATCGCGGAGAACCTGACGGAGAACGGCTACGTCCTGCGGTATCACGTCGACGAGACCGATGATGGCCTGTCGGGGAAAGAAGGAACCTTCCTCATCTGTTCCTTCTGGCTCGTCTCGGGACTCGCGGTCATCGGCGAGGAACGTCGAGCGAGGGACCTGATGGAGCGCCTACTCGGCATCGCCTCTCCCCTGGGGCTCTACGCGGAGGAGTTCGACGCCGACACGGGTCGCCATCTCGGGAACTTCCCGCAGGCCTTCTCTCACCTGGCCCTGATCGAGGCAGCAGCCCGCATCATCGTCGCGGAGCGTCTCCGGGAGCTCAGAGGGGGCGAGTGAAGCCCTCGTGCGCGCTACACGGCGACGGCGTGCCGGCCGTGGAGGGCCTCCTGCACCGCGTTGACCGCGCGCTTCGAGAGTTTTGACTGCAGGACGGTCCCTCCGAACTCATCGAGCGCGCCGACCACTCGATCCGGCGTCACCTTCTCGACGATGAGGAACAGCGCCGAGGTCCCGGGTGTGAGCATGTGGCGAGCTCGGTCCAGGAACTCGGGGTCGATCCCCGACCGTTGGATCTTGTCAACGATCTCGCCGAACCTGGTTCCCACGGGCATGCCCAGGACCGGGATGAAGTAAAGCATCGCGAAGAACATCTCCCAGAAGATGGCCCACGTGGCCTCGTTCCGAACGATGTTGGCGTTGATGAACGTCTTGAAGGTCTCGTTGTCGTCGAGCACGATGGCTGCGATCTCGTCCGCTCGGATCACGAAGTCCCGGCTGAGACGTTCGATCTCCTCCATTGCGGCCCGAGCGGTGACGGTGTCCGAATAGCCGATAGCGATCAACTCTGTCGCCATGCTGATTCACCCCTCTGATCCGCCAGCCGAACCATCAGGATCTCCAACCAGTTCCGCCCCGGGCCGACCTCGCCACGATGAGACGTGAGGTGATCGGCCTTTCCATCGCCCGATGGGATGATTCGTTCGCCACTGTCATTTCACGACCGCCGCCACGCCGAGCACGATGACGGTGAGAGCCGCGAGCATCGCCAAGAGCGGCCAGACGAACCGGAGGTATCGGCCGTACGGAACTCGGGCGATGGCGAGACCTCCCATCACCACGGCCGAGGTTGGGATGAACAGATTCATGAGCCCGGAAGCACTCTGATAGGCCGTGACGACCAGGTCCGCCGGCACGTCCGCGAAGCCCGCGAGCGGAGCCATGATCGGCATGGCGACCGTGGCCAAGCCAGACGAGGACGGGATCAGGAACGAAAGCGGGAGGAACAGGCCGTACATGACGATGGAGAAGGCGACCTTTCCCACATCGCCCAACGCCAGTTCGGCCCAGTGCAGCACCGTGTCCGTGATCTGGCCGTTGTTCATGATCACGGTGATCCCGCGGGCGATCCCGATGATGAGCGCAACCCCGAGGAGGTCCCGGGCGCCGGCGACGAACGTCTCCGTCAGGGCCCCCTCGCGCATCCGGCCGATGAGACCGATCACGATGGAGAACAGCAGGAATGAGGCCGTCATCTCCGGGAACCACCACCACAGCGTGGGCAGGCCGATCCCCAGGTCTTCCCACGGGATCACGCCGTACATCATTAGGGCGAACGCGAGCCCGAACACCACAAGGATCACCTTGTGGGTTCCCGTCATGGCAGGGGGCTCGCTCTCCTCCCCTGTTCCCGATCGGAAGTGCTCTTCGTTCTCGGCCTTCATGTCGTACACGATCGACCGCGACGGGTCCGTTTTCACCCGGTCCGCATAGCGGCGAACGAACACGATGCCGATGAACAGCCCTACGATCAGGATGACCACCCGTCCGATGAGGCCCTCGCTGATCGAGACGTCGGCGAACCCGGACGCGATGCCCGTGGCAAAGGGATTGATCGTGGAGCCGAGGGTACCGATGCCGCAGCCGAGCAGGACGACCGCGGCCCCGGTCATCGCGTCGTAGCCGGCTGCGATCATCACGGTGATCACCAGCGCGTAGAAGGCCAGACTCTCCTCCGCCATCCCGTACGTGGTCCCGCCGAGGGCGAACACCCCCATCAGGATCGGGATCATCCATCGCTCCTTGCCCCGGAGCCGTCGGACGAGCCTCCCGATCCCCGCCTGGATGGCACCCGTCTTCATGGTGACGCCCAGGAAGCCCCCGATGACGATGATGAACAGGGCGACGTCGATCGCCCCGAAGAGTGACCCGGAGTTGTAGTAGTTGATGTTGCCCTTCTCGTCCTCGATCCCGTACAGCCCGTTGATCGGCGCGGTGAGGGAGTCCACGACGATCCGCTGGGGATTCGACTTGACCTCGTGGTAGGTGCCCGGGAGCGGCTCCCCCTCTTTGTTCAGGTCGTACGTACCGGCCGGGATGACCCACGTGGCGATCGCCGCGAGCACGATCAAGATGAACAGGATCGTGTAGGCGGACGGGAGGGTGAACCGACGCTTCTTCTTGGTCTTCGGCTCCGTCACATCGACCACGTCCCTGGCCCCGTCATCCATCGGAGCCGTCGGCTCCTGCCTGGATCCCATCCGGTACCCCCCCTTCAGGTTCTGGTTTCGGCGCATCGAGGGCGGCCTCAGGCGACGTCGCCATGGGGACCTTGAACCCGATGAAACCGTAGAGGATGTCGAGCAGCGGGCTGAGGATGTTAAAGAAGCAATACGGCAGGTAGGTGGCGGTGCCGACGCCGAGAACGCCGGCGATGTACGCCCCACAGGTGTTCCAGGGAACGAGGACCGACGTCACTGTTCCGGAGTCCTCGACCGCACGCGAGAGTACCTCCGGGGCCAATCCGCGGCGGGCGAATTCGTTGCGATACATCCGGCTGGGGAGGACGTCGGCGACGTACTGGTCGCCGGCGATGACGTTGAGCCCGATGCCGCTCGCGTTGACCGCGAGGATGAGACTGCCACGGGTCCTCGCCCGCGTGACGATCGGCCGGAGGATCCGCTCGAGGAACCCCGCGTGCTCCATCACCGCCCCGAACGAGAGCGCGCCGAGCACGAGCCAGACGGTCGTCAGCATGCTGGCCATCCCGCCACGAGAGAACAGCGCGTCGATCGTCTCGTTGCCGGATTGGCTCACGAACCCGGTAGCCATCGACGCGAAGATCGCCTTGATGCCGGTCTCGACAGAG
>JBKPAF010000086.1:0-8131 GCA_046726275.1 Actinomycetota bacterium
GGCCATAGCGAACCTCCGCAAACGACTGGGTTGCCACGGCACCGACGCCTGGTTCGGCCCACGGGACCACCGACCCGACCGCGAAGTACCGGCTCTGCACGGCCACGCCAAGCTCTCCCGTCGCTGAGTCGCGGGCAACGACCGAGTAGGTCATCGCTCCCCCCTTCGCCTTTATCGCCTCGCCGGCACCACGCTCATGAGGATGCCGTAGGCCCGACGCCGCCAATTGGGCGGACAGCTCGAAGTCACGCGGTACCCCATCCTGGGAAAGGCGGGAGTCGACCTTCGCGTTCCACCCAGTAGTCGACGTGCTCCACGACCCGGCCTTCCGCGTCGAAGCGGAGCACGGTGGTGCCCGCGAGCGTCACGTCCTGCCCATCTTCGATCCAGCTGGCCCACCACTCGACGGCGGCCCGATCGCCGGACGTTAACGGAGCGCCGAACCGGCACTCGATCGAGTCCTCGAGGGCGAACTGGCTGCGGGTATAACCGAGCGCCGACCCGGGTTCGGGATCCCGCATGGCGTGTGACCGGTAGATCGCGCCGTCCGCGTAGAGCTCGGCAATGGCCTCCGCGTCCTTGGCCGGCCACGCTCGTTCCCACGTCCGGGCCCACCGTCGGGCGGCCTCCTCCACGTCCACGGCGCGAGGGTACATCGGCTTTCCGGGCATGCGGGATGCCGGCGTCCGTCTAGTCTGTCCGCCTCGCCACGATGATCACCGCCGAGCCGATCATGGTTCCGAGTGCGGATCCCCCCACCACGTCGAGCGGAAGATGGGCCCCGACGTACACGCGGGCAAACGGAACGAAGGCAGCCAACGCTGCGGCGAGGAGCCGCCAGTTTCGCGAGATGTACGGCCACGCGACGAGGGTCAGCCCCGCGGACACCGCGGCGTGACCGGAGGGGAAGCCCAAGTCACCCTCCTCTTTCCCCCTCAGGCGAACGTCGGCCAGCGCGCTGCCCGGGCGGCCCCGGCCGACCATTGGCTTGATCGCCTTGGCCAACACCCAGGCGGTGGTCCCCGACACACCGAGGGCCGCCGCAAGCTTGGGTCGGTGCCGGGCGAGCGCGAGGCCCGCGAGGAGTGGGACTGTGGCAAAGGTTCCGTACTGCATGGGGAGCCAAATAGGTCGGAAGGCATCGTCGGGAAGCTCGTTGGCCGAGCGAAAGAACCGGGCCTCCGTGTCTGTGACACCCCGCTTGGCTGCGGCTGCTGTCGCCGACAGCACAGCTCCCCCGACGAGCAGCGCTACGAGGTCTCCTCGCCTCCGAGGAAGCATCTCGGGAGCGTACAGCCTTCAGCGGTCTCTCCGATCGCTTCCTCCTATGTGGACTGCTTGCGCAACCAATCGGGGCTGACTCTGTGCGGAGTCAGCGCCCCTAGCTATCCCGGAAAGTGATTCCCTGGATGAACTCCACCGCTGCCCCCTTCGTATCCCCTACGTGAGCTTTCCCCGAGAGAAGGGGAGAAGCCAATGACGGCGGATCCACGCCGTCATTGAGGGCAGGACGGGACCAGGAAGGGAAGGGAGGACACCATGCGACATCGTGCGGTGGCACTCGTTGCGGGGTTCGCCGTGGCTATTGCACTGGCCGTGGGAGGCTCGGCAGTAGCGCAGGGTCGACCCCTGTCGACCCTGCTCACTGGGGCAGCTGAGGCCCCCGGGCCGGGTGATCCCGATGCCTCAGGGTCCGCATTCATCGCGCTCAATCAAGGCCTGGGCGAGGTCTGCTTCAATCTGAGTTGGGAGAACATCGACGGTACCGTCGTTGCCGCGCACATTCACGTTGCCCCTCCGGGGGTTCCCGGCCCGATCGTGGTCCCCCTGTTCGCCGGTGAGTTCCCAGGGACTGGAAGCACCAGCGACTGCGTGGGCGACGTCGATGAAGCATTGATCAAGGACATCAGACAGGACCCGGGGGCCTACTACGTGAACATCCACAGCACGGTGTTCCCAGCAGGGGCCATTCGCGGCCAGCTGGGCAAGTAGTTTCGCGAGCACGCGAGAAGCAGGGCGAGCCCGGCGGTCTCCCGCCGGGCTCGTGCGTGGCTCGATCCGAGCCGGGACAGTCCGAATTCACTCCATGAGGGTGAAGCCTTCGCAGTTGCTCTCTGGTTACCCTCGGGAACCTCTATCGGAGGTTCACCCCATGCGACGAGAGCAATCCACCCTATCCACGGGTCTGATGCGTTCACTCGGGCTTGCCGCCCTCCTCGCAGCCATCGTGCTCTTGGGGTCGTGCTCAGGAAGCGCAGCCGGTGGAGTCGAGGCCGCGCAGAAGAGGGTGACCGAGGCGCAGAAAGCGGTCGACGATGCAGAGGCCGAGCTCGAGAAGGCGGGCGCGGAGTTCTGCGACCAGACGAAGGACTACATCATGGCGATCGATCGTTACGGCAAGCTGTTCACCGACAGCGCGGCGACGGTCGGTGACGTCAAGACGCTCGGAGCGGACCTCTCGCAGCCGCGCGACAGCACCGTGTCCGCGGGGCAGGCCATCCTCGACGCGCACAATGCGCTGAACGAAGCGAATCAGGAGCTGGCCGAGGCGCAGACGGCGCTCGCCGCGGCTCAGGCGTCCGCCTCGGGCACACCCGGAAAGACAAAGCCGCCGACTCCGGCCCCGTCGTCCTCACGGCAGGTCCCCACGGCAACCGTGGACCGAGTGAAAGAGGCTGAAAGCGACCTCGACGCCGCGGCGGCCGGCATCACCGACCAGACGCCCATCACGCAGGCCGCGGAGACGTTCACGTCAGCCGCCTTCGCCCTCGAGATGTCCTGGTTGAACCTGTTCGCCGACGCCGGCTGCCTCACGGACGAACAGTCCAAGGATGCCGCCGCTGCAGTGCGCGACTACACAACGGGGATCCAAACGAACCTGAAGACCGCGGGGTATTACGAAGGGAAGGTCGACGGCGTTTACGGCCCGCAGACCGTGGAAGCGGTGGAGAACCTGCAGAAGGATGCTGGTCTCCCGGTGACCGGACTCGTCGACCGCGCGACCTCGGCCGCGCTCGATGAGGCCGTCGCGCGGGAGACCGGCTCAGAGGCCCAGCAGGAATTGATGGAAGCAACCTCGGTCCAAACGACGTTGAAGCTCGCCGGATACTGGCCCGGTCCGATCGACGGGAAGTGGACAACCGAGCTCACCGAGGCGCTCAAGGAGTTCCAGAGGGATCTCGGTGTCAAGCCGACCGGCGTCGTCGATACTGCGACCCTTGCCGCGCTGGAGGAGGCGCTCAGGACCCGGCCGACCGAGAGCCCACCCCCCCAGGCTTCGCCGACGACGAGCCCCTGACTCCGAGGGCCGCGGCCAGGCGGCCTATGGGTGGTTGAGGAAGAGCCGCTTCTCCTTGCCCAGGTGCGGCGCCCACTCGAGCCGCGTCGCGCCCGCGAAGCGGAGGTACGCGCGGAGGGCATCGCGCATGGCCTCGACGAAGCCCTCCGTCCGACGTGGGTCGAAGCCCTCCTCCCACCAGAGGCCGAGCACGTGCACCCGCTCGCCGGCGCGGTCGATGCGAGGCTCGATCCTCCCGATCAGCTGGTCGCGGAAGAGGATCGTGAGAACGTAATACCCCCACCGCCGCTTGTGCTCCGGGATGTACACCTCCCAGACGTGCTCGAAGCCGAACAGCGGTCTCAGCACTGGGCGATCCCAGACGAACGGGTCGAGCGGGGCGAGGAACGCGACCGAGGGCGGCGGCTCCGGTGGCGCCGAGAGCAGGTCGACCTCGTCGCGGAGGACGAAGCGTGTGCCGCGGACCCCCTCCACCTCGACCGGAACGATCTCGCCTTCGGCGATGAGCTGCTCGCGCAGCTCGGTCCGCGAGGGCTCCTTCGGCCGCTTCGGATCTGGCTTGGCGGAGCCCAAGCCGCTCCAGATCTCCCCGCCACTGATACCCGGGAGGCCGTGCGCGCGGAACCGCGACAGCATCTTGTGCCGGAGCTGTTCAGGGCGCGGGACTTCGCGCGCGAGCAGATCCGCTGGGAACAGCCGCTCGGTGAGGTCGTAGTAGCGACGGTTTCCGTCACGTCGCGCCAGACCGAGCACGCCGGTGGCCGCATACGACTCCAGCACGAGGCGTGCAACGCTGGACGGCCCCAACCACCAATCTATGGTCGCGCCACGCTCGAAGTCGAGCGAGGAGAGCGGCCCTTCGGCGCGGATCCGCTCGAGCACTCGCCGGGCCACCTCGGCGTTCTCAGCGAGGATGAGCGGCGCCTGCACTGTCTGGGTCCACGACACCCGGTACCAGGGAAGCTCGCTGGTCGGCAGCAGACAGAGTGCCTTGTTGTATGCCTCGAATAGCTCGCGGTTCTTGTACAGGAGCTCCGCGCACCATTTCGGGTCGTAATCGGCGACGCGGGCGTGCAGCACCAGGTCGTGGTTCCGGCCCGCGACGGCGAGCGGGTCGAACTGGATCGAGCCGAGCCGGCGGAAAACCTCGCGTACGGCGTCGGGGCCACCTTGGAGCGAGCGCGAGGGTGCCAGGAAGTGGCGTGTGACCAGGAAGCGTCGGGCTGCCTCGGGGCTCGCCCGCAACCGGCGGCTCTCTCGGCGAGCGGTCGCTGGCATGCGCTTCATTATCCGCGTTGGCTAGGGTGCTCGGTCCGAGACGAGAGGATAGCCGCGGAGTGGCCCGCGAACCTAGCTCTGGGCTCGAGGATCAGGTCTGGCGCGTGCCAGTAACAAGTCGCGTACCCGAGCGTTCGACGTGAGCGAGGCGGCCCGCTCGAACTCCCCGCGGGCCTCCTCGTGCCGGCCGACCTTGGCGAGCAGATCCCCGCGAACGCTCGGCAAAAAGTGATAGCCCTCGAGCGACCCCTCCAAGACCAGCTCGTCCACCAGCTCCAGCCCCGCCTGGGGACCGAACGCCATCCCCACCGCCACAGCCCGGTTCAGCTCGACCACCGGCGAGGGCATGACCTGCGCCAGCGCGTCGTAGAGGGCCACGATGCGTTCCCAGTCGGTCTCATCGGCGGTCCGGGCGCGCGCATGGCAGGCGGCGATCGCCGCTTGCAAGGTGTAGGGGCCAAGGGTGCCGCCGGGCTGTTCGGCTCGTTTCAGCGCGGCGAGGCCCCGGCCGATCAGGAGTTGGTCCCATTTGGCGCGATCCTGATCCAACAGCAGGATGGGCCTCCGGGAGGGATCGGTTCGCGCCCTCAGCCGCGACGCCTGGATCTCCATGAGCGCGACCAGCCCATGGACCTCCGGTTCTTTGGGCGCCAGTCCGGCCAGGACGCGACCGAGTCGCAACGCCTCCTCGCACAGCGCGGGCCTGACCCATTCCTCGCCAGCGGTTGCGGAGTAGCCCTCGTTGAAGACCAGGTAGATCACCTCGAGGACCGACGAAAGACGAGCGGCGCGATCGCCCCCGGCCGGGACTTCGAACGGGACCTGCGCCTCGGCCAGCGTTCGCTTCGCCCGGACGATCCGCTGGGCCACCGTCGACTCGGGGACCAGGAATGCCCGGGCGATCTCCTCGGTGGTCAGGCCTCCCAGCAATCGGAGGGTGAGCGCCACCCGGGCCTCCTTCGAGAGCACGGGGTGGCAGCAGACGAACACCAGCCGGAGAAGGTCGTCGCCGATGTCGTCGATTCCTGCCTCGAGGTCCGGCTCGACCTCCTGTCCGGCCAATTCGAGCCCTCGGCCGAGCTGCTCGTGCTTGCGCTCGGCCATCGCCGTCCGCCGAAAGTGGTCGATGGCCCTCCGCTTCCCGATGGCCATGAGCCACGCAGCCGGGTTGTCGGGGACGCCGGACTCTGGCCACTGCTCGAGGGCAGCCACGAGGGCGTCCTGGGCGAAGTCCTCGGCAAGCCCGACATCGCCCACCATCCGCGCAAGGCCGGCGATCAGCTTGGGGGATTCGATCCTCCAGACTGCGTCGATGGCGCGCCGGGCGCCGTTCGCCGTCACGGCCGGCGACCCGATCTGTTCGCTGGATCGTCGGCCGGGCGACATACCGGGCAGGCTACCGGCTCGCCGTGTCGGACACCTGCTTCCGGAGTTGCTCGTTCTTCTCCTTGAGCTCGGGCGTGAGGTTCTCGCCGAAGTCCTCGACCTCGAACACGGGCCGGATCTCCACCTCGCCTCCCTCGAATGGGGCCCGCTTCAGCCATTCGATGGCCTCGTCCAGCGACCGAACCTGCCACAGCCAGAACCCGGCTACCAGTTCCTTCGACTCGGTGAACGGTCCGTCGATCACAGTTGGCTTGCCGTCCTCGAACCGGACGCGGGCGCCCTTCGAGCTGGGGTGAAGTCCTTCGCCCGCCAGCATTACGCCCGCCTTCACCAGTTCCTCGTTGAAGCTCGTCATCTCGGAGAGCATCTTCTCGTCGGGCAGGATGCCCGCCTCGGAGTCCTCGTTGGCCTTCACCAGCACTACTACTCGCATCGCTTGCCTCCTTCCGGTCAGAGGGTCCTGAGCCGAGGCTCTGAACAGGTCACTTTCCTCTACTTACACGTCGAACGAGCGTCAGCCAAATCGACACGGCGGCGGCGTTCGAGGCAGCATGGTGTTCCGCGACGGGGCGAGGTCTCGTGGAGGTTCTCGCATGACGAGGCAGGAACGGAAGGCGGCAGCGTTTCGAGCCCTACACGAAGGCGACCCGTTCGTGATCCCCAATCCGTGGGATCCGGGGTCGGCTCGCGTCCTCGCCGCACTTGGCTTCCGGGCCCTGGCGAGCACCAGCTCTGGCTTCGCCTTCACGCTGGGGCGTCTGGACGGCGACGTGACGATCGACGAGGTGCTTCGGCACGCCGCCGCGCTGGACCGCGCCACAGACCTCCCAGTGTCGGTCGATCTCGAGAACGGCTACGGTCCTGATCCGGGGAGTGCCGCGCTGGCGATCACCCGAGTCGCCGAGGCGGGCGCCGTCTCCGCCTCGATCGAGGACTACGATCGCGGAGGGCGGATCTACGCCCTCCATCATGCCGTCGAGCGGATCGCCGCCGCGGTGGAGGCGGCGCGGGGGCTCCCTTTCCCTTTTACCCTCACGGCGCGGGCGGATAATCACATCCGCGGCAACCCGGATCTCGATGACACTATCGCCCGGCTGCAGGCATTCGAGGCAGTGGGGGCCGACGTGCTCTACGCACCAGGGCTGGAAACGCCGGAGGAGATCCGTGCGGTCTGTGAGGCCGTTTCGAAGCCGGTCAACGTCCTGGCGCGGCCGCAATTGTCGATGGCTCAGATCGTGGCCGCCGGGGCCCAGCGGATCAGCGTCGGCGGCGCCCTCACGTGGACCGCGATCAACGCGATGATTTCCGCGGCCCGGGACATTTCGGAGCGCGGCGACTTCTCGTCCCTCGGTTCGACCCCTCCGCTGCGCGAATGGTTTCGGTGACTGTGCGAATCGCTCGCCTTCGGTAGAGGGCTGCAGTCGGCCCTGCAGGCTAACCTGCGGACGATTGGGGCCACACCGCTGCGCGGAATGAGGGCAGCGCGGTTTCGAAGTCTGACAGCCGCCCTCGAGCCAGCGTGGAAGCGGCCTGCACGGTCGCCGGGTCTCCGCCTTGTTTGACCTGCTCGAGCGCCGACCTCAGTGTTCCGAGAGTCATCAGCAACTCGCCAAGAGCCTGGCGCATCTGATCGTCTGGAGCGTCCACTGTGAGTGAGTTCAGCTTCTCTGAGACCTGGTCCAAATCAGCCAGGATCTGGCCGATCGCGACCCCCGACACCTCCGGGCCGGCAAGTTCGGCCGCCAACCTGTCGCGCAGGACGATTCCTTGAGCGTATGGATCGCGTGCCCGCGATCGCCAATCGCTCACGGCCCTCCCGCGTGACCTCGATCTGGCCACCAGAGCAGCGACCAGGGCCACAACGGCCACCGCGAGCACGATCCAGAGCCACTGCAGGCCGCTGCTTGTGGCTGCGGCCGGCGACGTTGCTGCTACCGGCGGGGAGGTGGTGGCAGTCTGGGTCGGGATCGGAGATGGGCTTGGGCTCGGGTGGGGCTCGGGCGACTGGGTCGGGCTGGGCGACGGGGCCGGCGACGGCGAGGGGGTCAGCGTCCGGGTCGGCGAGGGCTCCGCGGTCTCCGAAGGCGTGACTGGGGGTTGCTCCGTCGGCGGGGTCGGGGCGCCCTCACTGGGGGAAGCAGGCAACTGTGTGGCGCTCGGCAATCCGCC